>JBBRDH010000097.1:0-20219 GCA_038204125.1 Mycobacteriales bacterium
GGCGATGGTGGTCGGCACGTCAAAGGCCGGGCTGGTCAGCGTGGAGGTGAGACGTCCTCGGGTCCCGGAGTCGTTCAAAATGATCACCGCGACCTGGTTCAGCTGGTTCTGTACCGCGTACAACGTGTTGCCCCGCACCAGGAGGCCGTCGCCGTCGGTCAGCAGCGCGGTACCAAGGTCGACCCGGCTGGCGACGCCGGTGTGCGGGTCGACGCGGAACAGGAATCCGGTGTTGGACTGCACCACCAGCAGCGCCCGCCGATCCGGCGTCACTGCGATGCCGTTGGCGTTGAAGGCGCCAGGCGTCTGCACCCACGCACCGCGAAGAGGCAGGGTCACCACGGCAGCCGCGGCCGGCAGCCCCTTGCCGCCCAACGGGACGCCGTACAGCTGGGCGTTGAACGAGTCGGTGAACCAGGCGAAGGAGCGGGTGAGGACGACGTCGTTGATGAAGCTGGCCCCGGTGGTGAACTGGTAGCTGGCGAGGATCCGACCGGACCTGACGTCCACGACCCGGCCATTGCCGGCCGGTCCGCCCGCCACGAACAGGCGGTTGTGCTTGTCCACCTTGAGACCCACCGACGGGGTGCCCGGCCCCTTGCTGATGACCTTGCCCGTTCCGGTGGCCAGGTTCGCGGCGTAGATGTCGCCGTTGGCGAGCGATCCGAAGTACGCGGTCGCGGCCCGCCCGATCGCGATGCCCTCGGGCTGGAAGCCGATGGGTAGCTGGATCCGATCCGGGAAGGTGGCGTGGTGGGAGCGATCGGAATCTGCCGATGCCGGCCCTACCAGCGACAACGCCGTAAGTATCGCCAGCAGCGCGACTGTCAGCGAACGGACGGTTCTGCGGATCACCATCAATGGACTCCTTCGAGGTCGGCTTCAGATCAACTCACACTTCAAACGTAACGGATTGGTAAACGGTTCAACATGGTGACCCAACTGAACTCGAGACGGCCGAAGCGCCCGATGGCGCCACGGAGCGGTTTCGGGCCAGCCTCCTGTCGTCCGCCCGATTCGCCGAACGAGGGCATGGTCGACGGCAGGGCGACCGGAGCTCCGAGTGAACCGGGCCGGCCGGCGGGTCCGAACTGGTTCAGCTAGTGCCATGGCGGATCACTCGACGGCGGAGGCTGTCCGTCGGCTACTGGAGCAACCCACTACAGGATTTTGCCGACTTCAACTCAATGAGCAGACCGCCGCAGCTCAGTGTAGACTAACCGGACTAACCAGCAGCCGAGAACGATCGGGAGGCATCGTGGTGCGGACCGTCAACATGCACGAGGCAAAGACGCACCTGTCCAAGCTGGTCGAAGAGGAGTTTGTGATCGCCCGCGATGGCCGACCTGTGGCGCGGGTGACGCCTATCAAGGACCACGAACCCGTGCCCCGGTTTGGATTCCTCCTAGACATCGACGTCCCCGACGACTTCGATCAGCTGGGCTCCCAAGCGATCGAATCAACGTTCACTTCAGGCTCGTGACCTATCTACTGGACACGCATGTCCTGCTCTGGGCTGCGCAGAACTCGCCAAAGCTGACAACCGGTATGCGATCGGCAATCGATAACCCAAGCTCCACAATTTATTTCAGCGTGGCAAGCATTTGGGAAATCGTCATCAAGTCCGCGCTCGGGCGTGCCGATTTTCGGGTCGACGCCGACAGGTTGCGATCAAGGGCGCTCCTCGCCAACTATGAGGAGCTCCCGGTCCGTGGGCACCACGTCTTGGCAGTCGCTGCACTACCGCCGATCCATCACGACCCGTTCGACAGGATCCTCCTTGCACAGGCCAACGCAGAGGAAATAGAGCTGCTGACAGCAGACGGCGTTGTGCTGAGCTATGGCGCGCCGGCCACCAACCTGTGAGGCACGCCCGTTGCTTGTGCGGTGAGCGCGGATCAATCCGCCGGTCGACGCACACCCCACACAACGACGAGTACGAACAGACCAGTTGCAGACTAGTCTGCACGCATGACTAAGATCGGCGCCTACGAGGCGAAGACCCATCTTCCTCGAATCCTCGACCAGGTTGAACTCGGTGAAACGGTGACGATCACCAAGCACGGACGCGAGGTGGCCCGGCTGATTCCGGTCCAGGCTCAACCCGCTCCGGCGAGTGAAATTGTTGCCGCCCTGCGCGAAGGACGCCGCGGCGTACGCCTCGGCCGGATGTCGGTCCGCCGGATGATCGACGAGGGGCGACGCTGATGGCGATGGTGATCGACACGTCAGTGACCATGGCCTGGTGTTTCGAGGACGAGGTGACCGGTCACACGGAAGCCGTGTTGGACAGACTGGGCAGCGAGGAAGCGATTGTGCCCAGTCTGTGGCGGTTGGAGGTCGCAAACGTACTGCTCGTTGCCGAACGTCGTAGGCGGATTACGGAAGCTCAAGCGACCTGGTTCATCGGGCTGCTCGAGCAGCTTCCGATCCGACTGGACACCTCTGTGCTCGACATGGGCACTCTCGTGGGCGTGGGCCGCAGGCACGGCTTGAGCGCGTATGACGCCGCCTACCTGCATCTCGCCGAGCGACTCGGTGCACCGTTGGCCACACTCGACGCGAAATTGGCCGCTGCGGGTCGGAACGCAGGAGTCGCCCTACTGATCGGCAATTGATTGCGGGCCTCTTGACAAACGGCCAGGGTTGAAATGGTGCTACCTACTCCTACTGGGGACGGTGGCGAGTAGCGCCCGGGTCTCGGCCACCACCCGATCCTGGAAGTCGGGGTCACGCACCTGCGCGGAGCCGAGCATGGGTTGCCGTTCTCATCGAAATAGACGCCTGTGCCGGTCTTCTGGTCCGTCAGGACCGTGGTGATCACCCGGGCTGCGCGCTTGGGGGTGCTCAAATACTTGATCAGCGGCGCCAGCGGAGACATAACGTCCTTCGACAGGAACCGCAGAGCGGGGTTTGCGTAGTCCAGCGCAGAAGAAAGCAGAAACCCCGCCGTAGCAAGGCCTCCCACCCAGCCGCACGAGGCAGCTGGGAGTTATGAATCACGTATCGCTGAACAGCAGATCGATCTGCACCTGATTGCGCCGCCCCCAGCCGCCGACGGCCGGATTGGCATGAATTCAATGCAGGCACTATCGGACGCGGCGATGCCTGCCAGTACAGCCAAGCCGACCGCCACCGCTCTCGTGGGGGGATCTGCCTGGTCCACGTCGGTGATCTCAGCCATCTCCGAGTATCTGCGGGCGATTTCGAGCCGTCGCTGGCCGTCCGCCATCGTTGCGGTTCGGGTGCGACCGATACCAGGGTTCAACGAACTGACCTCAGCAATTCGCTCAGCTCGAGCCCGGCCAGCGCGACCGCGTCACGACGAAGCTCATCGAGGATGGGCGCTTTCGCCGTGGCCATGCCTGCCACGTCGTCAACAGGCGACTCGAGAATCGATGCGTGATTGCCGGTCCAGTCGAGTATGTGGGCCGACAATACGAATGATTGGTCCTCCCAGAGCGGGTTCATTTCGGGATTCAGTTGACGTCTGACCAGCCAGATATCGACGTCGGAGCCAAGATTCCCGTCCCCTCGCGCAGCCGAACCGAAGAGAAATGCCGCCACCGGTGCAATCTTCCACGTTGAGATCTCCCGCCGAATCCTCGCAATCAGAGACTCACTCAAGCCGGCAAGGATCTCCACCGCGGGCCAAGCAAGATGTGCACGGTTTCCGATGAACTGCCCAACTCGCCCAGCTGACTGCCTCCTGACGATTCCCTGCTCGCATAATCTGTTGAGCACCTTCTGCACGCCGGCGTAGCTACCCCATCGCGATAGCCGATGAATCTCAGCCCCGGTCAATGGCGCATTGGTTCCTCGTAGCACGCGTAGCACGGCGGCGTCGAGAGACGGCACCACAGCGGACATCGGATCGGACAGGTTCACGTCTCGTACTATAGTCACTTCCAACATACTTTAGTGTGATCCGCTGGCCCCGGAACTCGTAGCTGCGACTGCTGGTGTCAGTCCTCTCACCAGCGCGATCAGATCCCGCACCTCCCAGGCGGTGGGTTGCAGTTCATAGGAGTGGTGGTGGCAGGACTGGCTCAACCCGGCCCAGGCTGCCTGGGCTCGCTCCCCTCCCTCCGGATCGACCAGCGCACTGAGGATGATCAGCTTCGACCGCATGGATGGCCCAACCAGCCCAGGGGCAACCGCGAGGCACTGCTGGTCGACGAGCTCCTCGAACGCCTGCCGGGCGAGCACCGCAGCGGCGCGCGGGGCGTGCCCACCCGGAACCGACACAGTGCCGTCCAGCACCGACTCGGCCACCGCCAGCAGGTCGGTCACAGCCGAGCCCGCAGGTCTTTGATCGTGGAGCGGACCGCGCGGACTTCCTCGGCATGATCGCCGACCGAACCCGAATGGACGGCCCGGTTGCAGACCTCGAACGCCTCCGAATGTCGGCCGGTGACCAGCCATTTCGTGATCACCGCCGACTTGTCGCCGTGCAGAGCCAGGGCCAGACGCTGGCGGAGCCGGGACGCCCCGGCCCATTCCTGTTCGACGGCCTGGCGCGTGCCGCCTTTTGCAATCACCCCGGATTCGAATACCTCGAATGCAATCGTCTCCAACGCCATCCGGCACAGACCGGGGATCACCCGGCCTTTCACATCCGCTGGCACCCCGTCATCCTGGGCGAGGGCGAACCCATCGTCGAGATACCGGGAGGCGGGGTGCGAGGACTCGGTGATCGTGACACCGGAGCCGGCGTTGCGGGTCACCTCGAAAATCGCGGCCTTCACCTTCGCGCGGCGCACCGCCGCGGGCAGCCGATCGTCGTGGGACAGCACGATCACCTGCCGATCGACCGCCAATTCCTGCAGCACCTGCACGAAACCCTGGACCTTCGCGGGGTCCATCGCCTGGATCGGGTCGTCCAGCACGATGAACCGGAACGGGCTCTCCGGCGCGGTGGCCCTGGGCAGGAACAGCGACAGGGCCAAAGCGTGCAGCTCGCCCTGACTCATCACCCCGAGCGCACCGGCGGCGACGCCGTCGACCTCGGCGGACAACTCGACGTGGCGGGAGGTCATCTGTCCTTCGAGCCGGACCGCGCCGAGGTCGACGTTGCTCTCCTGCCGCAGTTGCGCCCAGATCGCGCGGGCCCGGTCGGCCAGCGGGGCGAGCCGCTGATTGCGCAGGTCACCGGCCCGGGCCTTCAACCACTCCGCCGCGGACTTCACGTCCGCGACCAAGGGCGCAGACTCGGCCGACGCGGAAGCCAGCCCAACCCACTGGCCGAGACGGAGCGCGAGCGGTGCCCACAGGTCTTCCCGGGCGGCCACCAGCTGCCGCGCCTGATCCTGCAGCGGCCCATACGACTCCGCCAGGGGGGCGGCGGCAGATACCAGATGATCTGCGAGCCCGAGATCTTCGGCCGGCGCCGAAGACCAGACCGCCTGCGCCTGCGCCGCCGCGTCGTATTCGGTGAGCTCGGCGTCGTCGATCAACGGCAACGGTCGCACCCCGTCGACAAGCCGACGCGCATCACGGCGAGCCGCATCCAGCCGGTCCTGCGCGGCCCGCAGCCCCGCCGTTTGCGATCGGTCGACATCCAGTGCCGCCTGGGTCGCGAACGCCCAGTCTTCGTCCAGGCGGCCGACACCACAGACCGGGCAATCGATCTCCCCATGTGCGCGGTGCATTTCCAGGGCCTGCGTCAACAGCCGTGACCGACTCGCCAATAGTTGCGTGGCCAGGCTCGCCAATCCGGCCAACCCGCCCACCGCCGATCGCAATTCGTCGGCGGCCAGTTCCACGTCCGCCGGAGCGGGCCAGCTGATCTGGGCCAGCCCCCGGAGCTTGTCCAACTGCCCGCCCGGTACACCCGGACTTCCGGTGGCGAGCGCTTGCACGGCCGCCCGGTCCGGTGCGCGCTTCGCCAGCAACTTCAACGCCTGCGCCGCGCGCGGGTCGGCCGAATGCCCCAGCAGCGACTTCAATTCCGTGTGAAAAGTCTTCGCCTCAGCAATTGGTGCCTGCAGCCTCCTGGAGGCCGCGGCCAACCGCGTCTGACCCTCCGTGATCGGCTCGAGTCCGAGCAGGCTGTGCAGCTTGTCGTAGAGACCGCTGGGGGTACCTTCGAGGACGCCGCCGACCTCGTCGTAGGACAGCAGCGGTCGATACAGGTCCAAAGGTCCTTCCCAGCCGAGCGTTTCGCGCCCGGGCCGACGTTTCTCGCTCTGTCGCTGCACCCAGTACGTGCCTTCCCTCAGGCCAGCATCAGAGGACCAATCCACGCCGATCGTGGTGATCCCCTTGCCATCCTCGGCGAGTTCCACCCGGATCTCGGCCGGCACCTTGCCGTGCAGATTTCGCCAATTGGCCGTCCAGACCGCGGTTTTTTGATGGTCCCACCGGTAATTGCTGCCGGTCAGCGCCATCTCCAGCGCTTCGGCAATGGACGACTTACCCGACCCATTCCGGCCGGCGATAATGGTGAGTCCGGGACCGGGATGAAAACGCACCGTGACCTCCGGTCCGACCCCTCGGAACCCGGCAACCTTCACCGATCTCAGATAGGCGCCGATCGGGGTCGGAGGCTGCTGAACAGCGGTCACCTCGGCAATCGTCTGGCCCTGCCCGCCGAGCGCATCCTCCAGCCCCTGATCGCTGTCCAGTGCGCCCAGGATCAGCAACTGCACGCGCTCGGTCAGGGTGTCGTCGTCGGACGCCAACTCGAGAACCGCGGAAATCAGGTCCGCCTGCGCCATTGAAAGCCCTCCCCCACCCAGCGAGTCGTCAATGCCTCTCCTGGCGACACTATCGGAGGTCGGGGATAACCGTCTGGCCCTCGTTGGCCGGCAAAGGGTCGGAAAATGCGTGGTGACCGCCAGGTCGAGCACCGCTGGGATCATGGCGGCCAGATCATCGGGTTGAGCTTGAGACTGCTCCCCGGGACGCATACGCCCGTATGTGATACGCTGATATGCATGAATGTGGACCGATTGTCGGTGACGATGGACCCGGAACTGGGCAAATCTGTCCGGGATGCCGCCGCGAAGGCCGGTGTCAGCGTCTCGAACTGGCTCGGCGCTGCAGCCGCCGATCACCTCCGCAACCAACGACTCGGTTCTGCCCTGGACATCTGGGAAGCGGATTTCGGCCCGCTGACCGAGAACGAACTCGACGACGCCGCCACGGAACTTATTGGCGTCCATCAGAAGCGGGCCTGACCTGTCACTCATCCTTGATACCGGGGCGCTGATCGCCGTGGACCGCGGTGACCGGCGAGTCGCGGCACTGCTCCGAGTGGCTCACCGCGAACGGGTCCCGATCAGAACCAGTTCCCTGGTGATCGCACAGGCCTGGCGCGATGGCAGCCGACAAGTACACCTGGCAAGAATTCTGCGTGGTGTCGACGCGGTGCCTGTCGACGAAGCGACTGGACGGAGGCTCGGAGAGCTGCTCGGCCGCAACAGCTCAGCGGACGTGGTAGATGCGCACGTAGTCCATATTGCGGAGCACGGCGACACCATCCTGACCAGTGACCCGGACGATATCCACCGACTTGTTGTCACCCGGGGTATTTCGGCAAACGTTGTCCAATAGCTCCCTACGCCTCTTTATGCCAGCGTGTGGACCAAAGGGATTTCAACCTGGATTTCATATTCGGTTCGAGACGGCGGGCGTCGTCGCGGGCAAGTACGTGGAGGTCCCTGCCAATGTCCGCATGTGCTGAAGGTTCAGTAATTCGACGATCCGGTCGGCGAATTCGGCGTCCGCCATAGCGGCACCGGGTCGGTGCCGTATCGGGTCGTCTACGACGAGGATTTCAGCAAGTCATCCGCGAAGAACCGGCGCGGGTAACTCCCGACGGGACGCAGTATGCCGAGCTTGACCAGCTTGTTCACGGCTGCGTTGACCGCCGGGAAGCTTGCCGCGGTGGTGTTGACCAACGCAGGAACGGTGACGACAGGATATTCGATCAAGTGGTCGATGATGTCCCGCGCCAGGCCCTTCAGGTTTGGATCGTGCGATCTCGACGAACTTTTCCCTGGTCCCCAGGTTCAGGCGCTGGCTTCGAGGTGCAGCCGAGCTGCCGCAACCGTTCAGTCCCATCACGACAGCATCGAGCAAGTCAGCGATCATCTATATATGGATGATCACTCGGAGTGGAGGTGCGATCGATGACGACCGTCGAGGAAGTTCTGCGCACGTACGGCGACGGTATCGGTGTCGATGATTCGCCGATCAACTCGCTCACGCCTTGCGGGTGAGGGTGGCGTCAGATCCGCGGGCGCTGTCCCGTCATGACCGGAACGTATTGACCCGAATCGGTGTGCCCGAAATGGACTTGGCCGATCACTTGCCGACCGGCCGGACGGTGGTCGAGACGGCCGCTGATCTGGTCACCGCGAACTCGGTCCTGCTCCCGGCCGCGGACGTGGCCGCCAGGCTGGGCCGGTCCGTTGTCCGGATCCGGGGCGCTATCGCCGACGGATCACTGTACGGGGTCAAAGTCGGTCGGAGCTGGCTGCTGCCCCCGATGGCAGCTGGCCGACGACGCCGGCCCGATCCCGCACCTGCGAACCGTCATCGCGTCGATTCCGGAGGGAACATCGGCGGTGACGATTCAGCGGGTCATGACCGAACCAACCGACGAGCTGTTCCTCGACGGGCGCGCGGTATGCCCGCGGGATTGGTTGATCGCCGGTCAGAGCACGGCGCCGGTGGTGCAGCTGATCGAGTACCTGTACGCGTGGTGAAGCTGCCGCGGAATCCACCGGCCGCGCTCACCATCGCCGACTCAGATCCGGCCGATTGGCCGCATTCGTTATTGGTCCGAATCCACAGCACTGTCGGTAATTTCGCGTTGCCCTGGCACGAACTTCGGCACTTCGGTCCGGCGCCGACCTGGTTCGACCCGCACCCGCCACCGTCCCGGCACCACTCCGACTACGCCGTTCTGTACGCGGCGGCCGACCTGGACACGGCACTGGCTGAAGCCTTCCAAGGCGGCCGCGTCGGCCAACCCGCCGCGCCCAACGAGCCCACGCTGACGGCGTGGCAGCCGGCCCGCAACCTGCGCCTGCTCGACATCCGCGGGCAGTGGCAAATCCGCCGCGGCGCCTGGCACGTGCTGAACACCGGCCCACACGCGGTGTGTCGACGGTGGGCTCACGCAATCGCAGTCCATCCGCAAGTGGTCGAGCATCCTCTACACCTCGTCGATGACCGGCGCAGACGCCGCGGCGCTGTTCCTGCCCAGCGCGGACTCGTTCCCGACTACGCCGGAATTGTCTCTCCCGCTCAACCACCCTGGAATGGGCGCATTGATCACCGCCGCCACCGCGCGGATCGGGTACATGAGCGGCTGAGGTCCTCACGGGGGCGGCCAGTGCGTGGCCCAGTGATGGCGACGCACGGTGTCAGCAACCCGTTCCTGGGTGATCCGGCTGACGCGGTGCAGGCTTCGTCGTGTCCGTCGATGTCGAGGTAATCGCGGACCATCTGTACTGCGCCGGACACCGTGCGGGATTCGGTACCCGGCCGTCGACACACCGAGCCCCGCGCACTGAACACCACGTCGTACTCGGGGGGTCAGTCCGCCCGCGATGCCAACGAAATTCTTGGTGGCCGTGCGCGAAGCCGAGTGGGCGGGCGGGATCGCACCGCCCGGCTCGCTCAGAAGCGTCCGGTTGGGCCAACCGTCCTGTACGCAGCTGGGATCTGGTCTGGGATGTCGCTTATCGTTCTTGGTACTCAAGTGGCTGATGCGGTCTTGGCCAACCTCTTCAAGACGCGAGGGAATCGTTTGAAACGCAGAGCCCACGGCGCCGCGGCCGCTGTCGTCATCGCCCTGACTGTCGTCAGCGGCTGCGGGTTGACTGCCGTCGGACGCCCGGGCCAGACGGCTCCGGCGACTCGGCCGGCTCCGACAGCGCAGTTGACGGTGGCTCGGTCCACGACAGCAACGTCCTCCGCCGACTCGCCGCCTGAAGGTTCGGACGACATCGAGACCCCGAAGTTGGGAACCAGGTCGGCGCCCCCGAACCCCACCCCGACCGCGTACCCGACACGTTCCGGTGCTCCTCCGACCGACCAGGCTGTGACCATCGCTGCCGCCGGCGATATCGCCTGTGACCCGAAGAACGCCCATTTTCATGGTGGCCTGGGTGATCCGGTCGGATGCCAGCAGAAGGCGACCTCGGATCTGTTACTGGCCATGCACCCCACAGCTGTGCTGGCACTCGGCGACATCCAGTACGAGCACGGCACGACGAAGAATTATCAGGAGAGCTACATTCCGACCTGGGGTCGGTTCAAAGACATCACCTACCCGGCCATAGGCAATCACGAGGGTGGGCAGGGTGGAAGCAACAAGTCCTACTTTCAGTACTTCGGTGCCCGCGCCGGCGATCCGACGAAGGGCTACTACAGCTTCAACCTGGGTGCATGGCACATCGTGAGCTTGAACACCAACTGCGGGACCTATGACTTCAATGATTCGCACGACCAGTGCGCCAAAGGTTCTGCACAGGATGAATGGCTCCGACACGATCTGGCGGCGAACCCGACCAAGTGCACGATGGCGATCTTCCATGTTCCTCGCTTCGCCAGTGGTGGCGGCCACTACAGCAATGCGGTCATCGCCACGACCGATACCGCGCTGTGGGACGACCTCTACGCAGGCGGCGTCGACGTCGTGCTCAACGGGCACTCCCACTCATACGAGCGCTTCCTTCCGCTGACTCCCGCCGGCCAGGTCGATCAGGCTCATGGGGTCCGGGAATTCGTCGTTGGCACCGGCGGCGATGAGCACCGCCCCTTCCAGAAGCCGACGATCATCGGCAGTCAGTACCAGAACAACACCAGTTACGGCGTGCTGAAGATGGGGTTGGAGTCCGACTCCTACACGTGGCAGTTCGTGTCCACCCCGGGTGGAACCAACCATGACCACGGATCAGCCGACTGCCATTGACGGTTTGCCGGGTATGGACATGGGGGCGATGAGCGCTCCACGTCCCGGAGATCGGTGCGCCGCGTCAGATCCGTCGGCATGCCGTCGGCGCCCTGAGAGCTTCCTCAGAAACCGGCCGGCAGTCGAAATACGGGCTTCCAGCTCACTTTCCCGACGACCGGAGATAGTCGCAGAGTTCCTCGGGTCCGCCCGGCGGGAAGGTCCGGACCGCATCGGCGACGGGGGTGATCTCGTCCAGGAATCCTTCGTGCGCACCGAGCGCCGGATCCTCGACGGTGCCTTTGACAAAGACGATGACGAAGCGGGCGGGGCGGCCATCGGGCTTGCGGCGCAACACTCTTCCCATCCGCTGGATCATCTGGCGACGGCTGCGGCTGGCGGCAAGGATCACCGCGAGGTCCGCCGCTGGAACGTCGACACCCTCGTCGAGGACTTGCGGCGCAGCAACGACTTTCAGCGCGCCGGCGCCGAATCGCGTCAATACGGCGCGGCGCTCGGCCGGGTCGAGCTCGGAGTGAACGGCGGCTGCCGGCACGCCAGAATGACGTACGCGGGCGGCCGCGCCTTCGGCCGCGACTATGCTCTGGGTGAAGACGATGGCCCGGTCACAGTCGAGCAGGGCCGGCACCAGACCGTCGAGAGCTGTTGACTTGGCCGGACTCTCGGCCAGCAGCCGACGCCGCTGCTGCAATGCGAAAAGATACCTGCGCGCCGCCCCCGCCACCTCGGAATCGCCGCGCGCCAGCCGGGCCATGGCAGCGAAGAAGGCTCCGACGGGTTCGGCCGGCACCAGCCCCGACGCGACCAGCTTGGCCCGCGCGGCCGACATGACGGCGGTGAATTCGTCGTAGCCGTCCCGCTCCTCCGGCGAGAAGTCGACACCGACCAGAGCCACGGTGAAAGGGGCGATGACCCCGTCGCTGATGGCGCGGCGGTAACCCATCCGGAAGCAGGTGCCGCCGAAATAGGGATCGAGCCAGGTGAGGTGCCCATCGTCGGCCCGGGCGTAGGTGGCGCTGAGCCCCAACCGGCGGGCGAAGCCGTCCGCCAGCGCGACCCGGTTTCCTTCCGATCCATATCGGTGACACTCGTCCGCGACCAGCAGGCCGCCGGGCCGGCGGGGACGCAGATCGGCGTCCCGGGCCGAATTCACCACGGCGACAACGATGTCGGAGCCGCCCAGATCGTCGCGGTCACCGCCGCCGAGCCGACCGATCCTGGCGTGGGCCGGACCATGGCGCGTCAACTCGAGCGTCCACTGGTCGAGCAGTTCACGGGTGGGCACGAGCACCAGCACCTGCCCACCCCGCGCGAGTTCCTCCCCGGCGGCGGCAATCCCGAGCATCGTCTTACCGGTACCGGTCACCGCCTCGACAACGCCCCGGCCGCCCCTTGCCCGCCAGGCGCCCAACGCCTCGGCCTGCCAGCCGTACAGCTCCGGCCCGCCACCGGAAGCCGATCGGGCAGCGGGTGCGGGTCCGGCAGATGGCGGCGCGAGATCGATCGGCCACCACCGCTCCTGCGCATCGGCTCGGAACAGGTGCGGATGGGTGCCGAGCACCCGCCGGACGTCGGCAGTCGTCATCGATACCCGGCCGCTGGCGCGGAGCGCGTCACGAATGTCGGCGGCCGTGCGGCTTCCGGTCCCGACCGCGCCGGCCACCTCCACCAGTGCCGTCACAGCGGACCCGCTTCACCACCCTCGCCCGAGTCATTCATTCCGGAGCCGTCCACTGCCGGGTCGTCGGTCTCGGAAAGGTCGACATTCACGTCACTGACATCGATCTCGGGCAGGTAAGACGGGTCGAGACGGCGCAGATCCCATTCGTTGATCCAGGCCCTGACATATTGCCGCATCCGGTTGGACGGCAGCCGCTCCAGCCCCTCGACGTCGGGTGGGTCCCAGCCGAACGCAGCCGCGTGCACCTGCCTGAGCTTGGCGTAGGTGCTGTCGAGCTCGTCCCGGTCGGGCGGCTGCAGGCGGATCTGGTCGCGTTCGATCACCCGCATTCCCGATTCGGCCAAGCCGGCCAACAACTCGTTCTCACTGGTGCCTTTGAGCCGCAACCGCTTTCCGATGAGCTCTTTGTCGTTCTTGCCGACGAGCACCTGTGCCTCGAAGTCGTCGACCGTCGTCAGCACCGCGCCCATCGGGGCATCCGGATCATCGCGGTCACCGCGGACCCACCGGGCCAACTCGGCGTACGACTTGGCCCGCTGCAGCAGCGAATAGCGGCCGATCAGCTCGACCTCGTCCAGCAGCACCACCCAGCCGCGGTAGCCGGCGGCGGTGATCAGCCGGGACACGAACCGGAACCGTTGCACCGCAAGGTCCCGCTCCTTCACCGACGCCAGCCGGTAGGTCGCGGCGGCGCCCGCCTCCTTCAACCGGCGACGCAGGTCGGCGACGGGCAGCGGATCGCCCGCCCAGAAGCGCACGATCCGGTCGGCGAACTCGGCGTCACCCCTGGCGTACTCGTGGAGGAAAAGGCTGGCCGCGAAACGACTGTCGACACCGGTGTTGTCGCTGTGCAACCAGCCGTAGAGCGCCCGGTACGGAGCGGAATCGGTGCGCAGACCACCGGCGATCTCTTCGATGGCCGACCCCGTCTTGTCGGGTATGCGAGCGTCGGCGATCGCCGCGGCGAACACCTTGGCCGGGTCGTGCAGAGCGGTCTCCTTGGAGATGACCACCTTGCTGACGACAAAGCCGGCACTGAGCGCCAGGTGCGAGAGATATTCCAGGACATGGCTTTTCCCGGAGCCGAACCCGCCGCCGATCAGCATCCCGCCGGCTGGCTCGCCGCCGGGGCCGGAGTCGATCGCGCCGAGCAGCTGGGTGAAGCGATCCTCCACGGCGGTCTGATGTGAGCCGAGCACGGCGACCGCGTCGCGGTTGGGCACCCCGGCCCGCAGCGCTTCCAGGGCCCGCCGGTTCGACAGCGACGCGGCCGCGTGGCGCGGGGAACCGTGGCCGGTGTGGGCGGCGTTCATCTGGACCCCACCCGGACCAACGAGGAGAAGGGGTTGTCCCGATTGCGGTCGCGGACGTCGTCGTGGATGCGCAGTTTCAACGCCTGGTAGGCGTCGATACCACGGTTGGCGTCGCTGATGAACTCGGGCGCGGCGCTGACCAGAACACAGCAGTGCGAGAGCTCATCGGTGTTGTCGACCAGTTGCCTCAACATCTCGTACCCATCGAGCAGCGCTGCCTTCGTGTAATAGAGCCCGTGACGTTCCTCCGGCTGCGGCCTCCTGGCGAACCCGAACCTGTGCAGGTCGATCTCCAACAGCAGGCCGGCCCGGTCGTTGACCGACAACCAGTGGGCCAGCGAGAACAGGAGTTGACGGGCGTTGTGCCGTCCGATGCGGCGGAAGATCATCGCAGTGCGGAGCAGCGAGATCTGCCGCAGTTCCCCGCGGAGCCACTGCAGAACCGCGTCGTGCTCGGCATCGGTGACCTGACCGGTGTGCAACTGGTACTGGCACAGCCTGAGCATGGCGACCCGGAACTCCCGCACCATCGCGTAGTCGTCGAGCACGGCCACCTGCAGTTGGCGGGTCATGTCCCGGTTGAGCTCATTGGCATCGACCTGGTGGTGGGCGGCCACCGCCTCCACCGAGAGGTCGTCGCCCCCATCCGGCGCCGGGAAGGCTGCGGCGGCGAAGGCGACCCTGACCCGGTGGGCGGCCAGCGCGTCCCAGTCGACCTGCCGGGCGACGTCGAAGAACACCTGATCCATCATGTGCACCCGCACGTCGACCGAGTCAACACGAACGGTCGCGTAACCGGCCGCGGCCGCCCGTTCCCGCATGGTGATGCTGAAGTGTTCGGCCACCCCAGGGTCGGCGGCGACGACGAACTTCACCGCTGCGCCGCCGTCGGCGATGTAGGAGTCGAGGTACTCGACGGCCAGGAAGTCGGCGTACACATCGGCGGCAATCATGCGCGTCCCGCCGTGAAGCTGATGCCGGCGTAGACCTTCTCCTGGCCCGATCTGGTCACCGTCCGCAGCACCCCGGAGCCGCGGGTGAGCGCGCTCGCCGGCAACTGCAGCTCCCGCCCGTCCTTGATCCGGGTCACCCCACTCTGGTCGAGCAGGTACAGGTCGCGGGCAAGTTCCTGCCGGCTGTACTCGCGCGCCGAACCGGGCAGCACGGTCAGCACCGGGTAGAGGTCCGCGAGCTTGACCGTCGCGCCCGAGCCGGCGTGTTGGGACGCCACCACGAAGTCGTAGGCCACGGCCAGGGCCTCGAGGTACGCCTCGGGCTTGAACTTGGGCGGCTTGGCCTGCAACGCCTTCAACGTCCGGACGAGCACCGAAGGACGAACCTTGCGGTCCTTGCTCTTGTCGATCAACACGGCGGTGTCGGACGCCGACAGCGAGACGATCGCCGGGTAGCTCAGGATCCGCTCGTCGGATTCGAAGGCCTTCAGGTCCTGCTCGTCGGCGAGCGCCAGCACCTCCGCGGTGTAACCGCCGGAGCTGAAGTATTCCTCGCCATTGAAGGTCCAACTCCGCTGCAGGTCACGGGATTCATCCGCGGCCACGTCGGCCAGCCGGACCGCCGCGTCCAGCGACTGACGAAGCGTCCGCAGCTCACCGGAAGCGGCGGCGGTCTTCACCCGCTTGGCCTCCTTCAGCGCGGCGGCGGCGGACCGGACCGCCCCGTCCGCGGCGCGCTCGATGTCCTCGAGCGCCTGTTCCATGCCCTGGTTGCTCAATGTGTGTTCTCCCGCAAGGTTCATCCGTCGGTCGGTACCGACCGGGATGGGGACGGGGCCGACCCCCGGACCCGTATCGGTCAGCGTAGTGAGCGGAGACAGCCCCTCCGAATCGCCGGGCCACAGCCCGTCCTCACCACGAGCCCGCGCTTCGGGAACGGGTCACAGATCTGCACCCCACTCGACCAGGGCGAGCGTCTCGCCGCCGGTGACCACGAACCGCCGGTCGGGCGCCGACCTCAGCTCCTCGAATCCGTGCTTGTTCGAGCGCTTCTTCTTGAAACCCTGCTTCTTGAATCCTTCCGGGACGCCGTGCACCCACGTCGCTATCTCGTCAACGGTCATCGGCCGCCCGTGTGCGTGCAGCGCCCGCTCGGCGACGTCACCCGGCGCTCCGGTGGTGGCCACCACCAGACCGTCGCCGACCCGGACCGGCTGCCGGGCCAGCCAATCCCCGACATGTTGGGGGACAACGCCTTCGAGGCGCAAATCCTTGGCGACGTGGTCGACCGGACGCACCCCGCCGTCCTGCAGGATCAGCCGCCGGGTCTGGCCGACCAGGCCCGCCGGGTTCACGGCGACCCAACCGGGATGCCCGTCGAGCTCCCGATAGGGACCGGCCATCCACAGCAGCAGCCGCGACCGGGTGTCCGGCAAGGCCGGGAACCCGAGCGAGGCCAACGCCTGGTCGACGGCGGCGCGCGGAGCCGCTGCGCCGAGCCGCTCGAAGACCGTCCTGGCGGATTCACCGACAACGTTTGGCGCCTGGTCCAGCGCGGCCTGAACCCGCTGCCCAGCTTTCGCCGCCAGCTGCCGGACCCGTTCGGGGCCGATCCCGAGCGCGGCCGCCAACTCCGGCCGGGTCACAGTTGACCCGAACCGCAGCAGGAGGTTTTCGAACACGCCGCGGTCGCGCTCGTCGCCACCGGTGGCCAATGCGGCCGTCAGCGCGGTCAGCCGCCGGTCCGGCTCGGCCGTGGTGGAGAACAGCTCGTACTGTTGCTCGGCGAAGACATCCAACGCCGCGCCCACAGCGTGGCCGATGAGTTGGGCAATCCGCCGCGGCCCGACGCCCGGCCATCCGCTGATCTGCCGGACGGTGAACTGTGCAAGCGGTGCCCCGGCCGCTTGCTTCTCGAGCAGAGGACGCAGCTTCGCCGGCGCATATCGATCCGTCGCGCTGGATCGCGAGCCACCGCCGGGACTATCTCGTCGAGCCGGTGCTTCACGAGGTTCTCGATCGTCTGTAGACCTGCCTCGATGAGCCGACGAATCTCGGCCAACGCCTCCGGGTCGTCCGGAAGCGGAGCCAAGGCGAGCTGCCCCGGGAGGATCGCCGTGGGCCGGCCGGGCGCTGCCAGCAATGCCGACAGCTCCAGCCGTATCGGAACCGGCAGCACCTCCGGGAAGGCGAACACCTCCCCGAAAACCGGTCTCGGGGCTGGCTTCAACGACTCCTCCAACGCGGGCTGTGGTCTCCCTTACGGTACCGATCAGACCGTCGCAACGACGACAGCCCCCGCGGCCCAGACGTTTTCGTCAACGACTCCCCTGGGGTAGTTGCCCTCTACGCACGCCGCAATTCCTCGACGGTGCCCGGTGCGGGCAATGGCCGACGCAATCGAGCCGCTACGAGCGCCCCGCGGAGTACCGAAGTTTCAGTAGGGCGACTACATCACCCGCAACGCGTGTTGGCGGGGGCGTAAAGGCCAAGCACTCCCGAACCGCATCCAGAGTGGACGCGATTCGCAGATTCCCGTCGGAGCCGGTGACTCGAACGACCGGTTTGTTTCTCCGGTGCTTCACTGCGGTCGGTATATGTCACCACGCCGGTCGATGGCGACGATGTCGACGCGATCCGCTCCATCGCCGATGCGGTAGATGGCACGGGAGTCACCGCGCCGCGCGGTATGCAACCCGCCGAGGTCGAGCCGCAAAGTGCCGACCCCTTCGGGTTCTCAGCCAACGGCCCGTAGACGAATTCGATGGCCTCGTGTCCCACCTTCGCCGGAATCTTGCGCAGATTCCCTCGTGCCGTTGGCGTCCAGTCGATCAGGTAAGCCACGAGTCAGCTGGTCAGCAGCGCCGACGCCCAATCCTTGGTGTGAATTTCTGCTTCCCCGGCCTCCACCTCGGCCAGGCTGTCGCGGATCTGACGCAACAGTTTCGGACGGACCACCACCTCGAGTGTCTCTTCGAGCGATTCCAGGTCTTCAATGCTGATGACGACCGCCTCTCGTCTGCCGTGCTTGGTGATGATCACGCGATCGTGCTCACGTTCGACGTGGTCGACCACCTCCGAGAGACGGTTCTTGACGTCTCGCAGGGGGCATCGACGAATCAACGGTCATAGCTGAAATGTAGTTACAGATGTGGCGAATCAGTTGCGGTTGCCCCAGGAAATCCTCGGCCAGCTTCTCGCATCGAGCAGCTGCGGCCATCCGATGAGGCACCGGGTCAGGCCGGCGACCACTGGCTGCCCGGCGGGCGTGCCGGCGTCCTGGCGGTCCGGGGCGGTGGCGGGCAGCGGCAGCGTCACCTCCGTTCCGGCCGGCGAACTGGAGACGGCCAGCCGACCGTGGTGGGCGGCGACGATGCCGGCCGCGACCGACAGGCCCAGACCGCTGCTGCCGGAGACCGTTGACCGCCCGCTCGAACCCCGGACGAACCGTTCGGTGACCCTGGGCAGCAGTTCGGCAGGTGTTCCGGGTCCGTCGTCGGTGATCCGCAGCTCGACCGCAGTGGCGGTCTCGGCCAGCACGACGGCCACCCGTTCCCGCCGGACGGCAAACCACCGATGACCCCGATGACCGACAGCACCGCGACGAAGACAGCCATCTCGGTCAAAATGACCACCTGCATAGTCTCCCGACCGGCTCCATCGGCAGGCCGCTGACCAGCACTTCATTTTCACGGCCGGCCGTCACCTGGATCCGGTGGTCACCCAAACCAGGCCAGGCAAGGTGCGTGGATTGGGATCGGCGCCCAGACAGCGACCGCGGTTCTCTCCCCTGAGCTCAGCCTGACCGGCTTCGGGCTGAATTTCCTCTGAAACCAGCTTCCGCCTGCTGTGCCCGTACGCAGCCAGGACCTCAATGTGGACCCACCAGTACGGCGACAAGACCTTTCTGAACCGTTGCCCTGCATCCCGTGAGCGGTCGTTAGTAAACTCAGCTTCGGGACGCGCCGGCCAAGTCCGTTCGCGGCCTCCCGATCCGGCGTCCGGCTCCGGTCGGCGCCCAGAGGGGATCCGATGAGCAGCGCTGGTGCCGCACAACAACAATTCGACATGACGGTGGACGCCGCCGGCTTCATCCGCATGGTCTGGCATCGTGGCGTTGCAATCAGTGAACCGCAGGCCAGGCAGGCGATGGCAGCGGCCAACGAACTGTGCCGGGAAACCCCTCTTCCCATTCTGACCGACCTGGCCACCATCGGGTCCGTCGATCGATTGGCCTGGCCCGTGTCCAGTGGGCCGTCCAAACCCTGCAGGATCGCCCTGATAGGCACCTCGGCAGTCGACCGGATAATGGCCGGTTTCATGATGGGTATCCACAAACCGCCCAACCCGTAAAATTCTTCGCTCACCAAGCCGCTGCGGTCGCGTGGCTCAAATCGGGCCTGGATGGCGGCTGAGGCCGGGGATCCACGCAGAGGCTGCGCAGAGGTTCGTCCGTCAACCTAGGTGGTACCTGTCAGCTCGAACCTGCCTCGACTCCTGGAGATCCTTGATGACCGCCGCCTCTAACCTTCGACGGCACCGAACCGCGCCGCGCGGGCCGGGCCGCTCGGTCCGGCTGCGTCGAGTTAACTGACCCGGGGGGCGCACCGACCTCATACCCTCTGCTGCCCGGTCGACGGCTTTGGCAGCGACGAAGCGCGTCGTGGGCCGGCCCGGTACCGGCCGGAGAAGATCGCGAGGTTCGAGATGTCCACGGTTCGGCCTCGTCATGCCGGCGGCGTCGCTCAGCGAAGCCGCAAGTCGACCTTGCGGGCCTGTTGGGTGGCTGCAGCCGGGGCCCTGGTCGCTTTCGGGCTGGCTCTGGGCTTCAAAGCCGGCGGTCCGAAAGCGGTTGTGTTCACGGACAATCTTGCTCAGCTGGCCGCGGCCGTTGCAGCCGCGGCGGGTGCGGGGTGGGCGGCGCGGCGCAGCACCGCGAGGGCCCGTGCCGGGTGGGCGGCAATCGCCGTCGGAGCCGGAATGTGGGCCTCAGGTCAGGGATTGTGGTGTTACTACGAGCTCATCGCGCATCGGCCGGCCCCGTTCCCGTCCGCGGCCGACGCCGGGTTTCTGCTGTTGCCGGTCGGCGCGGTCGCCGGGCTGTGGCTGTTGCCGACGATCGTCGGTCGGGGATCGCGTGGTCGATGGCTGCTGGACGGCGGGATCATCGTGTCGTCGCTCGTCGCGGTGTCGTGGGCGACCACGTTGGGGGCAGTGACGCGGGCGGGTGGTGATTCCAGCTTCGGGTTCGTGGTGTCCGTCGCGTACCCCGTGGGTGACATCCTCATTCTGAGCATGGCCCTGCTCGCCGGGTGCCGACGAGGGGTGGAGCGCGGTCAGCT
>JBBRDH010000098.1:0-20089 GCA_038204125.1 Mycobacteriales bacterium
TTCCAGGATCTGTCGGGTCTCGGAGGTCTGCCGCGCGACGTCGTCGACGGTGTCGGCGATCACGGCGGAGGCGCGGGCGAGTTCTTCGGTGGTGGCGGTGGCCTGGGTGACGGCGGCGCTCTGCTGGGTGGTGGTCGCGGCCAGCTCGTCGGACGACGCCGACAACTCCGCCGCTGCGGCATTGATGTGGAGACCCGCGGTCTCACTCTGATCGGCGAGGCTGCGCATCCTCTTGGCCTCCCTGGTGCCGAACAGCAGCGCGACGCCCATCACGATCAACGCGCTGACGGCTACGATCCAGATCGCCCTGTTCCGCTGACTGACCGCCGGGGCCAACACGACGCCGGCGGGATCTTCGGCGAGCAGTACCCATTTCAGTTCGTCGACGACGTCGTAGCCACCGATCACGTCTCGGCCGCGGAGATCTGCATATCGGGCCGAGCCAGGCTGGGTGTCGATCGCCGCCTTCCGGGTGGCGGCGTTGTCGACGATCGTTTTCAGCGAGCCGGCGGCCAGCAGGGCGGCGTCGTCGGTGACCTTGCCCATCGTGGTGTCGTAGAGCAGTTGATGCTGGGCGTCCACCGCGACGACGGTGCTGCCCTGGTCGAGTTCGGGGTTGAGCAAAACGCTCAACGCTGCCGGGTTGAGCTGGCCGACGACCACGCCCTGAGCCCGGCCGCCGGCGCCGATGATCGGCTGGGCAATGACCCAATCGATTTTGTCGCCGCGCTTGACGAACGAGGTGAGAACCGGCTGACCACCGGCGGCAGTGGCGAACCAGTCCTGGCCGGCCGTCTCCACCGACACCCCGGGCCGACTCGAGGCCTGAACCTTGCCGGAAAGGTCGACGACCTCCAGGACGTTGAAATCGCCGTACGCCTTGTCGACCTTTTCCAGGGCCGAGGCGGTGCCGGGGGTGCCCATTCGGTCAGCCGAATTGCCGGCCAGCACCACCAGGCTCTCGCGGCGCTCCGAGAGCCAGTCCTCCAGCCGCACAGCGACCGCACGGGCCACCGCAACGCCCTTGAGCTGGCCCGCGGCGGTGAGGCTCGTCGTTGCCTGGCTGGTCAACAAGCTGGCCAGTGCAACCATGAATGGCAACGACACCAACAGCATCGCCGCCATCAAACGGTTGCGATAGCGGATTCCGAGCCACATGCCCATGGGCGTTTTCACCGGCGGACCGGGGGCCTGGGTCGACCACAGGCCAGATTCCAATCGGTCAGGAATCGGTCAACAGGCCATTCGGAGCTGCGAGCACGTTCCATAGAAGCGACTGTACGCTGAGTAAGTGACCAATTACGTCAGGTGACGGGCACTCATCCCGACAAAGGTTCTCCACTCGCATCAATGATCCGTGCGCCCTGAAATCCGGGGTGACGCCGGGCAGGTCAGCCGGAGCTTCGTCGGTTGGATCTGTTGGCTGTCATGGCATTTTCGATTCTTTGGAGCAGTCGCATCAGCGACTCCTGCTGATACTTCGGGTTGGCCCTGACCGTTTCCCCGAGGTCCTGACCGACCAGCGAGTTCACCTCGGCCTGCGCGGATGCCAGCACCTGGTGGTCCCGGTCCAGTTGTTGATGGGTCGCACTCTCATCCCGTTGTTCGGCGAAATCGAGCAGCAGCTCTATCTCGCCGATATCCGGCACGTTGTTTTCGGTGGCGAAGTCGTCGGGCACGGCGACCACTGTATCGGCGACCCGGCCGGGCCGGTCAACGCCGCGGCCGGGTCCGGCCGGACCGTTTGCAGTTTCGGCAAAGATGTTTGCGCTTGGTCCGCTCCCCGGAGCACCGTGGACCCATGAAAGAAACCTTTGACGTGGTCGTGATCGGCGGCGGTGCCGCGGGACTGAGCGGTGCGGTGGCACTCGCCCGGTCACGGCGCACCGTGCTGTTGCTCGATGCGGGCGATTCCCGCAACACCCCGGCCGGTCACGTTCACAACTTCCTCACCCGGGACGGCGCGTCGCCGGCGGAAATCTACACTGCCGGCCGGGCCGAGGTGAGGGGTTACGGCGGCCGGTTCGAATCGGGCCTGGCGACCGCCATTCGGCGGGAAGGTGCCGGCTTCGTCGTCGATGTGGACGGCCGGGGAACGGTGCAGGCCCGGCGGGTCCTGATCGCGACCGGTGCCCGTGACGAACTGCCGGAGATCCCGGGACTGGCCGAGCGCTGGGGCACCGACGTGCTGCACTGCCCGTACTGCCACGGCTGGGAGGTGCGCGACCAGCGGATAGGGGTGCTGGCGACGGGTCCGATGGCGGTGCACCAGGCGTTGCTGTTCCGACAGCTCAGCGGGCAGGTGACCCTCTTGCGGCACAGTGGGCCGACACCCGCCGACGAGCAACTCGAACAGCTCGAAGCGCTGGGCATCGTCGTCGTGAACGGGATGGTCGAGGAGATCCTGGTGGAGCAGGTCGCGGCCGGTCCGACCGTCTTGACCGGCGTCCGGCTGGCAGGTGGCGGCCGGGTGCAACTCGACGCGCTGGTCGTCGCGCCGCGGGTCAGCGCCCGCGCCGGGCTGCTCGCACCCCTGGGCCTGGCCCCGGTCGAGGTGCGGGTGGGTGACCACATCATCGGCAGCAGGATCGAGTCGGACGCCACCGGGGCAACTGCGGTGCCGGGCGTCTGGGTGGCCGGCAATGTCACCGATATCCAGGCCCAGGTGATCGGTTCCGCGGCAGCGGGTCTGCTGGCCGGCGCGGCGATCAACGCCGATCTGATCGGGCAGGACGCGCGGGAAGCCGTTGCGGCGCTTCGTGAATCGCGAATCGAATGGTAATCGACCGGCGTCGTGTTTGCATCAGCCAACCGCTGGAACTTGGCTCGATCAGCAGTTGGGGCGACACAGCCGCTGGCTCACGGCGTCCAGGAAAATTGCTCCGATGTCACGGGGATCGCGAGCGACGTACGTTGACCCGCCGGTGGCTCTGCTGATCCGCTCGAGGGCGGCGACGTCGCTGTCCGGTCCCAGGCCGACCGTGATGATCGGGATTTCCCGGGCGGGGTTCGCTTCGCCCTTCAGGCTGCCGATGAGCTGGTCGAGGGTGATGCTGCCCTGGTCGTCGTTCTGGCCGTCGGACAGGATCAGCACGCTGTTGACCCGGTTCGGATCCCATTGGCTGCGCATCGCGCGGACCGCGGCGAGAGTGGTGTCGTAGAGCCCGGTTCCGCCGTCCGGATTGACCTTGACCTCGTTCAGTGCCCGGCCGAGTCGCTGCGCACCGCTTACCCCGCCGCCGGCCGCGCTCAACGGCCCGACCCGCACCAATTCACGATAATCGGTGTTATCGGTCAGATCCCTGGAGAAGATCCACAGGCCGATCTCACTGGTGGCCGGATAGAGCGTCAACCCCAGAGCCGCGGCTGCCTTGGCCAGATCCAGCCGGGAGGCGCCACCGCTGCCCGGTACCTGCGACGCCATCGAACCGGAGACGTCCATCACGGCCAGCAGCCGTGACGGTTCTCCGATGACCGCCGCGCTGTGCAGCGCCGCGTCGATCGCCGCGCGGGTCGGCAACGCCCCGCCCCCGCCGGGCGAACGGGCACCGCCAACGGAGGTCGCCGCAGCGCCCGGGTTGCCCGAGCTGTCCCGAAAACCGTTGTCCAGGAACAGTTGACGCGCGGGCGGGCTCTGCAGCTCCTGTAACAGCGCAGCCGTGACCGAAGCCCGGTCGCCGTCGGCCCGGCCGGTGACCAGGAACGGGTAGTCCAGTCCGAGACCGGTCGCGGTGCCGTAGACGGCGACCGTCCGGGCGGCTCCGGGCCGCTGGTTGTGGGCCCAGATCGCCCGCTCCGTCACCGGGACGGCGAGGAACGGATCGCTCGCCTGGCGGAACAGCAGTTGCGCCGCATCGGTAGGTAGCCCGGCCGGGCCCGATGCCACCGCCCAGGTCAGCGCCGACCGTTCGGCCGGCCGGCCGGCCACAAAGGCCTGCACGGCGACCAGGTTCATGACCGCGGCCGCCGATCGCCTCGGATCCGGCAGCCCCAGCCGGATCGGAGTCTTGCCCACCCGGGCCGCAAGGACGCTTTGCAGGCTGGGTGCGCCGCCGGTGGGGGCAACCGTTGCGGCGGCCGTCGGCGAGAGCGCAAGGACGGCCGGGCTGGTTGCCAACGAAGAAGATCGTTGGGAGAGGGGTATTCCGGCCGAGCCCGCCCGTTCGATCCACAATGAAGAGTCAGGAATCCAGACAGTCGGCCGATGTGCCGGGTCGGATTTCCAGGATGAGATAAAGTCGGCCGGCGCGACCGGTTCCACCGTGACCCGGCACGGCAGCGGACGGGCGCCCCCCGTGTTCTCCCCGGGGGTGTCCACGATCTGGGACACCAGTTGCGCGATGTCCGGTGACGCGGACACGGTCACCACTCCGCCATCGAACGGGCAGGCCGGTGGGCCGTTGCCGGCCGTAGAACTGGTGGCGCTGATGGCCGGAGTCGGGGCGCCAGGAGTCGGGGAGGCAGTTGTTCCATCGGCGGTCGAACCGGCCGTGCTGTGATCGGTGGCAGTGTTGTCCGCCGCGCTACTCGCCCCGCTACTCACCGCGCTACTCACCGCGCTACTCACCGCGCTACTCGCCGCGCTGTCGACCGCGCGACTCGCCACGCTGCTGGTTGCAGCGGCTTTCCCGGCGGCCACGGTGTTTTCTCTGGCCAGTTTCGGGATGAGGATTGCGGCAGCGACGATCGCTACGGCCAGCAGCGAAATCAGCATCGCCAACCGACGCCGGGCGTCCGGGCTTCGTCGGCGTAGATGGCGCCCGTGCTCCGGTCGCGGCAACTGGGGGTTCGGTGGGGGTGTGGCTGACATCGCTGCGGATCCCTCCGGAACTCGCGGACAACGGTATTTCGGCGCTGACCGACCCACTGGAACCGCGGCTCGTCGCGGGCACCGGTCCACCATAATCGGGGCTGCGCAGGCCACCCGGCTGCGGGTGCGGTCCGGTTGACGGCACCGGAGTGCCGGATCGTTCAGCCCAGATTCCGGCGCCGGTATCCGGTCAACCCGACAGCGACAAGCCCGACCGCAATCGCGGTTTCGACAAGGACCGCGGTGAAGGACATCTGCTCCGCGGGCAAATGCGGGAGCGCTGCGAACGGGGTGAATTTCAACAGTGCCTCCGGAAGTCCGATGACCGGTCCGACCCAGTTGGCGACCATCGACCAGCCGACCACAATCCATGGGATGATCAGTAATCGGGGTGCCCAGCCGTGGAGAACCATTGCCACGCCGACGATTACCCAAAGGCCCGGAGCGAGTGCGATTGCCGCGCCGGCGATCTGGGCGACCTGCGCAATCTTTCCGCCAGCAAGGCTCGATGGGAGAGCGGTCAGCGCCCCGGCGAGAGCAAGTAATGCGGTCGGCATCACGAGAGCCGGGATCAGGTAGCTCGCTGCATAGTGCAGCCGTGATGTCGCGGTGGCCAGCATCGCCGAACTGCGGCCGGAGTCCTCCTCCCGGTGCAGCCGATCGAGCAGTTGCACCGCGAACACCGCGACACCTACGACGGCGATACCGAGCATCGCCACGTAGAAGGCCTTTCTCGGGTCCGAGGATCCGCCACCCATCCTGCGGAACCGTTCGGCGAGCGCCGGATTCTGCGCCGCTGTTTCGAAGAAGTCGACGAGTGAACCCACGGCGAGGGAGTAGATGGCGACCCCGATGCCCCAGGTGGTGACGTTCCCGCGTTGCAGTCGCCAGGCCAGACCGCCGGCGCCGGACAGGCCCGGGGCGGCGACCGCCGGTCCCGGTCGGGCGGGTCTGATTCCGGCGCCGTAGTCGCGTCGGCTCTCCAGCCCGAACGCGGCGGCCAGCAGGGCCAAGGTCAGTACCACGGGCAGCAGGAGCACCCACCACCGTTCACCGACATAGGGCCGGGCGAGAGCGGCCCATTCGACCGGCGAGACCCATTGGAGCCCATGGAGTGCGCTGGCATTCGGCGAGCCGTCGGCCACCGCCCGCAGGAGATAGGCAACGCCGACAGCGCCGAGCGCCAGGCTCCGAGCCGTTCGGGCGGACGCCGTGAGCTGTGCCGCGACGGCGCCGAACCCGACGAAGACCGCTCCGGTCAGGCCGATGCCCAATCCCATGCAGAGTGCGCCGGCAGCCGGGGAGGTCGGCGCCATCGACGCGGCGATGAGCAGAGCCAGTGCGCCGCAACAACTCAGACCGAGGATGGTGGCAGCGAGCAGTTGGGTGTGTCGGCCGCTGACTCCGGCGCGCAGCAACTCGGCGCGCCCGGTCTCCTCCTCGGCCCGGGTGGCGCGGATGACGCCGAGCACCGCCATGATGGCGGCAAGGGTCGCCACGAAGCTGCCGACTCGGAACATCGTGAAACTGCCGACGTGGAGCAGATCGTAAGGCGGCCCGAGAATGGCCCGCATGGTGGCGTTGCCGGCCAGGGCCGCGGCCTCCAGTGCGCCGGCGGCGTCGTCGGGGATCGTCGTGCGGTAGGCCGCCGCGGTAGTCGGGATGACGGCCCACAGGAGCAGAACCCAGACGAGCCAGAACCAGCGACTGTTGCGCAGCGCCAAGGCAAGCGCCGGTCGGACGCCGACGACGGTCGACGCCCTGGACGGCCGCGCCGTCAATTCGGCAGCGTTTGTCATGAGCGTTGGTAGTGACGGAGGAAGAGCTCTTCGAGGGTGGGCGGTGCGCTGACCAGGGACCGGACGTGGACCTCCGACAGGCTGCGGAGCACCGCCGGTAGCGCTGCGGAGTCGATCTGGCAGCTCAGGCGTTCACCGTCGATCGTCAGGTCGTGGATCCCCGGCAGATTGTGCAGGGCCGGCGGCGGCCCGTCGACCTCGACGATCAACCGGGTGCGGGTGAGGTGGCGCAGTTCGGTCAGCGTGCCGGCCTCCACGCATCGCCCTGCCTTGATGATACTGACGTGGTCGCAAAGGGTTTCGACTTCGGAGAGGATGTGGCTGGCCAGCAGCACGGTTCGGCCGTTGGCCCGCCCGTCCCGGATCACCTCGGTGAAGACCCGTTCCATCAGCGGATCCAGGCCCGAAGTCGGTTCGTCCAGCAGCAGCAGCTCGACGTCGGAGGCGAGCGCGCAGATCAACGCCACCTTCTGCCGGTTCCCCTTCGAATACGACCGGCACTTCTTGGTCGGGTCGAGATCGAACCGGGCGATCAGCTCTTCCCGCCGGTGGCCGTCGACCGCTCCGCGGGCGCGGCCGAGCAGATCGATGACCTCCCCGCCGGTGAGGTTGGGCCACAGGCTGACGTCGCCGGGCACGTAGGCCAGCCGCCGGTGCAGCTCCGGCGCCTGCGACCACGGATCTCCGCCGAGCAACGCGACCTGGCCCTCGTCGGCGTGCAACAACCCGAGCAGGACCCTGATCGTCGTGGACTTCCCGGAACCGTTGGGTCCGAGAAGCCCATGCACCTCACCGGTTCCGATGTCCAGGTCAAGTCCGTCCAGGGCCACGCTGGAGCCGAATGACTTGCGTAGGCCCCGGGTCCGGATGGCGACGCTCATCCGGTCAACCTACAGAGGATTCAGTTGTTTGTGAATAGAGTAATCTCCGGCCATGAGCGCAATCCCCAGGTCCGCACGGCGAGCTGGCACTCCGTCGACGCGGCGGCTCCCGCCCGGCCGTGACACTCCCCCGCGGGACGAGGTCGCGGTGGCTGCGTTCATCGAGACCTTCGGTGCCACATTGACTGCGGCGGGCATGCAGCGTCTGGTATCCCGGGTAATTGCGCTGATGCTCACCGACGACGACGGCCGGATGACCGCTGCCGAGATCGGAACCGCCCTGCGGGTCAGCCCGGCCGCGGTCTCCGGCGCCATGTCGTTCCTGCACGGCTACGGATTCGTCACCAAGGAACGCCAGCCGGGGAGCCGTCGCGACGTCTACGTCCTGCAGACCGATACCTGGCACGACGTCACGCTGCAGAAGGCCGCGATGATCGGCCATCTCGTCGACCAGATCACCGGCGGCATCGATGCTGTCGGCGGGCCGGACACACCGGCCGGGCGCCGGCTCGCCTACTCCGCCGAGTTCTACCGCTTCATCGCCGGGGAGATGGACAAACTGATCACCGGCTGGGATCAGCGGCGCTCTGAACTCAGGCAGCGGCATCCAGCCTGACCGCATGTCCCCAACGACCGGCAGGTGTCGCAGACCTCGCGACTTCGCTCGGCGGGTCTTTCGCTGATGTAACAACCTGGCCGGGTGTCGAAATCAGGCCAGCCAGTGGTGGAACGGCCGTCAGCCGTCGGCTGGTGGCACACCGGCCGGCCGTCAGCATTGAGAGGCCGTTCAGGCGCCGATGAGGTCGAACTCCTCCCACGGCCCGATCTTTGTGCGGTTGGCGATGAGAGACTGTCCGCCCCTGGCTTCCGCGCAGACGAATTCTCCGTTGACGGACGCCCGGATACTGACCGTGCCATCGGAGTTCCGGATGAACCGGAATGTCTCCCACGGCCCCACCGCGGTCCGGTTGGCAATCAGCGGGGCCGCTCCGCCCCGATCGGCGCATACCCAGCGGCCGTTCGCATGTGCCCGCAACGCGCCAAAGCCGCCGCCCAGGGCCAGCAGGTCGAACTGTTCCCACGGACCGATCACCGACCGATTTGCGATCAGTGGGGATCCGCCGGCGTACTCGGCAGTGACGAACCTGTTGTTCGCCCTGGACCGCAAACTGACCACCTGTGGCTGCTTGACGCCACCCCTAAGTCGGGCGACCAGGGCCGCCAGGCGTGGATCACCGGGCGCCACGTCTATCTCGAAATGCATGCCGTCGACGACCCCGGAATAGTCGCCGCCCCAATAGACGACATCTCCGCAGACCGCGAGGATGCGGCGAAGGGCCACAAGTTGATCTGCCCGGAAGGTTCCCTTGGCACCGTTGGGATGGAGCACCCAGTTGAGGTCGATGGCGGTACCGGAGGCGTGATTGGACCAGACGCTCGGATTGTTGACATTGCGCCGGTACTCGTAGCCGCCGACCTGCCCCGGACGCAACTGTTCGACCTGCCTGTTGAACTGTCCTGCGACATACATGAGCACGGTCGCGACGTCACCTGATTTGACCAGTACCGGAATCGCTGTTCCCGGCACGTAGTACGGCATGATGCCGATGGCGGACGCCGACGGCGATACCGCCCAGCCGTTGTACGACGTGAGCTGCAGTGCGTTCGCAGTCGCCAGTGGACTGGCGCGACGCTGAGTTGCCCGTGTGTCGCCGGCCGGCGCGCCGTCGGCCCCGCTCCCGTCGGAGCCCGCATGGGCGGCCGGACCGAGAGCCGTGCCCAGCACGGCTGCCGCCACCGACGCGGCGCCCAACCGTACGAGCCGGCGTCGTGAGAGGTCTGAAGATTGATCTCGCTCCAAGATAATGCTCCCCTTTTTGGATCAGCTCCGGCGAATTCGCTGCGCCCCGACCGACTGGCCCCTGCGCACAGATGCGCTGTTGCGCTGATGTTTTCCGGTTTCAAAGATGTGCATCGGGCCGCAATACGAACGGCCGGACCGGTGCTGTTCACCGCCACGGCACTCTCCCCCAATGGTGAGCAGCCGCGTCAACACAACATCTTCGGGCCCGGCATGGCCGGGCCCCTAGAAGAGTACGAGTAACAAGGGGCGCGAAACCGGGCAACAGGATGCGTCACCCGTTCTGGTAAAGGGTTCACTCGATATGGCGGGCAGCACAGGAAATGGTTGCTCTGGGTGAACGAGACGTGCGGGTGGGCAGCAAGGCGGCCGTATGGTGGCTCGACGGGTAGTGCCGAGTCACCTCCCGTGGTCGACTCAACCGATGGTCCGAGCCACCCACCGTCGATCCATGGGCGCCTCCACGGCCCGGAGCCGAGCCGTTCACCCCGGAATCCGGCCGCCGTCCCGACGATTGGCAGGCCTCCGTCCCGCTCAGGATGAGTCTGGGCAGCGTTCCGGACGGCCGCGCGCCGGTGGCCGCAATTCCCTACGGCAAGGCAACCGTAATCGCGAGGATCATCTTCGCAAACGAGGACGAAGTTGACGACTTCTGTCCCAGGAGCCCCAAAAGGTCAACATTCATCCATGCGTGGGGTGTTGGCCGGACCACCTGGATGTTCGACCGAACCTGGTTGATCACGCCGTTTGATGGGCATTCGACAGAAACCCGCTGCTGTGGTCAGCGGCGAGCCGGCCGAACCAGAGCTGCAGCCCGACTGTTGCGATGATGAAAACGGTGATGAGCAGCGGAGTTCCCAACGGCGGTGTCCACTCGCCGTGCGGGAGCGGTTGCGGGGCAGGCACGCCGGTCCGATACCGCTGCAACGCCCGGAGAAAGTCGCGGATCTGGGCCAGGGCCAGCAGTCCGAGAACGAGGTACGCCACCAACCGGACCCGGCCGCCACTGCCGCGCAGCGTCATGCCGGCGATCAGCGGGACCCCAACGGCCAACGGGAGTATGTAGCGACCCTGGGAGATCAGGCCGATCGTGCGGGCCTGCGTCACGTCTCCCGCGGTTGGAATCGCAACACACGCAAGCGCCACCAGTGCCATCACTATCAGTTCCCGCCGCGAACCGTTCACGGCGACCAGAATAATCAGGCCGAAAACAATTGCCACCCACAGTGCAATGACCCACAGCGGCGATGGGGTGTCGACCCAGCCGAAATTTCCGACGAGTTGCGACACTTCCAGGTTCTTCACCAGGGCCAGTCGAACGATTGCCCGCAGACTGGCGCCGGCACTCACCGGGTCTACCGGCGAGAGTCGGAGTGCGCCGGCAATCAGCGTCCAGGTGAGGCCGATGACGCCTATTCCGCCGACGATTGCGCCGGCGACCCGGACGTCGCGCCGCCTCGCTAGTTCGCGCAACTGCGACCGCCGGGCCATCGCGACCACTGCGGCCACGGTGATCAGCATCAGCGCCGGCGACAATCCTCTGGTGGATTCGAACACGGCAGCCGAAAGGACGGCCCAGACAAGCAAGGATCTGGCCGGTGCACCCTCAGGCGAGCGCAGCAGGGCGAGCAGGGAACTCCACAACGTGATGGCCGAACAGATCTCCAACCCGCTCGGATTGATGACGGACCCGACGAAAAGCACCATCGGCGTTACGGCCGCCGCGCAGCCCACCACACCCCAGGGCGACCGACTGCCGCGGCCGGCGAGCACGAAGGCGGCCGTCAGGAACAGCGCATTCATTAGATCTCCGGCAAGCCGCATCCACAGCAGCATCGAGCCACCGGTGTAGAACAAGGACGGCAGACCGACGGCGAGATAATAGAGGGGGGGATAGCGGCCGGTGTAGGTCTGCACATTTGCAGAGCCCGGTCGCTCCGACCAATTCGGCATGCACGAGGCGGCAACCGAGGGCTTGAAAGCAAAGCAGGACGGGCTGTACCCCGTCAGCGTGGCGGGCACCCGCACCAGGACGCTCGGACTGGTGGACGGGATTCCGGCATCGTTTCCCAGCAGTTGTCCGCGCACCAGGGACGCAGCTCGAAAGGCCTGAGCAGGCTCGTCCGGCGCTGCATACTTCGGCGTGGCCAGGGACCAGGAGCCGAGGATGGTGAAGATCAGCAGAAAGCCGGCCACCCAGCTCCGACGGGGACCGCCGGTGAGCGCGGCAATCTGCATCGGACTCCTCACATCGCCTGCTCGTCAACCGCATCTGCACCCTAGGGCAGCACCCGCCCGACGGGCCGGCCGGGGCGCACGCCGGGAGATGCTCGCGGCTCCTGCCCGGGACAGGCGGGGGGTTACTGCGCTCGGGCGGCTTCACCGTAGGTTGTAGCGGTGACCAGAGTCGGGCTGCGGCGCCACTTCGCCGTCGGGGTGTGCCGGGTGCTGCGGCGTGCCTGGGGTTGGCGTTTGACCGGCACCCCGCCCGCGACGAAGACGGGCATTCTCATCGGGGCGCCACACACCTCCAATTGGGATTTTGTGGCGATGCTGCTGATCACCTGGCAGGCCGGGATAGCGCCCAAATTTCTCGGGAAGAAAGAGCTGTTCCGGTTTCCGCTCGGCCCGCTCGCCCGACTGGCAGGCGGCATCCCGGTGGACCGGGCCAATCCGCATTCGGTGATTCCGGCGCTGGTCGCCAAGGTCGCCGCGGGTGAGCAGTTCTTTCTGGTGATCACGCCCGATGGCACGCGTGGTAAGAAGCAATTCTGGAAGTCGGGTTTCTACCGGCTTGCGACCGACACCGGGCTGCCGGTGACCCTGTGCTTCATCGACCGGGCCACCCGGACCGCCGGGTTCGGGCCACCATTACCCGTCACCGGCCACGTCGCCGCCGATATGCAATTGGTGCGCGACTACTACGCGGACAAGGGCGGAATACATCCGGACAACAAGACCGAGCCGGTGCTGCGGAACGAACGTGACCTGCCCCGAGGCCGCCGCGACCCGGAGTAGTCGTCGGTCCGAGAAGTCAGGCGGGCGAACGGTCCGAACCTGAACTGCGGGCGGATGTGGCGGTGGCCGGGAGCGATGCGCCCACTGACAGGCCTGCCGCGGCAGCCGCCGTGTCGGCTCGATCGAGTAGCAGCTTCGGACTGATCGAACGAGTTGCGGCGACCTCGGCGACGCTGTCGAACTCGTCTTTGCAGTGGAAGCAGCGGTCGGGGCCATTGGCGCGATATTCGGCGCGGTCGCCCTCGAAGGTCGCCACCTCCACCACGGGCACACCGATGAATGCCGCCACCTCGTGGGCCGCGGACCGCTCGTCGGCAGCCAGGCTCGGCGAGACACCGAGAATCGCAATTACCATGTCCGGTCCCATCACCCGGACTGCGGCGGCCAACAACACCGACGAGTCGACCCCACCGAAGAAGGCCACCCCAACCGGCCCAGGGCGGCGAACGCACCGGCCACCGAGGGCGGGACCCGATCCTCGAGGCGCTGTCCGATTCCCTCTGCGACTTCTGTCATGCCATCCCTTCCCCCGCGCATGTGGCCACGGCCACCGGTCGGTTTTCAATATGCACCGGGCCGAGTGTCGGCCGTGAAGGATGGTCCGGCAGCGGTGCGGCAGGTTGCCTGCTGCTCCACGGTGGCCCACCCAGCCGGCGACCTGCCGACCGACCGCACCTCGGATGATCGCGGTGGTGATCCCGGGCGTGATCAAGGACTTGAACATTCGCCGCGGATCTCGTCCCGCCGGTGCTGACCGCGATCGCCGCATCATTGCGAAACCCGGGGTTCCGCCCCCGTCCGCAATCTGCCGGCCATCGTCGCGAGCGCCCGCTCGCTACGACTGGGCGACCTTGATCGTGCCGTCCCGCTGGAGAAGGTTCTTCGCATAGGCAATGGCGGCCGGCGTCGAGTCGAACACCCTGCCCTGCGCGGCCAACATGTCCAGTGCCCCGAGAGTGTCGAGCAGCGCCCGATGGTCGTCACTCAGGCCGGAGACCAGGACGACGGTGCCGCGCCGGGACAGTTTGGTGATCGTGTCCGACAGCAGCCTGGCGCCGGTGGCGTCGACGGCACTGATCCGGGACAGCCGCAGGATCATCACCCTGACCGCAGCCATGTCGGCCAGCTCCAGCAGGAAACGGTGGGCGGTCGCAAACAGCAACGGCCCGTCGAGTCGGTAGGCCACAATGTGTTGCGCCAACAGTTCTCGCTCCTCCCGGTGATGGTCAGCCGGGGTCAGCCCCTCATGCAAACCGACCGTTCGAACCTGTGCCGCCCGGCTCAGCTGGCGCAGGGCCAGCGCGCCGGCCAGGATCAGCCCGGCAATCACCGCGGTGACGAGATTGAAAGCCAACGTGGCGGCGGCGGTGACGGCCATCACGAAGGCCTCGCCGCGGCCGGACCTGGCCAGCGCCGCGATGGAGGTGTACTCCACCATCCGGATGGCGGTGGCGATCAACACGCCGGCCAGCGCGGCCACCGGGATCCCGCCGACGAGAGGCGCCGCGGCGAAGACGATCACGGCCAGGATCAACGCGTGCACGATTGCCGCCAGTCGGGAAACACCGCCGGCCCGGACGTTGACCGCCGTCCTGGCGATCGCGCCGGTGGCCGCCACCCCGCCGAAGACCGGCGCGACGACATTGGCGAGGCCCTGCCCGAACAATTCCCGGTTCGAGTCGTGCCGGTCGGAGACGCTCATCGCGTCAGCGGCGGTGGCGGACATCAGCGACTCCAGCGCGCCCAGAGCCGCGACGGCCAGCGCGGAGGGCAGCAGGCCGGGAACGTTGGCCAGGTCGACGAATCCGAGCGAGGGGGCCTGCAGCCCGGCGGGGATTCCTCCGATGACCGGCACCGGAAGATGAACCAGTCGAACGAGAATCGTCGCCCCGACCACCCCGATCAACGAGAACGGCACCGAGGGCAGCCATTTCGCACCGGCCAGCATAGCGGCGGCCACCGCGACCGTGATGACCAGCGCGGGCCAGCCGCCCGCGTGCGTCATGAACTCCCGGAGCGCCTTCCAGGCGACCGCGGCCGGGTTGTCACCGGGTGGCGATTTCAGCCCCAGCGCGGCCGGAACCTGTTGCAGTGCAATCACTGCGGCGATACCGATGGTGAACCCTTCGACGACCGGCACCGGTACATAGGCCATCAGGTCGCCGGCCTTCGCCAGTGCAAGTCCGACGAGCAGGATTCCCGCGAGCAGGCCGACGGTCAGCACGCCGGGCATCCCGTAGCGGTGGATGATCGGCACCAGGACAACGGTCATCGCGCCGGTGGGTCCGCTGACCTGCAGGTTGGAGCCGCCGAAGATGGCGGCGATCGTGCCGGCGATGACGGCAGTCGCGAGCCCCGCGGACGCCCCCGCCCCGGACGAGATGCCGAACCCCAACGCCAGCGGCAGGGCCACGATGGCGACCGTGATACCGGCGATGAGGTCCCGGCGTGGGTCCCGTCGCAACGAGACCAAGGTGGCCCGATCCGGCAGCAAATCTCTGACAGAAAGCCCGAATCGCTTCCAGGACTGCTGTTCCCGAGTGCTCATCCTAGAGCGGGCGCGTTGTCGTCGACCTCGCGCAGCGCCGTCAACAGGACCTGTTGACCGGCCAGCAGTTCGGTCAGGATTCGGCGGGCGGCGCCGAGCAGCTCGGCCACATCGGCGAACGCCAACTGATAGGTCTTGGTTGCTCCGTCGCGGGCCGAGATCACGGCGCCGGATCGACGCAGTACCGCCAACTGCTGCGACAGGGCGGACGGCTCGACCCCGATCTCGGCGAGCAGCGCACTGACCGGAAGCGGCCCATCCTGCAGCAACTCCAGGATCCGGATTCGCACCGGGTGGCCGAGCATCCGGAAGAACTCGGCCTTCGCCTCGTGCAATGGCACCGTCACGATCTACCCGCCCCCTGTGCGGACCCGATCGAGTCCATGTCTTGAATCTATGCGCAATTGCAAAACATTGCAACAAGGGTATGGATCGCGGGTTCATCTGGACCGGAGGGTGTCCAGGTCACCCGGAGGGGGCCTATCGGCCCCTACCTGACGCGAGCATTTCGGGTTCTATCGATTCCGAGCCGACAACGCCGGGGAAATATGCGGTGAAGGTCGGGGTGGCGGCCGTCAGCATCAGTCGGCCGCCCTGGCCGGCTGCCAGTCGGGCGGCCATCGCCAGCCCGATTCCGTGACCGCCGGTGCCGCGGCGTTGAAAAAGCTCGGCGCCGGCCTCGGTGATCCTCGGGCCCTCGTTGCTCACGTCGATCGCCAACGAGTCGATTCCGGATCTGAAAGTGACGTAGACGGCCCCGCGTCCGTGTCGGAGGGCGTTGTCGACCAGCACGTCCACGATTTGGGTGACCGCAGCCGGTGCGGCGGCGGCGTTCGGTAATCCGCCGGCAGCGGTGATCCGCAGGGGCCGCCCCTTCGTGGCGAGAGGGGCGTGCCAACGGTCATGGATGGTCGCGGAAAGGCTTGGGATATCAAGAATGTCGCTCGCTCGTGACGGGTCTCGGGCCAGTGCCAGCAGGTCGGTGATGGTCTGTTCCAGCCGGTCGGCCGTGCGCAACGCAGCCTTGATGGCCCCCCGCGGGTCTGGGCCTGGTGCCTCGAGCGCCGCTTCCAGTTGCAGTCGCAGCCCGGTGAGCGGGGTGCGGAGTTGGTGCGAGGCGTCTGCGGTGTAAGCCCTTTCGCGTTCGAGCAGGGCCTGCAGGCGGGTGGCAGTGCGGTTGATCGACCGGTTGACCGAGTCGATTTCGGCGATCCCGACCGGTGAGGTGTGCACGGTGAAGTCGCCGCCGCCGAGTCGTTCGGCCGCTGCGGCAAGGGTCTTCAGGGGTTGGGTGAGCTTGTCGGCCTGTCGACGGCCGAGCAGCCAGGTCAGGGCCAGGGCGAGGGCGGCGAGGGCGAGCATCGATGCCCAGGTAATTCCGATCCGGGTGAAGACGGGACCGTCGGCGACGGTGCCCAGGACTGCCCCGACGACGGTGTTGCCGTCGGACACCGGGACTGCGACGGCGTAGCCGCCCTGCGCGGTTCCAGTGGCGAGTTGCCCTTTCAGTGCCGTGCCGACCATTGCCGAGGCCCCGGCCGACTGGGGTGTGGCCTGGGCGGTGGATCCGGAGATGGCCGAGCCGGCGGTGTCGTAGACGGTGAACCGGGTGGCCGGGTCGTTGTCGGCGAAGGCTGGTAGCTGCCGCAGTCCAGCGTCGCCGGATACCGAGACGGCGACGCTGCGGGCCTGGTCCAGCAGTTGCCGGTGCTGGTCAACCAGGAAGAACCGGGTCAGACCGAAGGCCAGCGGTACGCCGAAGAGCAGGATCGCTGCCAGGGTGACGGCGCTGGTGAGCCTGATGATTCTTTTCCGCATCGCACCCGATCATGCTCGGAGGGTCTTTGTGGCCAGTGTGCCGGTTCCGAATGACGGTCCTGGACTGCTCTGGGATGTTTTGCCCAGCGCTTACCTTATGCGGCCCTTCCGTTGTCCGACCCGCTCGTAGCGTCGAAGACAGCACCGGCAAACCCGCTGGGCCGATTCCGGGAGCGTGTGATGACGACCGCACCACAAAGAACTTTCTCGACTGCCGCGGTGATGGCCGCTCTCATCGTGCTGGGCGCGTGCAGCGGCGCGAACACAGCCGTCCCGGCGGGTTCGACCACGGCCGTCCCCGGTTCGAATGCGGCCGGCAGCACCGGGCAATCCTCCACCGGCGCAGCGAGTTCGACGGCTTCCGGCATGTCCTCCCCGGCAGTCTCTGGCTCGGGTTCCGGGCGGGAGGTCAACCCGGCGGGCGACATTCCGGACAATCAGGCGTTCGTGAAATACAGCTCGGCCAAGGGCGGGTTTTCGGTGAGTGTGCCGGAGGGTTGGGCCAGGACCGACACGAGCGCCGGGGTGTTGTTCACCGACAAGTACAACAGCATCCGAATCGAGACCAGGTCGGCTACCCCGGCGCCGACGGTGGCATCCGCCCGGTCCGCCGAGGTGCCCGCGATCGCGGCCGCCGCCGCGGGCTATGTGGCCGGCGCTGTCTCCACGGTCGACCGGCCGGCCGGACGGGCGGTGTTGATCACTTATCACGCCGACACGCCGCCGAACCCGGTGACCGGCAAGGTGACCGCCGCGGCGGTGGAACGGTACGAATTCTTCAAGACTGGCACCGAGGTGGTCGTCACCGTTGCTGCTCCGGTCGGCGGGGACAACGTCGACCCGTGGCGCAAGGTCACCGACTCGTTGAGTTGGTCGGCGTGAGCCCGGCGGCACCCCGAACACCCGCCGCGGGAATCGGGGCGCCTGAGGACGTGGTGCTGGACGCTCATTCGCTGTACCGCTTTTTCCGGGCAGGCGACGAGGAAACCCTTGCTCTGCAGGGCGTCTCCCTCAGGCTGGAGCGGGGCGAGTTGGTGGCGTTGGTCGGGCCGTCCGGGTCTGGTAAGTCGACGTTGATGTCGTGCCTGGCCGGTATCGACGAACCCGACGGAGGCACGGTTCGCCTCGGTGGTCAGCGGCTCAGTCACCGCAGCGAACCGGTCCGGGCGAAGATGCGCGCCGAAAAGATCGGGCTGCTGTTCCAGTCGGCGAACCTGTTCCAGCATCTGACCGTCCGCGGCAATGTGTTACTCGCGCAGCGGCTGGCCCGCGGCCCGCACCAGCCGCCGCCGGTGGATGACCTGCTGGGGTCGTTGGGGATCGGCGCCCGGTCCCGGGCCTATCCCGGGGAGTTGTCCGGCGGGGAAACGGCCCGCGCCGGCCTGGCTGTCGCGTTGGCGAACCGGCCCGCTGTGCTGCTGGCCGACGAACCGACCGGCGAACTCGACGACACCACCGAACGGCAGGTGCTGCAACTACTTTCCGACCTGACCGCGAACGGTGTCGCGGTCCTGGTGGCCAGCCACAGCCCAGCCGTCGCGGCCGCCGCCCACCGGGTCATCACCCTTACGGACGGGGCGGTCACCCGATGAACCCGCCGCGTTCGATCACCGACCGCCTACCGACCGCTGGTCGTCAGACCACGCCACAGCGAAGGAATCAGCTGGTGACCGACACCGACACCGTCCTGCTGGACTGCACAGAGGTGTCGCACACCTACGGTTCGGGCCGGGCCGCGGTGGTGGCGGTCCACGGCGTCACCGCGCAGCTGACCTCCCGCTGCCGGGTCGCGCTGACCGGTCCGTCCGGTTCCGGGAAGTCGACGCTGCTGCACATGATGGCCGGCCTGGAGACCGCGACCAGTGGCTCGTTGACGTGGCCGGCGTGGGGAGCCAGCCCGCTGGGTTTCCCCGGCCGGGTCGGGCTGATCTTCCAGGGTCCCAGCCTGCTGCCGGCGCTGACTGCGACCGAGAACGTCGCGTTTCCGTTGCTGCTCACCGGAATGTCGGACCGGCACGCCACCGGAAAGGCCGCCCAGGTGCTGGACCTGCTGGGCCTGGGCGAGCTGGGCGGGCAGCTCCCGGAGACCCTTTCCGGCGGGCAGGCGCAACGGGTCGCGATCGCCAGGGTGCTCGCCTGCGAACCGGAACTGATCCTGGCCGACGAGCCGACCGGGCAGCTGGATCACCACGCCGCGTTCGGGGTCGTCGATGTGCTGCTGCGGGCCGGCACCGAACTCGGTGCGGCGCTGGTCATCTCGACCCATGACCCGCTGATCGCCGCCCGGCTACCGGAGCGGTGGACGATGACCGACGGCCGGCTTCACCAACCCGGCGGCACAGTGGCTGCTGCGGCGGCCCTGTCATGATCGGGTTGTGGCTCCGCGGCCTGCTGCGCCGCCGCCCGGCGCGCCTGGCCGCCGCCGCCGCCGGCATCGCGATCGCGGTGGCCCTGCTGGCCTGTCTCGGGGCGTTCCTGGCCCACTCCAAGGCCACGATGACCGACCGGGCCGTCCGCAGCGTCGGGATCGACTGGCAGGTCCAGGTTCAGACCGGCTCCGACCCCACCGCGGTCGCCGACACCGTCGCCGGTACCGCCGGGGTGACCGGATCGGCAGCTGTGCGTTACGGGCAGAGCAGCGGTTTGAGTGCTGCCGTCGGGGGCAGCACCCAAACCACCGGCCCCGCGGTGATCCTGGGCATCCCGGACACCTACCGCGCCCAGTTCCCGGGCGTGATCCGCACCCTGGCCGGTTCGGACGGCGGGGCGCTGCTGGCGCAGCAGACCGCGTCGAACCTGCATGCCGCCCCCGGCGACACGGTGCTGATCGGCCGGGCCGGGCTGCCCCCGGCGGCGGTGAAGATCGCCGGGGTGGTGGACCTGCCGCAGGCCGACTCGCTGTTCCAGAGCGTCGGCGCCCCGGCCGGCACGTCCAGGACCGCGCCGCCGGACAACGTCATCCTGCTGCCACAAGCCAGCTGGCACACCGTGTTCGACCCGCTCGCCGCCACCCGAGCCGACCTGCTGAGCACGCAGATCCATGTCCTGCGCAGCCACGCGCTGCCCACCGACCCCGCGGCGGCCTACGTCGCCGTCACCGCCGCGGCGCACCACCTGGAAGCAGTCACCGCCGGCGGCGCGGTCGTCGGCGACAACCTGGGCGCCGCCCTGGGTGCGGCCCGCGGCGACGCCGCCTACGCCCAGGTGCTGTTCCTGTTCCTCGGCTTGCCCGGCGCGCTCCTCGCCGGCGTGCTCACCCTGGCCATAGCGGGCACGGGCGCCGACCGTCGCCGCCAGGAGCAGGCGCTATTGCGGGTGCGCGGCGCTTCGACCGCGCAGATCCTGCGCCTGGCC
>JBBRDH010000099.1:0-19952 GCA_038204125.1 Mycobacteriales bacterium
ACCGATGTCCGGATCCCGGCAACCACGCAGCCGGGGACGATCCCGGTGATTGCCACCGGCCGCCGCAGCCACCTCACGGCAACCACCCGGTTCGTCGTCCGGTCGGACTGGGCGCAGAGCGGCGGCGGGCCGACGCGGCAGAACTGGAACCCGTACGAGAACACGCTGACTCCGGCAACCGTCGCCGGCGGTCTGGCTGCCCGGTGGACGCGCGAGGGCACAGGTGCCCAGCCGATCGTCGCAAACGGCCTCTTGATCATCGCAGGGCCGGGAGGGCTGACCGCATATCGGGAGTCCTCCGGTGCCCAGGTGTGGCAGCTTCCTGGCTCGGTCGACTCCCGCCCGGCCGTCGCCGACGGGGTCGTCTACGTAGTGATCAGCGTCAGCAACGGCTCCGGCGCCATCGAGAAGGCTGCCGCGCTGGACGTCTACACCGGTGCGCTGCGGTGGCAGACGGCGTTGCCGCGATCCGGCGAGGGCGTCCAATTGACCGTCGCCGGTGGGGGCGTCTACACGACGGTCCGGAACGGACCACTGACCAGATTCGACGCCCGGACCGGCGCGCTGCTGTGGAGTGTGCAGCTGTTCTCCGGCACGACCACCGCGCCGGTGGTCGCCGGTGACCTGGTCTACGCGCGGACAGCTGCGCAGAACCTGCAGGCGCGCACCATCGCCACCGGTGCGTTGCGCTGGTCGCACACCACCGTTCCGCTGCGCGCAGCCGTGCAGGAGGTGGTGTCCGGTGGCATCCTCTTCCTGACGGACGCCGACGGCCTGACGGCACTGGACGCTGCCACCGGCGGTACCAGGTGGGCTCGAAGCGGACCGTACGGCCGGCCTACCGTCTCCGACACTCGACTGCTGGTCGCCGGATCCGGCGGGCTCTTCTCCATCAATCCGTCGACCGGGGTCACCCAGACCGTCTTCTCCCGGGTCAGCAGCGAAGTGCTCCTCGCCGGGAACCTGTTCTACGTCGACAACGGGGAGAGCGTGGATGTGGTCGACGGAACGTCCGGTGCGTTGCTGACCTCGCTGGACTTCCGGTTCAACCCCGTCGAGGGCTTGGCGGTCGCGAATGGTGGGCTGTTCATCGTCATCACGCTCACCGACCCGAACGGAAATCCATACTCCTCCAGGTTGACCCGATATGACGGCTCCGGCCTGCCCGGATCGCTCTCGACGCTGGACGATTCGCATCCGGCGGTCAGCTACACCTCCGGCTGGAAGCGCGGGGTGAACGCGGCCGACTTCGGCGGGAGCGATCATTACACGTCGACCCCGGGTGCTTCGGCCAGCGCCACCTTCACCGGAACCGGTGCCCGGCTGTGGTTCTCGACGGCCGGGCATCACGGAATCGCCGAGATCACCGTCGACGGAAAGGCTTTCAAGGTCGATGAGTACTCCGCGGGCCGGCGGGACGGCCAGACCTCCTGGACTACCCCGCTCTTGGCAGGCGGCACCCACACCGTCCGGATGACCGCAACGGGCACCAGGAACGCTGCGTCAAGTTCGACGGTCGTCACTCTCGACCGGATCGACATCGGCCGGAACTGAGTATCGGCAACCACGCCGCATTTCTCAGCGCATGGCCATCGCGGTTGGTTCGAGGGGATCTGGAAGGCTCGACCCCCCGGAGAGATACGCGTCGACCCCGGCGGCCGCGGACCGGCCCTCGGCGATCGCCCAGACGATCAGCGACTGGCCGCGCCCGGCGTCCCCGGCCACGAAGACGCCCGGCATGTTGGTCATGTAGTCATCGTCCCGGATGATCGTGCCGCGGCTGCCGATGTCCACCCCGAGCTCGTCGAGCAGACCGGCCCGCTCCGGTCCGACGAAGCCGAGGGCGAGCAGGACCAGGTCGGCGTCAAGATGTTGCTCGGTGCCGGCCGAAGGGATGAAACCGGTGCCGACCCGACGGCCCTCCACGAGGTGGATACCGGTGACCTGGCCGTCGCTGCCCTGGAAAGAGGTGGAGTTGACCCCGAAGACCCGGTGGCCGCCCTCCTCGTGTGCCGCGGACGTGCGGAGCAGCAGAGGGTAGACCGGCCACGGCGTAGACGGATCCCTGGTCATCGGCGGCTGGATGTGGATGTCCAGCTGAGTGACGGAGGCGGCGCCCTGCCGCAGTGCGGTGCCGTAGCAGTCGGCCCCGGTGTCGCCGCCGCCGATGATCACGACGTGCCGGCCCGCCGCGTCGATCGGCAGTTCCGTCGCGGTTCCCTCGAGGTACCTGTTCGCCTGGGTCAGGTAGTCCATCGCAAGCTCCACCCCGCGCAGTCGGCGGCCGTCCACCTGCAGTTCACGGGGGATGGTCGATCCCATGCACAACACGACGGAATCGAACTCCCGGCGGAGTTCACGCACCGGGAGGTCGGTGCCCACCGCGCAGTCGGTCACGAACCGGACGCCTTCTGCGGTCATCTGTGCCAACCGCCGGTCGAGCACCGCCCGGTCCATCTTGAACTCGGGGATGCCATACCGCATCAGCCCGCCGATCCGGCCGTCGCGTTCGAACACGGTGACGTCATGACCGGCCCTGGCCAACTGTTGTGCCGCAGCCAGACCGGCCGGCCCCGAACCGATGACGGCGACCTTCTTCCCGGTGGTGATGGCCGCGGGCCTTGGCGCGAGTCCACCGTGCGCGATGGCCCGGTCGGCGATCTGCTGCTCGACCAATTTGATCGACACCGGCTCGTCGCCGATGCCGAGCACGCAGGAGCCCTCGCACGGCGCCGGGCACAGCCGGCCGGTGAACTCCGGGAAATTATTGGTGGCGTGCAGCCGATCCGACGCCTCGTCCCAGCGATCGGTCCGGACCAGCTCGTTCCACTCGGGGATCAGGTTGCCCAGGGGGCAGCCCTGGTGACAGAACGGGATGCCGCAATCCATGCACCGGGCAGCCTGGGTCCTGGTGTCCGCTTCGCTGAACGGCTCGTACACCTCGTTCCAGTCCCGCAGCCGCAGCGGGATGGGGCGCCGGGCGGGCGTGTGCCGCTCGTACTTCAAAAATCCGGTGGGGTCAGCCACGTGCGGCCTCCATGATCAAGTCGTCGGCGTCGACGCCGGTTTCGGCGGCCTGGGCCTGCAACTCCAGCACCCGCCGGTAGTTGCGCGGCATGACCCGGGAGAAACGCCGCGACTCGGTCGGCCATGCCGCCAACAGCCCGAAGGCGATCCGGGAACCGGTGTAGCGGGCGTGGTCGGCGACCACCTCACCGAGCCAGACCTGCTCGTCGTCGGCCAGCTGCTCGACGTCCACCATCTCGGTGTTGATGCGGCTGATGTCCGCGTCCAACAGGTAGCCGATCCCACCACTCATCCCGGCTGCTGCGTTGCGGCCGGTACGTCCCAGAATGACCACCCGTCCACCGGTCATGTACTCCAGCGCGTGGTCACCGGCGCCCTCGGTCACCATCAGCGCGCCGGAGTTACGCACCGCGAACCGTTCGCCGACCCGGCCGCGCAGGTAGAGCTCGCCGGAGGTGGCCCCGTAGCCGATGGTGTTGCCGGCGATGACCTGCGCCTTCTGCCCGGGCTGCTGAGAGGGTGAGTTCTCCTCTGGCCGGATGACGATCCGGCCGCCGGACAGGCCCTTCGCGACGTAGTCGTTGGCGTCGCCGGTCAGCGTCAGGGTGATCCCCCGCGGCAGGAAGGCACCCAGGGACTGTCCGGCGGTACCGGTCAGGCTGATCCTGATCGAGTCGTCAGGCAGGCCGTCGGGCCCGAATTTGCGGGTCACCTCCGAGCCCAGCATGGTGCCGACCGTGCGGTCCACGTTGCGCACCTCGAACGCCAACTCGACGGGAGTGCCGTCGGCCAGCGTGTCGGCGGCGGCCACGATCAACTTGGCGTCAAGGGTCGACGACAGGTCGTGCTGAGCGGGTCGGGTACAGGAATGCCCGGAGTCGATGTCCGCCACCGCCAGCAGCGGCGCGAGATTCAGCCCGCGGGCCCGGTGATGGTCGACGGCCGGGGCGATATCCAGCAGCTCGGCACGCCCGACGGCCTCCTGGATCGACCGGAAACCAAGGGCTGCAAGGTATTCCCGGACCTGCTCGGCCAGGAACAGGAAGAACGTCTCGACGAACTCCGGGGTGCCGGTGTAGCGGGCGCGGAGCACCGGATTCTGCGTCGCGATGCCGACCGGGCAGGTGTCGAGGTGGCAGACCCGCATCATCACGCAGCCGGCCACCACCAGCGGCGCGGTCGCGAAGCCGAACTCCTCGGCTCCGAGCAGGGCGGCGATGATGACATCCCGTCCGGTCTTGAGCCCGCCGTCCGCCTGGAGCCGGACCTGTTCGCGGAGCCCGTTGAGCCGGAGCGTCTGTTGGACCTCGGCCAGGCCCAGCTCCCAGGGTTGGCCGGTGTGCTTGAGCGAAGTCAGTGGCGCTGCCCCGGTGCCACCGTCGTAGCCTGCGATGATCACCAGATCGGCGTGTGCCTTGACCACCCCGGCCGCGACGGTCCCGACGCCGGGTTCGGCGACCAGTTTGACCGAGACCGCAGCCCGCGGGTTCGCGTTGCGCAGGTCGTGGATGAGCTGCTTGAGGTCCTCGATCGAGTAGATGTCATGGTGCGGCGGCGGCGAGATCAAGCCGACACCGGTGGTCGCGTGGCGGGTGGCGGCGATCCACGGGTACACCTTGTTGCCGGGGAGCTGGCCGCCCTCCCCCGGCTTAGCGCCCTGCGCCATCTTGATCTGGATCTCGTCGGCGTTCACCAGGAACGCACTGGTCACCCCGAACCGGCCGGATGCGACCTGCTTGATCGCCGACCGACGGCGCGGATCGAGCAGGCGGTCCACGTCCTCGCCGCCCTCGCCCGTGTTGGACCGACCGCCGAGCCGGTTCATCGCGATCGCGAGCGTCTCGTGGGCTTCCGCCGAGATCGACCCGTACGACATCGCACCGGTGACGAAGCGTTTGACGATCGCCGAGACCGGCTCCACCTCCGCCAGCGGAATGGGGGTGCGGATATCGGTGCGCAGGCCGAACATCCCGCGCAGCGTCGCGCCCTTGCGGGACAGTTCGTCGACCGTGTCGGTGTACCGGCGGAACACCGAGATCTGCTTGGTCCGGGAGGCGTGCTGCAGCAGATACACCGTCTCCGGGTTGAACAGGTGGATCTCGCCCTCCCGCCGCCACTGGTACTGACCGCCGACCTCGAGTCCGCGGTGCTCCCGGACGGCGCCGTTGGAGACGAAGGCCAGGGAGTGCCGTTCGTGGATGTCGGCCGCGATCACCCCGAGATCACTGCCGCCGGTCCGCGATGTGGTTCCGGTGAAGTACTCCTCCAGCACGTCCTCGTCGATCCCGAAGGCGGCGAACACCTGCGCCTGCCGGTAGGACCCGACGGTGGAGATGCCCATCTTGCTCATCACCTTGAGCACGCCCTTGCCGAGTGCGTAGACGGTATTCCTGATCGCCTCCAGCGGGCTGACGCCGCCGAGCAGACCGGCGGCGGCCAGATCCTCCGCCGACTCCAGCACCAGGTACGGGTTCACCGCCCCGGCGCCGTAGCCGAGCAGCAGCGCGACGTGATGCACCTCGCGGGCGTCACCGGCCTCGGTGACCAACGCCACCTTGGTCCGGGACTTCTGCCGCACCAGGTGCTGGTGGACCGCAGAGGTGAGCAGCAGCGACGGGATCGGGGCGCGCTTGGCGTCGCAGTCCCGGTCCGAGAGCACCAGGATCCGGGCGCCGTCGGCGATCGCCTCGTCGGCCTCCCGGCGACACCTGGCCAGGGCGTCGAACAGGGCCTGGCCGCCCCCGTCCACTTCGTACAGCCCGGAGATGACCGCCGCCGCGAAGCCGGCCATGTCGCCGTCCGAGTTGACCCCGGCGAGCTTGGCCAGATCGTCGTTGTCGATGACGGGGAACGGCAGCGAGATCTGCCGACACGAGTTCGGCGACGGGTCGAGCAGGTTGTCCTCGGGGCCGATGATGCTCGCCATGCTGGTGACGACCTGCTCGCGAATGGCGTCCAGTGGCGGGTTGGTGACCTGGGCGAAGAGCTGCGAGAAATAGTCGAAGAGCAGCCGCGGCCGCGCGGAGAGCACTGCTTCGGGGGTGTCGGTGCCCATCGACCCGATCGCTTCGGCCCCCTTGGCAGCCATCGGCTCGATCAACAGGCGAAGGTCCTCGTCCGTGTAGCCGAAGACCTGTTGCCTCCGCAGCACCGCTTCGTGGGGCGTCGCGACGTGTGGCCGGGCCGGTAGGTCGGCCAACGGAACGATGCCGGCGTGCACCCATTCGGCGTACGGGTGTGCTGCGGCCAGGGTGCTCTTGATCTCGGTGTCGTCGAGGATACGGCCGGCCACCGTGTCGACAAGGAACATCCGTCCCGGCTGTAGCCGGCCACGCTCCACGACCTTCTCCGGCGGGATCGGCAGCACCCCGGACTCACTGGCAAGCACCACGGTGCCGTCGGTGGTCAGCCACCATCGCCCCGGCCGCAGGCCGTTCCGGTCGAGCACCGCGCCGAGCAGGCGGCCGTCGGTGAAGGTGACACAGGCCGGCCCGTCCCAGGGCTCCATCAGCGATGCATGGAACTCGGCAAACCCGCGAACGGCGGGATCCATGGTGGCGCGGCTGTTCTCCCAGGCCTCGGGGATCATCATCAGCACGGCGTGTGGCAGGCTGCGACCGCTCAGGTGCAGCAGTTCGAGAACCTCGTCGAAGGAGGCCGAATCCGACGCCCCGGGGGTGCAGATCGGGAACAGCCTCGAGATGTCGCCGGGAAACAGCGGGCTGGCCAGCATCGCCTCCCGGGCGCGCATCCGGTTGCGGTTCCCGCGGACGGTGTTGATTTCGCCGTTGTGCGCGATGAAGCGGTACGGATGGGCCAGCGGCCAGGCCGGGAAGGTGTTGGTGGAGAACCGCGAGTGGACCACGACGATGGCGCTCTCCACCCGGGTATCGCGGATGTCGTCGAAGAAGGCCGGCAGCTGGTGGGTGGTCAGCATCCCCTTGTAGACGATGGTCCGGCTGGACAGCGACGCGAAATAGACGTCGACGTCCGCGGCAGCGGTCTCGTGTTCGATGCGCTTGCGGGCCGGGTAGACGAGTCGGTCGAGGTCGATTCCGCTGGGCCGGGTGCCGTCCGCCCGCACCGGCGAGGCCAGGAACAGCTGCTCGAAACTCGGCATCACGTCCAGCGCCATCTGGCCGACGCCCGCGCCCACCGGGTCGGTGGGCACCGTCCGCCAGCCGAGCAGTTCGAGGCCCTCTTCGGCGACGATCTTCGCGACCAGCCGTTTCGCCTCGGCCCGCTCCCGGTCGTCGGTCGGCACGAATGCGTTGCCGACCGCGAAGGCACAACCGCCCGGGCCATTGTCACCGGCTGCCTGCGCAATTCCGTCCTCCGGCGAGACCACCGCCGGCAATCCCACCGCCGTCTCTTCACTCGCGGGCAGCTCGAAGTCGACGACCGCCCGCAGGAACGTCTCGGGAATCTGCAGCAGGATGCCGGCGCCGTCGCCCACTGCCGGATCGGCGCCCGCGGCTCCGCGGTGGTCCAGGTTGATCAGCGCCGTGATGCCGTCGGCCACGATCTTGTTGCTGCGCCGGCCCTTGATGTCTGCCACCGCGGCCACGCCGCAGCCATCGTGTTCGAGCGCCGGGTCGTAGAGACCCTGGCGCTCTGGAACGGCCGAGTACTTCACGGCGGACTCCCGTCGTCGGCGCTGACACCCTGGGAAAGTCCGGTCGGGACGCTCGATTCAGGGTGCAGCGAGTGGTCGTGAACAGCATGGGCAAAAATGAACGGCGAAGGCGGCCCGAGGGCCGTGTGCGACGACACCGGCGCGAGCGGTCGTCGGTCCGGTCTGTCAGCTCTGCCAGGGCCGGTGCTGCGTTCCCCGGCTGCTCGACCGGACCGCGCAGACCCGCCGGTCCTGCGCGCACGCCGCGTCGGTCGGCCCTCGAACCGTCTCCGGGAATGCACCTCCGGATCGACCAGGACGACCGTGGCCTGGTCAGCGCAGATTACAGGACCGGAACGACAGTGATCAGCGCTGCGCCGGGGGAGCCGCGATCGTCACGGACGCCGGTAGTTGGTCCGCCGGAAATCAGCTCGGATCGGTGGTGGCGGGACGGTGAGATCCGTCGATCGCAGGCTCGTTGACGTCCGTTCTTCCGGAAATGGGCGGGCCGGGGTCGGACCCGGCCGCCACGGAGACGTTCTCCACAGTTCGACCAGCTGGCTCCGCCACAGTTCGACCAGCCGGCTCCGCCACAGTTCGACCAGCTGGCTCCGCCACAGTTCGACCAGCTGGCTCCGCCAGAGGCATTTCGGATTGCTCTCCGGCGCCGGCTTCGCCGTCCGGCGGTTCGGCCGGGTTGGTGTCGGCACCCACGTCACCGCCGGCGCCGTTGGCACTGTCGCTTTGCGTCGAGCCCCCGGTGGCCCCAGGGTCCGACGGCGGCCCATGGACCAGCGCGGGATCCTCCCGGACCGCATTCCGCCGGATGAACAGGAACACCAGGGCCCCGGCGAAGACCAGGATCGAGGTGAACACGTTGATCCGGACACCGAGGAAGTGGTTGGCCGTGTCGATTCGGAGCATCTCGATCCAGCCCCGGCCCAACGTGTAGCCCGCGACGTAGAGCCCGAAGACCCGGCCACCGCCGAGCCGGAACCGGCGGTCCGCCCAGACGATCGCCACCGCCACGAGCACATTCCAGAGCAACTCGTACAGGAACGTCGGGTGGTAGGTGCCGCAGAGCACCTCGGGCGTCGCCTTGATGTACGCGGTTGGGAATTCGAGTTGCGCCCCGGACGTCAGATCGAAGCAGTCCCCGCTGGATCCGGCGGTGCCGCCGGGGGTGCGGAGGTACACGTCGAGCGCCCAGGGCAGGCCGGTCCTGCTTCCGTACAGCTCCTGGTTGAAATAGTTTCCGAGCCGCCCGATCGCCTGGGCGAGCACAACTCCGGGGGCGACCGCGTCGGCGAAGCTGGTGAACGGCACCTTGTAACGGCGGCAGCCGATCAGCGCCCCGACGCCACCCAACGCGATGGCGCCCCAGATCCCGAGCCCGCCGTTCCAGATCGCAAACGCGTTCCACGGATTCCGGCCCGGCCCGAAGTACAGCTCCGGGTCGGTGGCTACGTGGTAGATCCGGCCCCCGACCAGCCCGAAAGGGACGCAGAACACGGCGATGTCGGTGACCCGGCCCGGGCGACCGCCGCGGGCGACGAAACGCCGGTTGCCCCACCAGACCCCGACGACGATGCCCACGATGATGAACAGTGCGTAGGCGCGGATGGGCAGCGGCCCGACGGTCCAGACCCCCTGTGGCGGGGATGGGATATCGGCGAGGTACGGCGTCACGGGCCGGCCACGACGGAGCGCTCTGAGCCGCGGACGCCTTCGACGGAGCGCTTCGCACCACGGACCCCTTCGGCCAGCTGGCCCGCGAGCGCAGCCACGGCGGCCGGACCGATGCCGGCAGCGGTGGTGAACGCCGAGCCGACGATGACCGCGTCGGCGTAGGCGGCGATCTCGGCCGCCTGGGCACCGGTCCGAACCCCGAGGCCGACGCCGATCGGCAGGTCGGTCAGCTCCCGGCAGCGGGCGACCAGGGCCGGCGCGGCCGACGACACCGCGTCGCGGGCTCCGGTGACCCCCATGGTGGATGCCGCGTAGAGGAATCCCCGGGTGGCGTGGGCGGTCAGCGTGATGCGCTCGGCCGAGGACGACGGCGCGACCAGAAAGATGGGGTCGATGCCGTGCGCGGCGGTGGCGGCCAGCCACGGCCCCGCCTCGTCGACGATCAGGTCGGGCGTGATCACGCCGAGACCGCCGGCGGCGGCCAGGTCTCTGGCGAAACTGTCGGCGCCGTAGGCCAGGATCGGGTTGAAGTAGGTCATCACCACGGCCCGGCCGCCGCGGGCGGCGATCCGCTCGACCACCGTGAACGTGTCCTTCAGCCGGAACCCGGCCGCCCGCGCGGTCTCCGCCGCGGCCTGGATGACCGGGCCGTCGATCACCGGATCCGAGTAGGGGATGCCGATCTCGAGGAGGTCGCAGCCGCCGTCGATCATCGCGGCCAGGGTGTCGGCCGAGGCATCGACGGTCGGGAATCCCGCCGGCAGGTAACCGACCAGGGCCGCCCGTCCTTCGCGGCGGGTGCCTTCGAACAGTGCCGAGAGCCGGGACACGACCTGTGCGGTATCAGTCATCAGCGCTGCTCGGCCGGAATGTCGTCGGGTGCCTGATCGGGGCTGAGCGACCCGCTCGGCGAGCCGAGATCGAACCACTTCATCGCGGTTTCCATGTCCTTGTCACCGCGTCCGGAGACGTTGATCAGCACGATGCCGTCCGGGCCGATCTCTCGGGCCAGATCGACGGCCCCGGCAATGGCATGCGCGGATTCGATGGCCGGGATGATGCCCTCGGTGCGGGTGAGCAGGGCGAATGCCTCCATGGCTTGAGCGTCGGTGACCGAACGGAACTCGGCGCGGCCGATGTCAGCCAGGTGGGAGTGCTCCGGACCGACCCCCGGATAGTCCAGACCGGCCGAGATCGAGTGCGATTCGACGATCTGACCGTCGGTGTCCTGTAGCAGGAACGACCGGGCGCCGTGCAGCACTCCGATGGTTCCGCCGCTGATCGTCGAGGCGTGCCGGCCGGTTTCGATGCCGTCACCGCCGGCCTCCATGCCGACCAGTCGCACGCCGGGATCATCGAGGAAGGCGTGGAAGATGCCGATCGCATTTGAGCCGCCGCCGACGCAGGCGGCGATCACGTCGGGTAGCCGACCCGTCAGGTCGAGCACCTGCTGACGCGCCTCGAGGCCGATGATCCGCTGGAAGTCGCGGACGATCAGCGGGAAGGGGTGCGGGCCGCCGACCGTGCCGAACAGGTAGTAGGTGTGCTCGACGTTCGTCACCCAGTCGCGGAACGCCTCGTTGATGGCGTCCTTGAGGGTCGCCGAGCCGGAGTCGACGGCCACGACCTCGGCGCCGAGCAGCTTCATCCGGGCGACGTTGAGTGCCTGCCGTTCGGTGTCGACCCGGCCCATGTAGATGGTGCAGGACAGGCCGAGCAGCGCCGCGGCGGTGGCCGTCGCCACCCCGTGCTGGCCGGCTCCGGTCTCGGCGATGACCCTGTTCTTACCCATCCGCTTGGGGAGCAGCGCCTGCCCGAGCACGTTGTTGATCTTGTGGCTACCGGTGTGGTTGAGGTCTTCCCGCTTGAGCAGGATCCGGGCGCCACCGACGTGCTCGGTCAGCCGTTTGGCGTCCGAGAGCGGGCTGGGACGCCCGGCGTAGGTCTCGGCCAACCGATCCAGTTCGGCGAGGAACTCTGGGTCGACCCTGGCCTTGCCGTACGAGTCCCACACCTCGTCCAGGGCTCCGACCAGCGCTTCTGGCAACCAGCGGCCACCGAATTGGCCGTAGTAGCCCCGCGCATCCGGATCGTGTGAGGTGCCGCCGAGCCCGTCGGAGGGGCGGGGCAGTCCGTCGGGGCGACGGCGTCGGACAGCGACCGCCTGGGCGGGCTTCGATCTGGCGTCGGCTCCGGCGGACGTTGATTGCTCCGAGGTCGGGATCACCGGGGACACAGCGACCGGAGAGGTGATGGGGACAGCACTCACGGGGAGATCGACTCCTGACGAGATAGGTCTGGATTGCCCGGTGACGCCCGTCTGTTCAGGGCGTGTAGGTACAGGGCCGGTGGGTTCAGGGTGCGGGCTTCGGGGCGCGAAGTGCAAGTGAGGAGAACCCGGCGGAGCTGAAGAAAGGGAACCTCGGACCGTTGGAGCGGCTGGTCGGACCCGAGCGGCGAACGGGCGGTCAACGCGCCGGTCGCGGGCAGGAGGGATGTGATCCGGCCGTCACCAGGTCCGCCACCGCCGACCGGGGATCTCCGCTGGTCACCAGACCCTCACCGACCAGCACGGCGTCGGCTCCGGCTCCGGCGTAGGCGAGCAGGTCGGCGGTTCCCCGGACGCCGGATTCGGCGATGGCCAGAACGTCCGACGGCAGACCGGGGGCGATACGGGCGAATACGTCCCGGTCGACCTCCAGGGTCTTGAGGTTCCGGGCGTTGACTCCGATGACCTTTGCGCCGGCGTTGAGCGCCCGGTCCGCCTCCGCTTCGGTGTGCACCTCGACCAATGCGGTCATCCCGAGCGACTCGATGCGCTCCAACAGGCCGTGCAGGACGGGCTGTTCGAGCGCGGCGACGATCAGCAGGACCAGGTCCGCACCGTGCGCCCGTGACTCGTGGACCTGATACGGCGTGACGATGAAGTCCTTTCGCAGAATCGGTATCCCCACTGCGGCCCGCACCGAATCGAGGTCGGCCAGCGAGCCGCCGAACCGCCGGTACTCGGTCAGAACAGAGATCGCCCTCGCTCCGCCGGCCTCATAGGACACGGCGAGTGCTGCCGGGTTGTCAATGCTCGCCAGCCGTCCCTTCGACGGACTCGACCGCTTCACCTCGGCGATGACACCGACCCCGGGCTGCCGCAGGATCGACAGCACCGGAAGCGGCGGCCGGGCCGCCACGGCAGCAGATTTGACCTGGGCGAGTGGCACAGCGGCCTCACGGGCCGCGAGATCTTCGCGCACCCCGTCGAGAATCGCCTCCAGCACACTCACCGGCACATCTCCCTCGAGCCATTGGTCGTAGCGGCCGTGCCTTGAAGATCTGGGCCATGACGATCCGGGCTGACGTTCCCGGGCTTCGAGTGAGGCCCGTTCGACCGGAGCATCCGCCCCCACGGCGGCTCACCAGCGTCGACATTCCCGGCTCAGGTCAGCCGATGCGGCAGCTGCGTCGCCGCCGACTGTCAGTTTCTACCCTTCACGTGGCCCGCCCGAGTCGATCGGATGCGCAACGCCGAACTCCCGGCTAACGGACTCCCAGCCCTGCGTGATCGGCGTGACCACACCCGAGGTTGACCGGAGGTACGCCGTAAGCCTTCGATGACCGACCGCCCGCAGATCATGTTAGCCGCCCCTGATGGTGCTGAAGGACACAGCGACGGGTCTAACCGGACCCGGCGCCGTCCGGGCCGCGCGACGGAACCCCTCTGCGGGGCGGTCCACCGCTGATCCACCCGTTCGTCGGGTCGGCCCCGGCATCGAGCGCCTTCCACCACTGGGCCGCCTGGTCGGGGTCTGTCAGGTCAGGGTCTGCCAGGTCGGGGTCCGCCAGGTCGGGGTGGGCCAGGTCGGAGCCCGCCAGGTCGGGGTCCGCCAGGTCGGGGTCCGCCAGGTCGGGGTGGGCCAGGTCGGGGTCCGCCGAGCTCGACCTACCCGCTTCGGGGTTCCGCACGACGGTTGCCGAGGCAGCCGGACTCGTTGTCACAGGCAGCGTGCCGGTTGCCTGCGCCGGCTCGATGGCACGCTCGCCGGGCGAGCCGACCATCGCCCCGGACACCGATCCCGCGATCGTGCCCGACACCGGTCCGGCCACCGGTTCCGCCACCGATCCGGCGATGGAGCGGGGCGGCCCGCGCCGGGTCGGCGACTCGTAGCGTTGCCCGAGACCCCCGCGCAGTCCCAGACCTGCGACAGTCACCACGCCGGCGAGGATCACCAGCAACGACCCCACAGCCGCCAGGACCGGCCCTGCCGGATGCAGCATCGGCGCCGCTGAGGAGGTCACCGGGCGGGCCAGATCAGTGGTGAGCTCGGTCGGTGGCCGCAGCGCCCCGGTCACGGCCAGTAGCCCAGCACTGGCACCTCCCAGCACCACGACCACTCCGACGAGCCGGCGCAGCCACCCGCTGGTGCTGAGCGCGGCGCCGAACCCGGCCAGGGTGATGATCGCCACCGGCACGAGCACTGGATCCAGCCGGCCACCGGCAACTCGCGTCGTCACGGACCCGGCCAAGGTGTCCAGGTGCTGCTGGGTCCACCATGTCAGGCCGGCTGCGCCGGCGCAGCCCGCCGCCCCGAGCACCACCGCGGCAGCCAGCACCGCGGCCCGCCGGCGAGGGAGCGGAGACTTCCGTCCCACCGGCTTTGCGCGCACGGCCTCCACGGGCACGGGCTCCACGGGCACGGCCTCCACGGGCACGGCCTCCACAGGCACAGGCTCCACGCGCACGGGCTTCGCTGGCACGGGCTCTTCCGGCCCGGGCCTTTCGGCTGATGGTGTTCCGGGTCCGGCCTGTTCAGCCATGAGCACCGGCCGCCGCAGCCGCCGCGGTGGCCGGCGCGGTTGCCGGATGGTTCGGCCGCCCCGTCACCCGGGCGGGCAGGTCGACCGGGGCGGCGGCCGGGTTCCACTCCGGCGGCAGCGGCTGCAGGGTCGCCGCGGCCTGCACGGCACTGATCACGGCCGCCGCCTTGTTCTGACACTCGAGGTCCTCGTTTGCCGGCACGGAGTCGGCCACCACCCCGGCCCCTGCCTGGACATGAGCCATCCCGCCGACGACCAGCGCGGTCCGGATGGTGATGGCCGTATCGGCGTCGCCGGCGAAGTCGAGGTAGCCGACCACCCCGCCGTAGATGCCGCGGCGCACCGGCTCCAGTTCGTCGATGATCTGCATCGCCCGCGGCTTCGGCGCGCCGGACAGGGTGCCGGCCGGGAAGCAGGCCATCAGCGCGTCATAGGCGGTCCTGCCGGGTGCAAGTCGACCGGTCACCGTCGAGACGATGTGCATCACATGGCTGTAGCGCTCGACGGTGAAGAACTCCACCACCTTGACGGTTCCCGGCCGACAGACCCGACCAAGGTCGTTCCGGCCCAGGTCGACCAGCATGACGTGTTCACTCCGCTCCTTGGCATCGGCCAGCAGGTCCTTGGCCAGCAGGATGTCGTCCTCCTCCGTCGCTCCGCGGGGCCGGGTGCCGGCGATCGGGTGCATGGTCACCACGCCGTCCCTGACGGTGACCAGAGCCTCCGGCGAGGACCCCACCACCGCGATGGGAGCGCCGGACGGGGTCGGCAGCTGGAGCAGATACATGTACGGCGACGGATTCGTCGCCCGGAGCACCCGGTAGATCGCAAGTGGGCTGGCGCTGGTGGGGACGTCGAACCGCTGCGAGAGCACGATCTGAAAGGCGTCGCCGGCTCGGATGTGCTCCTTTGCTACCTCGACGACCCCCTGGTAGTCGGCGCCACTGGTCCGGCGATGGACGTCATCCCTGGCCCCCGGGGTTCGGAAGGTCGCCGCGGGGACGGGTGCGGGCTCGGCGAGCCTGGCCGCCATCGAGGTGATCCGGTCGACCGCATCGGCGTAGGCGGCGTCGACCCGGTCGTCGGTGGCATCCCAGTTGACGGCGTTGGCGATCAGGGTCACGGTGCCCTCGTGGTGGTCCAGTGCGGCCAGGTCGGTGGCCAGCAGCATCACCATTTCCGGCAGTCCGAGCTCGTCCGCCGGTTCCAGTCCGGGGGTACCGATCCGCTCCAGTCGCCGGACGATGTCGTAACCGAGGTAGCCGACCATCCCGCCGGTCAGCGGCGGCAACCCGGCAAGGGGTTCGCTGTGCAGCAGCCGCAAGGTTTCGGCGAGAGCCGTCAACGGGTCTCCGTCGGTCGGCAGACCGGCCGGCGGGGTACCGATCCAGGTGGCGACTCCGCCCTGCTCGGAGAGCGCCGCTGCGCTCCCCGCCCCGACGAACGACCAACGCGACCACGACTTGCCGTGCTCTGCCGACTCCAGCAGGAATGTTCCGGGCCGGTCTGCGGCCAGCGTTGCGTACAGGCCGATCGGAGTCAGCGTGTCGGCCAGCAGTCGCACCGTCACCGGGATCACCCGGCGGTCCCGCGCCAGCCGCCGAAACTCCTCGCGACCGGGGGACACCACGCCGAGCTCCCGCGACGAGTTTTTCGACATCATCATGTGGGGAGCAGACCGTCGTCGAAGCAGGACCGCGTCCCGGTGTGGCACGCCGGCCCGGTCTGGTCGACCAGCAGGAGCAGGGCGTCGGAGTCGCAGTCGTGCCTGATCTCGAGCACCCGCTGGACATTGCCCGACGTCTCGCCCTTCACCCAGTACTGCTGGCGGGAACGCGAGAAGTATGTGGCCCAGCCGGTTCTCAGAGTCCGGCGGACCGCTTCGGCGTCCATCCAGGCGACCATCAGCACCTGCTTGGTGTCGTACTGCTGCGCCACGGCGCAGATCAGGCCCGCCTCGTTGAAGTTCAGCTCCGCAATACCGATGCCCACCGCTTCGGTCACGGCCTGCTCCCAATGGGAACCCGGCGGACCGGATAGCCGCCCGCGGCGAGTTCCTGTTTCACCGCGTCGACGGTGAAGGTGCCGAAGTGGAATACCGAGGCGGCCAGCACGGCGTCGGCGCCGGCCGCGACCGCCGCGGAGAAGTGGGCGAGCGACCCGGCGCCGCCGGACGCGATCAACGGGACGTTCACGGCCGCGCGGACCGCGGCGAGCATGTCGAGATCAAATCCGGCCTTGGTGCCGTCGGTGTCCATCGACGTGAGCAATATCTCGCCGGCGCCGGCGTCCTCGGCTCGGCGGACCCATTCCAGGGCGTCGATCCCGGTCCCCTGCCGCCCGCCATGGGTGGTCACCTCGAAGCCGGACGGGCACGATCCGCCCGCTGGTGAACCTCTCGTCCCTCCCGCTGATCTCAGTGCTGAGATGGGAAGTCGCCTGGCATCGACGGCGAGCACCACACACTGTGAACCGAACCGCTCCGCCGCCTCCCGCAGAAACTCCGGCCGCGCCACAGCCGCGGAATTGATCGAAACCTTGTCCGCGCCGGCCCGCAGCAGGGCGTCGATGTCGGCGATGGTGCGCACGCCGCCGCCGACGGTCAACGGGATGAAGACCTGCTCCGCGGTCCGCCGGATCATCTCGTAGGCGCTCGCCCGGTTGTCGCTGGTCGCCGTGATGTCCAGAAAGGTCAGCTCGTCGGCTCCCTGCGCGTCGTAGAACCGCGCCAACTCCACCGGGTCGCCGGCGTCCCGCAGGTCGACGAAGTTGACGCCCTTCACCACCCGACCGGCGGAAACGTCCAGACAGGGGATGACCCGCACCGCCACGCTCACGACGTCAGGGTATCCGCGGCGTTTGCGCTGATGGCTTCCTGCGCCTGGTCGAGTGCGACCGGCGGTTCCTCGGTCCACGCGACGAGTTCCACCTCGACGAGCATCTCCGGGTCGATCAACGCCGCGACGACCATCGTGGCTACGGGCCTGATCTCCCGGAACACCGCACCGTGGGCGGCGCCGACCTGCTCGGCCAGGGCCGCGTCGGCGATGAAGATCCGGCTCTGGATCACATCGCCTGGCTTGGCGCCCACCCGGGCCAACGCGGCCAGCCCGACCGCGATGGCGGTGCTCGTCTGCGCGGCGGCGTCACCAGGGTGCTGGACCATGCCGTCGACCATCGACGTGCATCCCGCAGTGACGACCAACGGTCCGGTCCGCACCACCCGGGAATAGCCGAACCTGCCCTCGAACGGGCCGCCGGAGCCGAATCGGGTCGGACCGGTCACCGGACCGCCGCCAGCGCCTGCGGCAGGGTGAAGGCCCCGGCATACAACGCCTTTCCGACGATGGCGCCCTCCAGCCCGGACGGGGCCAGCGCCGCCAACGCAACGAGGTCGGCCAGCGAGGAAACACCGCCGGAGGCCACCACCGGAGCGTCCGCGATCTCACAGACCCGTTGCAGCAGTTGGAGGTTCGGGCCGGTGAGGGTGCCGTCCCTGGTGACGTCGGTGAGCACGTACCGGGAGCAGTCCTGTCTCTCCAGCCGGGCCAGGACCTCCCACAGATCGCCGCCGTCCTCGGTCCAGCCCCTCGCCGCGAGCGTGCTCCCCCTGACATCGAGCCCGACCGCCACCCGATCGCCGTATTTGGCAATGACCGAGGCGCACCAATCCGGGTCCTCCAGGGCCGCGGTGCCGATGTTCACCCTGGCGCAGCCGGTCGCCAGCGCCGCGGCGAGCGATTCGTCATCCCGGATACCCCCGGAGAGTTCCACCCTCACGTCGAGCGCGCCGACGACCTCGGCCAGCAGTGCGGCGTTGTCGCCCCGGCCGAAGGCGGCGTCGAGGTCGACCAGGTGGATCCATTGCGCGCCGTCCGCCTGCCAGGCCAGAGCCGCATCGAGTGGGGCGCCGTAGGTCGTCTCGGTGCCGGCCCTGCCCTGGACGAGCCGCACCGCGCGGCCGCCCGCGACGTCGACGGCCGGCAGCAGTTCGAAGGTCACGGAGCGAGAGCCTAATGCGCTTCTGCCGCCCCACCGGCCCTTCCGGCCACCGCCCGGCACCAGTAGGCCATTTCACCGGAACCGGCACCGGATCCGATCCTCGCCAGGATCAGGGTGTAGTCGACGGAGGTGTCCGGGCCCATCGCGGGCCGCAACCGCTTCCGGAGATCGTCGGGGATCACCGGAGTGCCGCGTTGCCGGATCTCCAGCGCGCCGCACCGATCCCGGCGGAGCCACCCGGCGACGGTCCGTTCGGTGAAGGGCGCGGCGTCCAGCACTCGGAACGCGCGGACCCCCGGGGGCCGGTCCGGACCGGTCAGGTAGGCCAACTGCGGGTCCAGCAGGGCCAGGCCGTGCCGGGCGGCGTAGTGGCGGACCAGATGGGCCCGGACGACCGCCGGGTCGGGATCGACGATCCACTGTCCGACGATCCGCTGCCCGACGATCCCCTCGCCGACCGGAGCGTCGTCCGGGTCCTCGCTGGTCAACTCGTCCCCGGCCCGGCCCTCACCGGTCAGCTCACCGGCAGATCCGTCACCGGCAGATCCGTCACCGGCAGATCCGTCACCGGCAGATCCGTCACCGGCAGATCCGTCACCGGCAGATCCGTCACCGGCAGATCCGTCACTAGCAGATCCGTCACGGCTTGGCGGGTGAGAGACCAGGACCGTTGCCCGACGGGCGACGCCGGCCAGTTCCGGTGGCCACAGCACCGCCTCCCGCACGGAGCCGTCCAGGGAGACGATCTCCACCTCGCCCGGCCTGGCCATCCGCTCATAGTCGATCCCCGGCGGCACTCTGAGCACCGGCGGGCGGCCGGAGTGGATGCGGTCCAGATCGGCGATCGACGGGATGGTGAGTTCGGAGGTGATGCGGCGGCCGGCGGACTGCCGCCTCGCCGGGTCGGCGTAGGGCAGCAGACCCCGGGTGGTCCGGGTCAGCGCATCGGCGACCAGTAGCCGGGCCCGCCCGCCCGCCGCCCCGAGGTTGTGCCGGCCCATCGCCACCCGGACCGGATCGAGGTCCGACCCGATAGCCACCGGGCAGCACTCCCCCAGCTCGGCCAGATCCGCCCCGATCGAGCACGTGAGGTCGTGGACACCGATTCCGGTGAGCCGCCTGGCCCGGTGTCGGGCGACCACAGCCGGCGTGGCCTGCTGAAGGGCCTCGTCGGTGAAGAGCCAGAGCTTGGCGCGTTCACCGAGCTTGCCCACCGCCCGGCGGCGCAGCCGGATCGTCTCGGCGACCGCGGCAGCATGGGAGCCGACAACCGCCCGGAGCCGGGTCAGGTCGGTCAGCAGGGTTTCATCGGTCAACGGCAACGATTCGGCAGAGCAGAGCGCGTCGGATCCGCCGGCACTGACCAGAAATTGCACGTCGGCGAGATCGAACCGGTAGCCGGCCCGCCCCGGTGCCGTTCCCGGCAGCACTGCGGCCTCGAGCCGGCCGGGGCGTGGCCGCCGCGCCGCCGGCGGGTTCACGCGGCGTGGGCGAAGTAGCGACCGTCCCGCCGGTCAAGCTGCAGGGTCATCCCGAACGTCTCCGACAACGCCTGCTGGGTCAGCGTCGCCGCTGTCGGCCCGGCCGCCACCACCCGGCCGCGGCGGATCAACAGAACGTGGGAGAACGCAGCGGGGATCTCTTCGACGTGATGGGTGACGAGAATGGCCGCTGGGGCGTAGGGATCCCCGGCCAGCACCGACAGCCGCGCCAGCAGGTCCTCCCGGCCGCCCAGATCGAGACCGGCGGCCGGCTCGTCCAGCAGGAGCAGTTCCGGGTCGGTCATCAGGGACCTGGCGGCGAGTACCCG
>JBBRDH010000100.1:0-19816 GCA_038204125.1 Mycobacteriales bacterium
TTGATGACGACGGCGGAGACGCCGGTGGCGGGGACGCCGCCGCGGCCCAGGATCTGCAGGGCGATGGAGGTGCTGGCGGGGACGGGGCCGTTGGCGCCGTTGCCGGTGCGGGTGTCCATCAGCCGGGCGGGCTGAACGGACCGGAAGGTACCGGGCACCGCGGGCCGGATCACGTCGACGACGAACGACCCGGAGCCGTGAGTGCCATTGGCCGCGCTCGGAACGGTCGCGGTGCTGCTGACCGTGCAGGTGACCGTCGTCCTCCCAAAGCCGAACACCGTTCCACTGGCGGGTAGGCAACTGGTCGAGACCCCGGCCGGCGGGGCCGGAATCTGCCAGGTGACTGCTACGGGAACGGTCGACGTCAGGGTGATGTCGGACGGCAATAGCGACGAGCCGGTGAAGGTGGCGCCGGTGAGGATCACCTTGGAAAGGTCCGCGCCGCCGAAGCGCGCGCCGGAGAAGTCAGTGCCGGTGGCGTTCGAGCCGGTGAGCGTCGCATTCGACCAGATCGTGCCGGATAGATTTGCACCTGAAAGGTCACCGAGCACCGCGGAGGAGGAGAAATCGGCGCCGGAAAGGTTCGACCCGGTCAGATCGACGTTCTTCAGGCTGCTGACCCTGAAATCGGCCGCGGGCGCCACCATCCCGGACATATTGGCGCCATTGGCGATGACGGTGTAGAGCGTCGCACCGTCGAGGTGGGCTCCGGTGAAGTTAGCGCCGTTCAGTACCGAACCCGTCAGGTTTGCCGGTTGATCGGTGCCTGAGGCCGGAAACCCCCGTAATGGCGTGAGGTCGGTGCCGCTGAGGTCGGCGCCGGTCAGAACCGCTCCGGAAAAGTCCGCCCCGCGTAGGTCGAGAGCAGAGAAGTTTTCGCCCATCAGGGCCTGACCATGGCAGTCGGTGAATCGGCCGGCGCTGCCTGGATCGCTGACCACGGAGCAGGTCTTGACCGTGGTATCGGCCAGCGCCTGCGGTGTCAGCCCGAGAGCGACGACGGCAACGACCAGGCCCGGAAGTGCAACCCGCAAAAGATTTCGGCGCACGTGAACCGCCCCTTATAGTGGTCGGCGACAGCGCCGTCGGTGCTGCCGGTGGCTGTGTTGCGGGTAGTTGGCTGACTAATGCTGCAAGGCTGAGGCATCCGGGAACCAAGCTGCGAATTACGCCCACGGCCGCCGGCACCACCAGCGCGACTTCAGGCTAACACCCTGCCCGTTCGAGTTCTATCATCCGATCGAACCGTTGATATCGCCTGCCGGCACATTACTGACGGAGAGCAACAGAGCTGCGAAATTCCGGTTACCGGGCGACTCGTTGGGGTCCCGGGTGCGGCGTCAGAGGCGTGGCGGTCTACAGCCGGTCAACGGGCCGGGATGAGAAATAGCCCGAAAGCCATCTTTAAAGCTCAGGTTGAGGCCAATTGCCGGCGGCGGTCGGCCCGGGCCAGATCGGTATCGATTTCGTCCGGTGCCCGCAGGCTCAGGAACGCTCGCGCGACGGCCGGGGGTTCCGTGACCCCGACCTGCCCCCGCACCTGCGGCCGGCCGCTGGCACTAGGGTTTTGGCGGTCCGAATGTCGACCGTGAAACGTGGGGCCCCGCATGTCCAGTGAAGTCGAACTCGTCAGCTCCGCCCTCCGGGTGGGCGTGCTCAGCTACGGGGCGCGGATCGCCTGGGTACAGGCGCCCGACCGGACCGGGCACTGGGCGCACGTCGCGATGGGTTTCGACGATCCGGCGGGCTGGCGCACGGACACCTCCTACCAGGGCGCCTCGATCGGCCGGTACGCCAACCGGATCGCCGGCGGCAGCTTCGAGCTGGACGGCCGGCGTTACCAGGTGCCGACCAACGACGGAGCGGCGGCGCTGCACGGCGGCCCGGCCGGTTTCGACTCCGTCGACTGGGCTCTCGGGCCAGTCGTGAAATTGCCTGACGGCGGCTCCGTCACGCTCCGCCTGACCAGCCCGGATGGCGAGATGGGCTTTCCCGGCGAGCTCGGGGTCGCCCTCGAGATCTCCCTGGACGGGACGGATCTGCAACTCGACTACCGCGCGGAGACCGACGCCCCGACGCCGGTGAATCTCACCAATCATGTGTACCTGAACCTGTCCGGCGCGCCGTCGTCCGTCGAACACCACGAGGTCAGGTTCCACGCCGATCAGATCGTCGCAATGGACGTCGACTCGATCCCGACGGGTGAGCTGATTCTCTGCGCCGGAACGGATTTCGATTTCAGCACACCCACCGCCATCGGTAGTCGATGGCGCAGTCCCGATCCCCAGCTCCGGCACGGCCGCGGCTACGACCACAGCTATGTGCTGGACGGTAGCGGCCCCGAGGTCGATGGTCTCCGGCTGGCCGCCAGCGTGATCGAGCCCGCGTCCGGGCGCACCCTGGAACTGTTCACCGACCAGCCCGCCGTGCAGTTCTACACCGGTAACCAGCTCAACGGTGCCGTGGTCGGCCGCGGCGGGATGCTGCGTCAGGGTGACGCGTTCTGTCTGGAACCGCAGCACTTCCCGGACTCGGTCAACCATCCGCACTTCCCGGGCACGATCCTGCGTCCGGGACAGCACTACCGGGCCAGGAGCCGCTACCGGTTCGGCGTGAGCTGATCCCTGGGCGGGGATGACCGGCCGGTGATTCAGGCCCCCTGTGCCGCCCGTTCGTGGGCGAGCAGGTCGGAGAACGAATACGTCCCGGTGTGCGGGTCGTCGTCCCTGCCGTCGATGTAGAGCCGCTTGACGGCGACCAGAATGCCGTCGGCCAGCGTGTTGCGGAAGTCGTCGCGAAGCAGCTTGGCCCGGTCGCTGTCGTTGGACAGATACCCCAACTCGACCTGGATCGCGGGCATGGTCGTCAACCGCAGCAGATCCCAGGTGCGGTGGTGCACCCGGCAGTCGTTGAGCTGGGTCCGGGCGACCAGTTCGCGCTGGACGAGGTTGGCCAGAGTCTCGCCGACGGTGGACGTCGCGCCCGAGTCACTGCCGAAGTGGAACGTGGCGATCCCATTGGCCAGCGGCGAGGACGACGAGTCGATGTGCAGGCTGAGGAGCAGATCCGCCCGGACCTCGTTGGCCAGCGCAGCGCGTTCCTCCGGTGCCGGGTTCTGGTGGACGCCACGGGTCAGGTACGTCTCCATCCCGGTGGCGACCATTCGGGCCTCGAGCCGCCTGGCGATGTCGAAGGTGAGGTCGGCGGCCTGCGCCCCACCGCTGACCCAGCCGGTGTCGCTGCCCCCGTGGGCCGGGTCGATGACGATCCGCTTGCCGTGCAGACGGGGGCCGGCCTGCCGCAGGACCCGTTGCTCGCGAAGGAAAAACGGCCGTCCCCCCACGACATGGCCGGACATCATGCCCAGCTCGCGATAGGTCTGGGCGCCGAAGACGCCGTCGCCGGCGGCGCCGCGGTCGCGCTGGAAGTCGCGGACGCACTGGTCGGTCCTGGGCCCGAAAACCCCGTCGGGGCGACCGGTGTTGTACCCCATCTCGGCGAGGCGGACCTGGAGTTCGGTGACGTCGTCACCTGTCATCACGGCGGACAGTGTGTAGGCAAGAGTCCGGTCACCCAGCCGCCACCGGGCGTCCCCCAGACAGCGGATGGTGACTGGGCCGACGATCCCGTCGACGATCAGGCCGCGCTCCTGCTGGAACTGCCGCACCGCAGCGTCGATGACGACGTCGAAAATGACGTATGCCGGATCGGCCCGCGGATCAGCCGCCGGAAGCTTCCCGAGTGAGGCCAGAGCATTGCTCACGGCAGCAACGGACGGCCCTCGATCGCCTCGTCTGAGCATGGATCCGCTTCACCTCATCCTTCTTCACGGCCAGGCGTGACGCTCTGCACCGGACCGACGACCAACACGGCGGCCGACGCACCGGCCCGGCGCACCATTGTGCAACGGCGGGACCCGGAAGGGCGATTCCTGCGCGCCACGACGCCGAAGAGCCTCCCGCACCCGTCCCGCCGGCTGAAACACAACCCGTCCACCGGCGGGAACGCGGGGCCCTCGGTCGCCGGGGAGCGACCGTGGATCGTGCTGTCTCAGGCCAGGACGTCGGCGAACTCGGCCAGCAGAGCAGCCTTGGGCTTGGCCCCCACGACCTGCTTCACCGGCTTGCCTCCCTGGAAGACGAGCATCGTCGGGATGGACAGGATCTGGTACCGCTGGGCGATGGCCGGGTTGGCGTCGATGTCCAGCTTGGCGACGGTTACCTTGTCGGCGTGCTTGGTGGAGATCTCGTCCAGGATCGGCGCGATCATCCGGCACGGCCCGCACCAATCGGCCCAGAAATCTACGATCACCGGCTTCTCGGACTGCAGCACGTCGACGTCGAAGCTCTCGTCGGTCACTTTTACGGTGGTCATTTGCTGATCCTCTGTTCTGTCGATGGAGTGGTGTCGGATGCGAATCTGTGGGCCGGCGTCCCGAGCTGCGTCGGACCCCTGAAGTGGGAGGTAGCCTCACACCCCGACGGTGACCTGCTCTGCGGCCAGGTGCTCGGCAGCGTCGGAAGGCGTCGGGTCACTGACCGCTTCGGGCTTTCCAGCCGAATGAGCGGCAAGGTAGTGCTGGGCGTCCAGCGCCGCGGCACAGCCGGAGCCGGCGGCCGTGATGGCCTGCCGGTAGGTGTGGTCGACGAGATCACCGCAGGCGAAGACCCCGGCCAGACTGGTTGCGCTGGAGCGTGTTTCGCCGACGGCCCCGCCGGTCAACACGTATCCGGCCTGATCGGCCGCCAACACCCCGCTGACCAGTTCGGACCTGGGGTCGTGTCCGATGGCCACGAAGAGACCGGTGACCGGAAGCTCCCGCTGGGCTCCCGTTGCGGTGTCCGTCAGGGTGATGCCGCTGACCGCTGATTCGCCGTGGACCGCGGTGACGGCCGTGTTGGTGACGAAGTGGATCTTCGGATCGGCCTTGGCCCGGTCCAGCATGATCGGGCTGGCCCGGAAGTCGTCGCGCCGGTGGACGATGGTGACGGACCGCGCGAACCGGCTGAGGAAAGTGGCCTCCTCCATCGCCGAGTCACCACCCCCGACAACCGCGATGTCCTGGTCGCGGAAGAAGAATCCGTCGCAGGTGGCGCAGGCGGACACACCGCGGCCGATCAGCCGCTGCTCGTCGGGCAGGTTCAGGTACCGGGCTGCGGAACCCATCGCAAGTACCACCGACCTGGCCCGGAATACCTCGCCGTCGACGATGACGGTCTTGACCGGACCGGTCAGATCCACCGACTCGACGTCGTCGGCTCGGAGGTCGGCGCCGAAACGCTCCGCCTGCTCGCGCATCTTCGCCATCAGGTCAGGACCGAGGATGCCGTCCGCGAAGCCCGGGAAGTTCTCCACCTCGGTGGTCGTCATCAAGGCACCCCCGTACCGGAAGCCTTCGAACACCAGGGGTTCGAGGTCGGCTCTGGCCAGGTAGAGCGCAGCTGTGTACCCGGCAGGGCCCGAGCCGATGACGATGACGTCACGGATATCTGCTTCCTCACCGGGAGACGCGGCCGATCCGGTCAACGGATCGGCGGCAGCGGGCAGCGACTGCCCGCTCGGCGAGATTCCTTGCGACATCCCCTGCTACATCCCTTCGAAGACCGGCTTTCAGAATCGGCCGGGCCGAGGCGCCCGGCCGGCCGGTCGGAACCCACTGGTTCGAACCGGGGACCGACCTGGCGACCGGGAACCGCACCGGTCCACTGCATGGAACACCAACGTACCGACAGGCATTCCCAGGCCCTGCCGCGCGCGTCAGTATCCGGCGACGGCGATCTCGTTGATGTCGGACTTCCATTTGAGGCCCGACGGGGAGAAGTGGCTGACGAAGACGATCAGGTACTTCGACTTCGGGGCTGAAGTGAGCGAGATCGTCACCGGGCTGCTGGTGGCCATTCCCTCGCCGATGACGGTGGTCTGCTCGAACGGCATGTCACGGGAGGTGGCCGACCGCACCTCGAACATCGAATTCGGGGTGTCGGAGGTGACCTGCACCGAGGTCGGGGTGATCTCGGTGGCGAATTCCAGCGTCAACCCCACCCCCGGTTTCAGCGCCGGCAGTTGGTCCTTGTAGACGAAGGTGGCCCACGCCGTGGCCGGAAATCCGTCGAAAGCCTGCGGGACCTGCTCGGTGTTGTCCTTGACGCCGTCCCCGTTCGGGTCGTACACGGTCGCGTCAGTGATCTTGACCGGCGCCGAGGGGGGCACTGTCGGTGCCGCGCTGGACGATGGTGCGGGCGACGACCTGCCGGGCCCGGAGGCCGTGACGGACGGCGCCCGCGAGCCGGACGACCTCGAGTTCGACGTCACGGCCGCGCTGGGCCGTGGGCTGTCCAGCTTGGCCACGGTGGTCAGGTTGGGGTCCTGGATGCTGCCCAGGACCTGTTTGGAAAGGCTGGCGGTGACGATCAGGATCAGCGCGGAGAAGGCGGCGATCATGACGGCGGCGACCGACAGCTTGATCCGTCGTTCCCGGATCAGGCGACGTTCGGCGGGCGCGAGCATGGGGCGCGCCGGGGAGCCCGCCGACGGAGCGACGGTGGCGGGCGGCGGGTCTGGCTGCTTGAGCAGCGCCGAGATGGCCCCCACCGCGTGGATGCCGGCCGGCTCGTCGGGGTGCAGCGCCCGCTCGGCCAGGGCGGACAGGGCCTCGGGCACACCGGGCCGGGCCTCGTTGGCGGGGATCTCACGCCCCCGCCTGGTGGTGGCGACGGGAAGTGGCTGCCCGCCGGAAGTGCCCAATTTTCGGGTCGGGTCAGCATTCCCGGAAAGGCTGCCGGTAACCGGGCCGGGCGAGCCCGATCCGGTGCTGCCCGGCGCGGCCAGCGGCCAGGTGCCGGTCAACATCAGATAGAGCAGGCCACCGATGGCTCTGATGTCCTGGTCGGGGGTGGCGGAGCCGTGCGCGATCACATGCGACAACCGGACCTGGCCGTCGAAGTTGACCCTGACCAGCGAGGGGTTGATCGCGCCGAGGGCGATTCCGTTGCGATGCGCCTCGGCGACCGCCTCGGCCACCTTCGCGGTGATCGACGTGGCCACATCCGGTTCGAGCGGCCCACCGGCGATCAGGTCGGTCAGGGTGGCCCCGTCGACCCATTGCCCGACCACGTAGGAATGGCCGGCTTCGGTGCCCACGTCCAGCGTCTGGGGAAGGCCGATGTGGTGCAGCCGGCCGACCCGCAGCGTCCTGGCGACCGTCGCCGAAGTCGCGCTGCTGTCCGGGAGCAGCGTGACGGCCATATCCCGGGGCAGCACGTTGTCCTTGGCCCGCCAGAACTTGTTGTCGGCGCTGTCCACCCCGACCAGGCTGACCAACCGGTATCGCCCGCCGACGGTGACCCCGGGAGCAAAATCGTCCGCTGCGCCGGGTGTGGTGCGGGCGTCGGCCGCCGGAGGTGTCACCGCAATCTGTTGAGTCGCCCCGGCATGCATGACGGCCGTTTCCTGCTCATGCATGCCGGCGGCCGCCCCGACCGGGATGACGTACGTCGACTCGGCTGGGATGTCGGCCGTCGCATCGGTGTTGACGACGGCAGTCGCATCGGCTGGGCTTCCGACCGGTGCTGCCGACGGGATCTCGCGGGGAACGCCGGTGTTCGGGTCCGTCACGAGTTCGGTGACCTGCTCTCTGTTCGGTGTCTGCGGTATGTCAGGTAGGTACCGCGGAGTGTCCCCGCGGCCGCCGACCCGCAGTTCGACGGTGTCCTCGGCCGCTGGGCTTTCCGGCCACCCCGGCAACCGCGATGGGGAATCGCTCCGGATGGATTCTCCCATTGACCTGCTCGACGAGTGACGGGGCGATCGACCCGGCGATCGACCCACCAGCCGGGACAGCCGGTCGAGCACCGGGCGAAGTTCATCCACCCGCAGCACAGCGCACAGCACTCCCACCGTGAACAGGCCGACGATCGTAGCCACCACGGTTGTCACCAGGGCATCGACCACCCCAGACGGCGAGATTCCGACCGTCCACCTGGCGGCGTAGTAGCCCGCCGCGCCACCGCCGGCGGAGGCGAGCACCATCTTTCCGATGGTGGTCAACGTCCGCCGGGTGCCCATCGGGCCGAACCGCGACCGCAACCACCATTCGCCGACCACCGCCCCGACGAGGTAGGAGACCGCGGTCGCCAACGCCAGGCCCGGCAGCACCCAGTCCGGCCCGAGCCTGGTGCTGAGCAGCAGCAGCGGCACCCGGACCGCCACCATCACGGCGTTGATCGCGGTCGGCGTCCGGCCGTCCTTCATCGCGTAGAAGACCCGCATCTGGACCAGCGTCATCGCCAGCGGGACCAGGCCCAGCGCCAGCGCACCCACCGTCCGGCCGATCTGCAGCGCATCGCCGACCTTGACCTGACCCCACGCGAACAGGGCGACCGACAGCGCCCCGCCGATCACCACCAGCGCCGCCGAGACCGGCAGCAGGGCCACCGCGGACAGCCGGTTGGCCAGCGAGACGTCGTTCTTGACGTCCTCGATCTCGCCGGCCGCGGCATGCCGGCTGAGCCTGGGCATGATCGCGGTCAGCACTGCCACCCCGAGAATACCGTACGGCATCTGGAAGAGCACCGAGGCATAGCCGAACACCACCGGCCCGGCCTTCGAGTGCGCGAAGGCGATGCGGGTGGCCACCACCACCCCGACCTGCGAGACCAACACGTAGACGACTGCCCAGGCGATCAGGCCACCGGCCTCGCCCAGGCGGGGGTCCCAGCCCCAGCGCCAGTGGAAACGGAAGCCGGATCGCAACAGGGGCGGGATCATCACCGCCGCCTGCACGGCGATGCCAAGGGTGGTTCCGATGCCGAGAATCAGCAGTTCGTCAGAGGTGAGCCCGTCCGGTGTGCCCACCCTGCCGATTCGGCCCGCGAACAGCACCACCGCGACGCCGATGACGACCACGTTGTTGAGCACCGGCGCCCAGGCGTTGGCGGCGAACCGCTCCTTGGTATTGAGAATCGCCCCGAAAAGTGCCGCGACGCCGTAGAAGAAGATCTGCGGCAGCAGCAGTCGGCCGAGCGAGGTGGTGAGCTCGGGGCGGGACGCCGCCCCCGAGGAATAGAGCCGGGCGAGCAGCGGGGCGCCGGCGACGGCCAGTGCGGTGGCGATCAGCAGTCCGACGACCGCGATCGTCATCAGCCGCTCGGTGTACTCCTCGCCGCCGTCCGGATCGGACCGCTGTGCCCTGGTCAGCAGCGGAATCGCGACCGACGTCAACACGCCGCCGATCAGCAGCTCGAAGACGATGTTGGGCAGCGTGTTGGCCACGGTGTAGGAGCTGCTGACCGCGCCCGCGCCGAGGATGGCGAGCAGGGCGATCTTCGACAGCAGGCCGGTGATCCGGCTCACCACAGTCGCAACCGCCATCAGGGCCCCGGCCCGCACCACGCCGGAGGTGCTGGCCGTCTTCATTCCTGCCGAGGCCGAGGCCGATACCGGTGCCGTCGTGCGCGCCGGGTCGAGTGGAATGTCCACCGTCAGCTGCCGCGCTCCGACGAACCGGTCGGGCGGGTGCCCGGCCGGATCACGGGTGGGACGACGGGTGGGATGACGGGTGGGATCAGGAATGGGGTCGCGGGTGGGCCCGGTCACGGGTAGGCCCTTCGGGTCGCTGTTGGGAGCGGCACCCCAGCGAAGGACACCAGTTCGTTGGCGGCGCCGAGGATCGAATCCGGGTCCGGCGGACCGGCGGCAGCGCCCGGTCCACCGCCGGAGGCGATGCCGCGGCGGGCCTGGCCGGCCCGCCACCGTCCGATGATGCGGAACGCCACCAGGACGAGCAGCAGCCCGCCGGCTCCGGCGATCAGCACGACGGTCAGTGTTCCGTAGGCGCTGGAGTTGACGGTCAACAGGGCGGGCTCTCCCCAATCGCTTCCATCCCCGGCCAGCAACCTGACCGGGATCTGGAACCGGCCCGCTCTGGTGACCCTTGTCTCGACCCGGACCTGCGCGGACCGTCCGGGCAGGATCGTCTGGACACCGGGGTCGGTCCACCGCAGCCTGACCTGGTCGCCGCCGATGGCCAGCCTGACCCGCACCGCGTACGGGAGGTTGTTCCGAACCGAGATCAGCAGCGGCGACGAAGAGGAGGCCAATGTGTAGGAGCTGACCGGCGTGATCTGAACGCCGCTGCGTAGCCCGGAGAGGGAGTCCTCGATCGTGGTGAGCATGTTGTCGGCCGGCAGGCCGTCGGGTCTGAGTGCGGCCGAACCCGCGGTTCGCAGGGCCGCCTGCAACGGATCCAGGATCGCGGCCGGGTCGGGCGGGACCAGTGAGGTGGCTGTCGGGTCGGCGGCCCGCTGCAGGGCGTCCCGCAGTTGGCCGATGCCGGCGTTGTCGGCGCGGACCCGGCTCACGTAACCGGGCGCCAGTTCGGCCGCGACCGAGCGGGGGCCGTAGAGCAGCTGCGCGGGCTGAACCGCGCCGGCGGCGATCTCGGTGACCGGCAGTGGTGCGGTGACCCGCTCGCCGGCGAAAATGCCGAGGGTGGCGAACAGTTCGGCGTGGGTGCCGCGCTTCGGCGTCCACCTGTGGTCGGGCATCAATACCACCGGGGTGCCGGTTGCGGTGAAGCCCTGTTCGGCCAGGGTGGCGGTCAGGACGGACAGCCGGACCGCGCCGCCCGGCCGGCCGGCCGAGGCGATCAGGGCATCCATCGACGGGAGGACCGGCGAGTCGGTGACGGCGGCGTTGACCTCGCCGGCAGCCGCCCCGCTGTCGAGGGTGAGGGCGCCCGTGCTGTTCACGGTGACTGCGCCGACCGGTCCGCCGGCGTGCTGCACCGAGCCGGCCGCCAACACCGCCGTGGTCATTCCGTCAGCGGACAGGGTGGCCAGGGTGGAAGCGTCGATGAGGCCGTTCTCGGGGAGGGCCATGGTGGTCAGCAGTGCCGCCGGGCCCGGCTGACCAGTGCCGACGGGTTGAAGAACTCTGGCCGCGACGTCCCGACCGCCGGCGATGAGCCCGGCCAGGTTGTCGGACATTCCCGCGCGGACCAATGCCACCGTGTCCGGGTCGGAGTACGGCAGCACGAGGACGGTGTTGCCGGCCACCGCCGTGCGTAGCCGGGTCAGGAACTCGATGGCCAACTGTCGGCCGGCACCGGCGACCGTGCCGGGCGGGAATAGGGCCGGCGGGGCGCCACCTCCACCGGCCTGGAGCGTGGACGCGGCGGACGGGGTCGGTGGACTGCCCGCTCCGTCCCCGGCCGCGCTCGGATCGCCTGGGTTTGTCGGGCCCGACGAGGTGGGTGTAGTCGCGCTCGACAGTGTCCCAGTGGTGTTCGCAGTGGTGTTCGCAGTGGTGTTCGGGGCCGGAACCAGCGGCGGACGGGGGCGGCCCGGGGTGGTCGTCAACCGGTATCCGTTCGCCATCCGAGCCAACTCGTCGAGCAGCATCGGGTCGACGACCAGGGTCACCCCGGCGGCCTTCGGATCAACTTCGGGCAGGGTGTCGAGGATGGTGGCGAGCCGACCGCCGGGGGAGATAGAGCGGGCCAGATCGTCGTTCAGGAAGACGCCGTCGACCCCCGTGTGCGGGACGTCGACCAACGGCCACAGCGCGCTGACGGGGATGGGTCTGGCGGCCGGTTCGGCAGGGGTTGCCGGATCGGCCGGCGCCGCCGCCGCGGCCACCTTTACGGGCGCTGGTGGCGCTGAGAGGACCGTCGTCAGCAATTGGAGTTCACCGATCCTGGCCAACTGGGAGAATCCGATCTCCCCGATGTCGCCGAGGACCTTGACCATGGTCGGGTATACGCCGCGGGCGTCCAGTGCCAAGGTCAAGTCGGAACTGCCTGCCATCGGAACACTGAACGAGAACTTCGACGTGCCGCCGGCGGCCAGGGTCGGGAGGAGATCGGTCCAATTCTGGTCGATGACCGCCGAGAAGTCAGTTTCGGTGAGAGTCCTTTTGAGGTCTGCCATACCGGGCAGCGGCCCGCCCCGTTGGAAGACATACTGCAGACCCCGGATGTCGAACCTGCTCACATTTTTCATCGAGCCGCGGATCATCAATACGGACGGACCGCCGGCCGTGACGACGGTGGGCGAGATCGTGTCGACGGTGAATGCCAAAGACGAGGCGTATTCACCCTGCGGGGCCAGCTCCGGGTTCGCCCGTGCCAACGCCGGCGACACGGGCCCGGCTGTCGCCCGGGTGGCGGGGAGCGCTGCCAACGCCACAGCGACCAGCAGGACCGAGATCGCGGCGACCGGCTTCATGCGAATTCCTTCAGGCCGGGTATTTCATGCTGTTGCTTTCATGCTGTTGCTTTCATGCTGTGGCTCTCATGCTGTGGCTCTCCCGCCGTGCATCTCGCGCTCTGTCTCTCCCGCCGTGCATCTCGCTACGGCTCTCCCGGCATTGCACGGGGTGCATCTCACGCCGGGCCTTTCACGCGGTGTCCGCGAGAAGTTGGGCCGCCCGTTCGGCCAGCCGACGCTCCCCGGCATACGCCAGCCGGCCGGGCATCTGGTCCATCGGCACCCAGGCGACCTCGGTGACTTCGACATCTGCGTCGGACAACTCACCGCTGATGGCTTCCATCAAAAAATGATGGACCCTTTTGTGGATCCGGCGACCGGCCACCACGAAGGTGTACTCGACGCTGCCCAGTCGCGCGGTGATCCGGCCCGAGATGCCGGTCTCCTCGGCCACCTCGCGGACCGCGGCCTGCTCGGTGGTCTCACCGAGCTCGACGTGTCCCTTGGGGAGCGACCAGCGGAGCCGGCCCCGACGGTCGAGCCGGCCGATGAGCGCTCCCGACGAAGTTCCGTGTTCGGTGCGAACCACCAGGCCGCCCGCCGAGGTCTCGTCCGACGACCGGCGGCGGGAGTCGCGTGGGCCGGGAGAGGACATCACCCGATGGTAATCGTCGGTCCTGCCGCCGGACCGCGCGCTCGAGCCCGCGGACTGCCCCGGGCCGTAGACTTCGGCGTCGTGCCCACCGTCGACCAGAGCTCGCAGCGGCCAGGGACACCGTCCCCGGCGCCACTGCCCGACCCGCGGTCGTTGTCCGAGATCCAGCAGGCCGCGGTGACCGAGTTGCTGCGGATCTCGCCGGTGATCGACGAATTGGGCAGGCTCTTCGCCGCAGCGGGTCACGAACTGCACCTGGTCGGCGGCTCGGTCCGGGACGCCCTGCTGGGCCGGCTCGGCAACGATCTCGACTTCGCCACCGACGCCCGGCCGGAGCAGATCCTCGCCATGACGGACGGCTGGTCGGAGGCGTTCTGGGACACCGGCATCAGGTTCGGCACGGTGGGCATCGCCAAACGTGGCCTGCAGCTGGAGATCACCACCTTCCGTGCCGACACCTACGACGGCGAGTCCCGCAATCCTGTGGTGACGTTCGGTGACAGCCTCGAGGGTGACCTGCTGCGGCGTGACTTCGCGGTCAATGCGATGGCTGTTTCACTGCCCGGGCACGTTTTCGCCGATCCCTACGGGGGCCTCGGGCAGCTGGCGCACCGGGTGTTGGACACGCCGGCGACGCCAGAGCGTTCCTTCCATGACGACCCGTTGCGGATGATGCGGGCCGCCCGTTTCGTCGCCCAGCTCGGGTTCACCCCGGCTCCGCGAGTGGTCGCCGCGATGCATGACATGGCGGAGCAGATCGACCGGGTCACCGTCGAACGGGTGGCGGGTGAGCTGTCGAAGCTACTGCTGGCCGACCATCCTCGGCCGGGGCTGGAGCTGCTGACCGACACCGGCCTGGCGGAGCGGGTGCTGCCCGAACTCCCGGCGCTGCGGCTCGAGCGGGACGAACACCATCAGCACAAAGACGTCTACCAACATTCGTTGACCGTGCTCGAACAGGCCATCGCACTGGAGGATCCGGGCGCGCCGCCTGATCTGACGCTGCGGCTGGCCGCGCTGCTCCACGACATCGGCAAACCCGCGACCAGGCGGTTCGAGGACGGTGGCGGGGTCAGTTTCCACCACCATGAGGTGGTCGGGAGGAAGCTCGTCCGCAAGCGGCTCCGCGAACTCAGGATGCCCAACCAGCTGGTCGACGACGTCTCCGACCTGACATTTCTGCACCTGCGTTTCCACGGCTACGGCAGCGGCAAGTGGACCGATTCGGCGGTCCGCCGGTACGTCACCGATGCCGGTCCGCTGTTACCCCGGCTCAACAAGCTGGTCCGGGCCGACTGCACCACCCGTAATCGCCGCCGTCAACTGACGCTGCAACGTTCCTACGACGATCTGGAATCGCGGATCGCCCAGTTGTCGGTGGCCGAAGACCTGGCGAAAGTGCGCCCCGATCTCGACGGGGACGCCATCATGGAGCTTCTCGGAGTGGGCCCGGGCCCGGTGGTCGGCCGCGCCTGGAAGTACCTCAAGGAGCTTCGGCTCGAGCACGGCCCGTTGGACCGCGATGTTGCGGAGGCCGCCCTGTACCGCTGGGCCGGCGCGGAGGGGCTGCTGCCGGCCGGTCCCGAAAGCTGAAGCGGGTCTCGTCGGTGCGTGGGCCGACCACCGGGACCAGCTTTCCCCGCGCACGACAGGGTCGGCGCCGAGTGATGCGCCTCCGCGACCCGGGCAAGCGGGAAGGTCTGGGCGACAGGGATTTGGTCGAGAGGGATTTGGGCGACCGGTCTGAAGAAGCGCCCGGATTCGATCAACTTGCCGATCTCGGCGAGCAATTGGGGTGCGGATCGGGGACATCCATGACCTCGAGAACCTCTGGCCCCCCGAAACGGCTGTAGCGGACGGCTTTCACCCCTGGCCCCCGGCCGGCCTGGCCCGCAGCCGTCCCATGCCGACGCCATACCCTGCCGCCGTCAGCAGGTAGATGACGCCGACCGTGATGACCGCGGCCGGGCTCAACCCGTCGAACGGCACCACTGCCACCCCCACCACGAACCCGGCCACGTAGAACACGTTGTTAACGGTGTCGTACAGGGCGAACACCCGGCCGATGTGGGCGTCGTCGGAATCGGACTGGACGACCGAGTCCGCGCAGATCTTCGACGACTGGTACGCGAAAGCCAGGATCAGCGTGGCCAGCATGATGGAGCCCTGGGTGAATCGGGTTCCGGAGATCACCACGACCACGGCAGCGACGGTGAGGAGCCCGATCAGATAGCGGGTCCGGCCGGCCAGGGCGACCATCGGTGCGGTGGCCACGGCGCCGAGGAGCAGGCCCAGGGCGGAGACGCCGACCACTTCGGCGATCCCGGCCATCCCCGACCGGAAGATGCCGTGGTGGCCGACGAAGTGGTGCCGGAAGAGCAGCAGTACGAGCAGCGTGGCCAGCCCGAAGCAGAACCGGACCAGCGTCACCATGGCGATGTTCAAACCGACGGTGGGTCGCTGCACGATGTGGTGGAACCCGGCAGCGAAACCCTGGATCACGGCGCGCAGCGGCTGCGCCGGCTCGTCGGTCTCATCGGGCCCGAGCGCACCGGAGGCGAACCGTCTGACCACCAGCGTCGACCCGAGGTAGAAGATGATCACCGAGGTGGTGACATAAGCGGCCGAGAACTGGTGGTGTCCCAGCAGAATGCGCAGCCCGAGGGCGTAGCCGCCACCCAGCGCGGTGGCCACCGAGCCGGCCGTGGTCGCCAGCGAGTTCGCGCCGACCAGGGAATCGGCGCTGATCAGGTGGGGGAGCGAGGCGGACAACCCCGATCCGACGAACCGGCCGGCGCCGGTGACGATCAGGGCGAGACCGAACAGCGCCCATTGCGGCAGCCCCGAGGCGAGCAGGACACCGATGATCGCGATGACGAACGCCCGGACGAGGTTCGCGACGATGATCACCTGTCGTCGGCTCCACCGGTCGAGGAGCGCTCCGGCAAACGGACCGATGACCGAATACGGCAGCAGGAGGACCGTTACGGCGGTGGCGATCTCACCGGGACTGGTCTGCCTGGTCGGATCCAGCAGCACGACCCCGGCGAGCGCGCCCTGGAAGGCCCCGTCCCCGAAGGAACTGAGCAGCCTGACGAACACCAGCCGCCGCAGCCCGCGCAGGCCGACCAGCGATTTCAGGCCGTGCGCGGACGGCCTCGGCCCCGCCGAACCCGGGCCCGGGTGGGCGACATAATGACCGTCGCGCCCGCCCGTCGGGTCCGGTCCCGCCGGCGGGGACTGCGCAGAGGTCACGCTGAGCACGTTACGCAGTGACCGGTTCGCGCCGGAAGTCACCTGGAACTGCGTCGTCGGTGCCCCGACCCACCGGCCCGCCGATTCACCTGTCCAATCCAGGCGGGAGATAGTCTTTCGCCAACGGCGACCGCCCGAATCCGCGGCCCCTTCGACCCGGACAGTGGATGAAATGAGCAATTTCGACGGGACGGCAGAGCCGCGGCGGCATCGCGCGGCGGCTGGAATGCTGCTCGTCGCCTCCGCTCAGCTCCGTGATCCGCACTTTCGCCGGACAGTGATCTTCCTGGTCGCCCACGGCCGGGAGGGCTCGGCCGGGCTGGTACTCAATCGCCGTACCGAGACGGCCGTGCAGTCGGTGCTGCCGGGCTGGACGGCGCACGTGGCGCGGCCCCAGGCGGTCTTTGCCGGCGGACCGGTGCAGCCCTCCGGTGCGATGTGCCTCGGGGTGAGCCGCGGTCTGCATAATCCGCCGCCCCGGCCCGGACTGGTCCGGGTGGCCGGCCGGGTGGTGCTGGTGGACCTGGACAGCGAACCGGAGACCTCAGCGGTCGACCTCGCCGGGATCCGGATTTTTGCCGGCCATGCCGGTTGGGGCGAGGGCCAACTCGAGCAGGAGATCGCCGAGGGAGCCTGGCACGTCATTCCCGGGCGGGCCGACGACGTGCTGACCGGCCCGATGGTGGACCTGTTCTTCAGAGTCCTTCGCCGGCAGGGTTTCCCGTTGGCCTGGGAGGCCTACCGGCCCTCGGAGCTGGAACGGAACTGAGCAGTGGCCGCCCGCGGTCTCAGGCGGGTTCGGCAGCCACGTGGTCGGCTTTCCGGGTCAGTCCGGCGCATCCGCCGGAGCCGCACCCGCATCCGACGCACGCGGGATTCGCGGCGGGCCGCCGCGCGGGCACCGGTATACCTCGGGCGGCCCGGTCGCCCAGGATCCCGGCCGCCACGAACAGCGTCGCAACTGCGGCAACAGCCACCACCCCCACGACGACGGTGGCGGCCGCGGGAAGCGGCAGGAACGCCAGAATGACGGTGAGCACGGCACCCAGCACTGCGGCGCCGCCCAGCACCGGCGCGGCGACCCGGTTCGCCACCGCGAACGCCTCGTCACTGGCTGAAGCGGCCGGCGAATGGATACCCAGCCGACCGGTTCGGTGCAGGGTTCCGATCCATCCACTCCTGGCCATGACAGCTGCCGCGATGGTCAGGGTGAGCAGCAGAACGGCAACCGGCACGACGAAGGCCAGGGGAGCGGACACCATCCGATGGTATGTCAACCCCGATCACTGGGTCCCTGCCACGGGAACCAGCGGGCCACGGCCAATGGAATCGAGGTGCGGACGACGGTAGGATCTTATTCATGGCAGCCGTCGAGCTTCTTGGCCGGCCGCATTGACCCTTCGATTGGCCTACGGCTGATCGGCGGACAGTGCGGCAATCCCTCCTGGGCACGGGAGGGATTTTTTGTGCCCCGGGAAGGTGCCGGGGGGCCGGGATGCGCCGCCGACGTTGGCGGCGGGAATTGCGCAAGGAATTGCCGGACGAACTGGCGGACGAACTGGCGGAGGATTTGCCGGTGCGGTTGCGAGCCCGCGCGGCGCATCGACTGCAGAGCCACAGCTACAACTCGAGGAGACGGATACCGATGAACAACGATCCAGCGACGAGCCGGTCCTCGAACGACGCAGCCCCGCCGTTCCGCTACACAGCCGCGCTGGCCGGCGAGATCGAGCGGCACTGGCAGGACCGCTGGGAGTCGGAGGGGGTCTTCCACGCGCCGAATCCCGAAGGCCCATTTGCGCCGGCCGACGCTGCCGCCATGCCCGCCGAGAAGCTGTACCTACTGGACATGTTCCCTTACCCGTCCGGCGCGGGTCTGCACGTTGGACACCCGCTGGGATACATAGGGACCGATGTTCTCGGCCGTTTCGAGCGGATGCGCGGCCGGAATGTGCTGCACACCATCGGGTATGACGCTTTCGGTCTGCCCGCCGAGCAGTATGCCGTCCGCACCGGGGCCCACCCCAGGGCCACCACCGAGGCGAACGTCGCGCGCTACCGCGCCCAGTTGCGCCGCCTCGGCTTCGCCCATGACCAACGGCGGAGCGTGACCACCACGGATGTCGGCTTCTACCGGTGGACGCAGTGGATCTTCCTGCAGCTGTTCAACTCGTTCTACGACCCGACCCGCGAGCAGGCCCGGCCGGTGGACGAGCTGGTGGGCGAGTTTGCGGCAGGCACCCGCGCCGTTCCCGGCGGCGGTGTCTGGACCCAGATGTCGTCCACCGAGCAGCAGACGGTGCTGGCCGGCTACCGGTTGGCCTATATCTCCCAGGCCCCGGTGAACTGGTGTCCGGGTCTGGGCACCGTGCTGTCCAACGAGGAGGTCACTGCCGACGGCAGGTCGGAGATCGGAAATTTCCCGGTCTTCCGGCGAAACCTGCGGCAATGGATGATGCGGATCACCGCCTACAGCGACCGCCTCGCCCGGGACCTGGACCGGCTGGACTGGCCGGAGTCGATCAAACTGATGCAGCGCAACTGGATCGGTCGATCGGTGGGCGCCAGGGTGAGTTTCCCGGTGGTCTCACCGAATGATTCCGGAAACGCGGAGAACGCCGGGGTCATCGAGAACATCGAGGTGTACACGACGCGGCCGGATACTCTGTTCGGTGCCACCTATGTGGTCTTGGCGCCGGAACATCCTCTGGTGGAACAGATCTCGGCGGCGTATTGGCCGGAAGGGGTGAACCCGCTCTGGAGGGGCGGCTTCCCGAGCCCGGTCGACGCCGTGAGCGACTACCGCGCCCGGGCGGCCCGCAAGACGGATCTGGACCGGCAGGAGACCAAGGAGAAGACGGGAGTCTTCACCGGTGCCTTCGCGGTGAACCCCGCCAGTGGCACGTCGTTGCCCGTCTTTGTCGCCGATTATGTGCTGATGGGCTACGGAACTGGCGCGATCATGGCCGTGCCCGGTCAGGACGTCCGCGACTTCGAATTCGCCACCGCTTTCGCGCTGCCCATCATTCGCACGGTGGAGCCTCCTGAGGGGCATCCCGATGACCAGGCCTACACCGGGGCGGGGCCGGCGATCCACAGTTCGAACGCCGAGATTTCCCTGGACGGAATGGATGTGGGCCAGGCCAAGTCGGCGATGATGGACTGGTTGCAGGGCAAGGGTTTCGGTCGCCCGGAGGTGCAATACCGGCTGCGGGACTGGTTGTTCAGCAGGCAACGCTACTGGGGTGAGCCCTTTCCGATCGTCTACGGCCCGGACGATCTGCCGATCGCGCTGCCCGAGGAGATGCTGCCACTGGAGCTGCCCGAGGTGATCGACTATGCGCCGCAGTCCTTCGATCCGCTTGATGCCGATTCCACCCCGGTACCGCCCCTGGGCCGGGCCACCGAATGGGCGACGGTCGAATTGGACCTGGGCGAGGGACCGAAGAACTACCGCCGCGAGCTCAATGTGATGCCGCAGTGGGCCGGTTCCTGCTGGTACGAGCTGCGATACCTGGATCCGGCCAACGACAAGGCCTTCGTCGACCCGGCCGTCGAAAAGTACTGGATGGGCAAGGATCCGGCTCGGCCGGATGATACCGGCGGCGTCGACCTCTATGTGGGCGGCGTGGAACACGCTGTGCTGCATCTGTTGTACGCGCGGTTCTGGCACAAGGTGCTGTACGACCTGGGCCATGTT
>JBBRDH010000101.1:0-19492 GCA_038204125.1 Mycobacteriales bacterium
TGAGGGTCCCGTCGCGCAATACGCCCAGGGTCGGTTGGCCGCTCGGGTCGCGGTAGCGGGCCAACGCGGTCATCGTCATCTGCTCTCCAGTTTGGTCAGTCGTCGGCCAGTGGCCGGGTCGTCTCGCAGTGACGGTTCCAGCTCGACGCCGAGGCCCGGCCGCTCGTTCAGCCGGGCGACTCCATCGGTGATGATCGGCAAGCCATCCACCACCCGTGGGTACCAGGTGCGTAGAAAACCGCGCACGGTTTCTTGCAGGACCGCATTCGGCTGCGCCAGGGACAGGTGGAAGCAGGCGGCCAGGGTGATCGGCCCGGTGCAGTCATGCGGGGCGATCGGTACCGCGAAGGAATCGGCCAGGGTCGCCACCTTCCGCGCCTCGGTGATACCTCCGGTCCACTGCAGATCCACCGTTGCGTAGGAGATGGCGCCTTGCTGCAGCAGTGGTAGGAAGCCGCGCCGTCCGACAGCGGTCTCACCGGTCGCGATCGGAACGCCGACCTCGTGGGCGAGGCGGGCGAGAGCGTCGATGGCATCCGGCCGGATTGGGTCCTCGACCCAGAAAGGTTGGAAAGGCCTGAGTGCATCGCAGATCTGGGCCGCCGCCCGCCGCGACCACAGCCCGTGCAATTCGATCATGAGATTCATGTCCATGCCGACCTCGTCGCGAATATCGCTGACAATGTTGAGCCCGGCGCTGAGTTCTGCTGGAGAGATGTGGGTGCCACCGTGGGCTTCGGCGGCACGATCAAAAGGCCAGATCTTCATGCCGCTCAGACCCTCGGCGCGCAGCTCCTTGGCCAGTGCACCGGGGTGGGTGAAAAAGGCCTGCAGGTCCTCCCAGTCGCCGCCGGCCCCCGCACCCCAGTTCGACGATTTCTGCCGTGATGTTTGCTCGATGTACCCCGGACCGGCGCAGGTGTTGTACACCTCGATCTCGGGGCGTACCGGGCCGCCGAGCAACTGTGCGACGGTCAGGCCACAGCGTTGACCGAGCAGGTCCCACAGGGCGATGTCGACCGCCCCGTTCGCGCGCGTTTCGACGCCGCCGCCCTGGAACCCGACGTAGGGGGCGAGCAGCGTCGCAATCTGCTCCGGTGCCGGGTCCTCGATTCCCAGCAGCAGCGGAGCCACGTGGGTGTGCAGGTACGCCTCGACCGCCGCCGCCTGGAAGAACACGTCGCCGAGGCCGACGGGGCCTACGTCGGTGTGCAGGACGACCACGCACAGGTTGTTCTGGAAGGCGGGCCGCAGGGTTTCCAGGGCTGTGATGCGCACAGCGGTTCACGGACCTTTCGGGGCAGTGCTGGCCTGGGTACGGTGACCCTCTCGGGTCGACTCAGGCGAACTTTGCTTCACGCGTCTTCACCGTCTTAATGTTGGTGGAGTCCACGACCTCGGCGCCGGTGTCGTATGAGAACGAGGGATAACCGGGGTTGATCTGCTGGGCCAACAAGGCGGACGCGACCCAGCCTTGCGCCCAGGGGTTTTGCCCGATGGTGTAGTCGATTGAGCCGTCGGCGATCCCGGCAAGAACGGGGGAGGTGAGATCAAAACCACCGTTGCCGAACTTGCCGACGAGGTTTTTGCTCTTGGCCCAGGTGGACACGAATTGGCATTCGAACGCGGTGCCTGCCCAACCGGCAATGGAGCCCGGCGAGCGGCTGTAGCGTCCGTCGATCTTCGAGACCGCCGCAGCCTCGTCCGTGCCGACGAGAAGGTCCTCGGTGGTGTAGGTGGTGCCGTTTGCCTTGTTGTAGTCGGTCACGGCCTGGGCGATTCCCTGGCCCCGCTGCTCCAAGGCAGAGTTACCTGCTTGGATCTTGCCGATGATGATCACACCGTCCTTGCGACCGCTGTGTTTGAGGACGGCCTTGATGAGCTGCTGGCCGGCGACGACTCCCGCTGGGATGAAGTCCTGTCCCACGAAGGCGACGTCCAGTTTCTGGTAGTCGGCCGAGGCGACGTTGGACAGGATCACCTGGATACCGGCGGCCTTCGCCGCCTTGATCACACCGTCGTAGGAGGTGGTGTCGATTCGGGTGAGGATCAGTCCGGCAGGCTTGGCGTTGACGGCGTTCTGCATCATGTTGACCACGGTGGACTGGTCGAAGCTCGCCGGACCGATGAACTGGGTTTGCCAGCCCATGGCTGCGCCGAAGGCCTCGAAGCCCTTCTGTACAGGGGTGAAGAAGGCGTTTTTCTCGTGGACGACGAAGATGACCTTGTTCCCTGCCTCGAACCCACTGGCCGCCCCGGCCGGGCTGGCCGATCCCGATCCCGATCCTGGTGCCGGTGCCGATGCCGATGCTTTGCTGTCGCTCTTGCCGCACGCGGTGAGCGCGGCAGCTGCCGCGATGGTGAGACTGCCGCCGAGGGCGGCACGGCGACTGATACTCGACGAGGCCGGTCGGCCGGTCCGATCGTTCTCGGCGTTGATCTGATCGGCAGCCGCGGCTGTCTGGTCGGTTGAACGGAAAATTCGGGACATGATCTTCTTCTCTCGGTGATAGGGATCCGCGCGCCCGGGTGGCGCAGGGGACAGGGGGACGACGGTCAGTGAAGTGCTGCTTGTCGGGTGGCCACGAGGCGGTTGGTCAACACCGCGGCCAAGATCAGGACGCCGGTGGCGACCTGCTGCCAATTGCCGTCCACGCCCATCAGCACCAGCGCGTTCGCGATGAGACCGGCGACCAGAGCACCGAGCAATGTTCCAGCCATGGTGCCGACGCCACCGGTCAGACTGGCTCCGCCGACGACGACCGCAGCGATGACGCTCAGTTCGAAGCCGTTGCCGGTCAGCGGGTTTGCGCTACCCAGCCAGCCGACGAGGATGAAGCCGGCCAGGCCGCACAGCGCTCCGGTGAGCGCGAAGCAGATCACCTTCACCCGCGCGGTGCGGATCCCTGCGTTCAGAGCGGCTTTGGCGTTGCCGCCGGTCGCGTAGACATCGAAGCCGAACTTGGTTCTGGAAAGCACCCAGCCCAGCCCGAACATGATTGCCGCCATCCACAACGTCTGGGCGGCAAGTGAACCGACGGCGTTACCGCCGACGAGGCTGTGGTAGCCAGGGCTGGTCGACCCCTGCAGAGGCTGACCGGCGGTGATGAGCAACGCGGCGCCGCGCAGAATTGCCAATCCGGCGAGGGTGACGACAAAGGAGGGCACTTTGAACAAGGTGGTGATCAGTCCTTGGATCATCCCGATCAGCGCACCCAGACCAATTACCAGCACAGCTGCCAGCGCAACCGGCAGCTGCCACTGGGTGACCGAGTAGGCCATCAGGACCGACAGCAAGCCGTACTGCGATCCGACGGACAGGTCGATCTCACCGGCGACCATCAGCATCGTCATGCCGGCACCAATGATGCCGATGAACGCGATCTGTTGAGCCACGGACAGCAAATTCTCGCTGGTCAGGAAGTGGTTCACGAACAACGCGCAGAAGGCGAAGATCGCCGCGGTCGCCACCAGGACGCCGAACTCGTGCGCGCCGATCAAGCGACGCCATCGTCCCTGGGCACGGTCGCCGTCGAACTCCGTGTCCAGGCTCATTCCCGGCGTGGTCGTCATAGGAGGCTCCTTGCCGCGGTCGACTGCGTGGCCACTCGCGGAGTGGCTGCTGCGTTGGTGGTTTCGGAAGCTTGTGGGCCCGGCAGGCCAATATCCCCGCTGGCAATCGCATCCGCGGCGGCATCGCCCAGAATCAGACCAACGATGTCGGTCGCGGTGGTGTTGTGCACGTCGCGGATGCCTTGTACCTCACCCGCACGCATCACCACGACACGGTCGGCGACGGCCAGCACATGATCGACGTTGTGGCTGACGACCACCACCGAGGTGCCGCGATCCTTCAGATTTCGGATCAGCCGCAGGACGTTGGCTTGCTGCTCGGGTCCCAAAGCGGCGGTCGGCTCATCGAGCAGTACGACCTTGCCGCCCTGATGCACGGCACGGGCAATCGCGATGCACTGCCGCTGTCCACCCGAAAGGCCGCCCACCGGTAGCCGGACCGAGGAGATGCGAATGCCCAGCTCATCCAAAACCTGCCGGGCTTCTCGTCGCATGCGCCTGCGGTCGACCACGAAACTGCGGCGGGGCTCGCGGCCGAGGAAGACGTTGGTGGCCACGTCGCGCTGATCGACCAGCGCGAGGTCCTGGTACACCACGGCAATACCGTGGGCGGTGGCATCACGCGGAGAACGCAACGTGATCGGTTCGCCCTGCATCGAGATAGTGCCGGAGTCCGGTCGGACCGCACCGCACAGCACCTTCATCAAAGTGGTCTTGCCGGCGCCGTTGTCGCCCATGAGCCCGATCACCTCTCCCGCAGCGACCGACAGGTCCACTCCGCGCAGCGCGGAGACCCCGCCGTAGCGTTTACGGACGTCTTTCACTTCCAACAGGGTCGTCATCGTCGACGGCCTTCCTTTCCGCCGTCATCACACGGCGCGTCCGAGAAAACGGGTCCACGTGCTCCACACCGGCTCCACCAATCGGTAACCCGTCAATTGCCGCACCGAGATCACCTTCAAGAGCAGGACGCGAATGTCGCCTCACCACGACTGGTCTTACTGGTATGACCGGTCATGCCGTGTAGTCTGCAGTGGCGATCTCGTTACGTCAAGAGGTTGCATCAGGTTCGGCATCAGACGGCAATACCGCCGCAAACCTGGCGTGACTCGAACGCAGCTGCGGCGAGGAGAGACTTGATGGCAAATATCCATGATGTACCGACGCTGCTGGCCGGATCGCGGGTGCTGCTGACCGGTGCTCTCGGCGGAATCGGCCAGGTCGCTGCAAGCCGGCTACGCACTGCCGGGGCCATCCTCACCCAGACCGATGTGCTCACCGCGGAGGACGCGGCTCCCTACCTGGATCGGACGGACTTCGGCACCCAGGACTATCTCCATGCAGACGTCCGGGTCGAATCGGACGTCGCCGCCTTATTCGATCAGGCAGCACATCGCACTGGAGCGGAGTTCGACACCGTCCTGGTGCACAGCGGAATCGTCCACACCGACTCGCTTGTCGATCTACCCCTTCACCGATTCGATGAAGTCATCCAGATCAACCTGCGCGGGTCGTTTCTCGTTGCCCGGGAAGCCGCACGCCGCTGGCGGCAACACGGATGTGTTGGCCACCTGGTCTTTACGACCAGCTGGGTAGCCGACGTGGCCTGGCCCGAGATCGGCGCGTACTCGGCCAGCAAAGCGGCGATCCGGTCACTGATGCGCACCTTTGCCCGAGAGCTCGCGCCACATGGCATCCGCGCCAATGCGGTGGCGCCGGGCATCGTCGGTGTGGGAATGGCTCGGAAGCAGTGGGACACCGATCCTGCGTACCGGGCCCGTGCGCAACGGGCGGTGCCGCTCGGGAACTTGCAGACGCCGGAATCGGTCGCCGACGCGATGATCTTTCTGGCTTCACCGATGGCGGCCTACATGACCGGCGCGACACTCCTCGTAGATGGCGGGGCGAGCTTGTACCCGATGGATTGAGAAGCTTTACTCCACCTCGCCGCCCAGGGCCGCCCTGAAAAGGTCGTCGAGCGATCGTTCGGGACCGAACGCCTCGTGCATTCGGCGCTCGGCCACCACGTTGAGGCTCTCGTCCAGATCGTTGCCATACATCGCCAAGGCGACGTCCAGATGGGCATTCATGTGCCGGGCCGCAGCCGTCGGGTTCCCGTTTTCAATTGCACCAAAGATCTTCGCGTGCTGCGGAATACCTTCACGAGCGACATCGTGATCGCTCAGGCTGCGCAGCATCAGCTCTGCCGCCATGCTGCTCATTGCCCCAAAGATCGCTTCCAACAAAGGGTTGTGTGAGGCGCGGGCCACCGCAAGATGAAACCGCAGGTCGGCTCGTACCTGATCGAGCAGCGAGTCGGTCGGGCGTAGAGCATCGACCGCAGCCCGTATCCGAACGACGTCCGCATCGGTGTGGTGCTCTGCCGACTGCCGCGCCGCGTCCACCTCGATCAGTCTGCGGGCATTGATGACGTGGCGGGCCGTCACATGCCGACCGCGCAGCGAGATGGCCAACATGCTGGCAGCGGCCGTCGGATCAGGCTCGCGAACGAAGGCTCCCCGGCCGACCTCGATGCGGATGAGCCGGCGCTCGGCCAGAGACCGTAGGGCCTCTCGCACCACATTTCGGCTGATGGCGAACCGCTCTGCCAGTTGCCGCTCACTGGGCAAAGGCGCGCCAGGAAGCATGGAGCCGGACAGGATCTGACGCTCCAGCAAGGTGATCAGATCAAGGCGCGAGAGATGAAGAGCAGACTCGGACATGACCCGATCCTACCGGTCAGACCAGTCCGAGCATCGGACCACGATCTTCAGATTCTCACCGGACATTCCCGACGTCGCAAGATCCAGCAGCCGCCCCGGCGCGCTCTCGAGTGTGACTTCCTCGGTGATCAGCCCGTCAACGCGAATCGACGAATCGGCCAGCAATGCCACCGCGCGGGCCACGTCGACGTCCCAGATATGGGCAGCCGATCCCACCAGCGTGCGTTCGGCCAGCACGAGGTCCGGCACCGAGATCCGTTCCTCGCCTGCGCGAAGGCCGACCGCCACGACTGTTCCGCCCGGGCGGACCGCCCGCACAGCTCGATCGAGCTGGCCCGCCGCCCCGCTGCACTCAATCACCGCGTTGACCCCCGGCTGGGGCAGACCGGCAAGTACTTCGTCGAGCTCGGCCGGCGTACATGTCCGTACCGGCGACCTGGCGGCAGCGAACTGACGGCGAAACGGCGACGGGTCAACTAGCACGCAGCTGGAAATGCCCTGAGCGAAGGCGATCTGCACCACCATCTGGCCGATCGCGCCGGCACCCAGCACGAGCAGCGTGCCCCCGCCGAGCGCGGGCACCTTGCCGAGCGCGCGAACCGCGACCGCCGCCGGCTCGGCCAGCACCGCCAATCGCGTCGGCAAGGTGCCCGGCACGATGAGGCAGGTGCTCGCGCGGGCGATCATCAGCTCAGCCAAGCCCCCGTCGTCCTGCTGGCCCGGAACCGACAGGATCGGACACAGTCCTTCCTCGTGACGCAGGCACCACCAACACCGTCCGCAACCGTTCACCACGTCGGGAACAACGACGGTTCCTTCGCCGGGTCCGCTGCCATCAGCGGCCGCACGAACCACCCGACCCACGATCTCGTGGCCCAAAGTCAGCGGCGCTTGGCGTCCACTGAGCGGATGCGGAACCACCGGGATCGTCAGCGGACCCGATCGGATCTCCTCAAGGTCGGTGCCGCACAATCCACACCACAACACCTCGACGACGACCTCATTCGCCTCTGGCTGGCGCAATTCGACGTCTTCGACTCGGACATCGTTCCGACCGTGCCATCGCACCGCACGCATCTGTACCTCTCCTCGGCACTACCGGTCAGGCCACAAGGCATCGATCAAACGGGTGCCAGGTCACTGTACGGCCCTCGGTGCCGGCTCCGCGGCCCGTGCGCGCGTTATCAGCTTGGCGGAAGTAGGCCAATCTGCCGGCCCATAAGTCGACCCCCCTGCGGCAACGATTGCAAGGGTTGCAACGGCTCCCGCCGGAAATGATCTTTGTTCCGGTTAACGATCGGCTTGTGGGACCCGTTCTACACGTGGATCAGCTGCAACATCGGGTCTATCCGGGCCATGTCGTCGGGATCGCTGGTGATGACCGCATGGCGCCGATCTCTGGCGCACAGTGCCACGTGGACGTCAATGACATCGTTGTGGCCCGTGGCGGCGCAGATCGAACCCACTGCTCGGGCGACGGCCAGAGTCATGACCGCGATGTCCACGTCGGGCGACTTGATCAACCGGGCAAGACGGACCTGCCGCGGTCCGCGCCATGCCTGGGCAACCGCTCCGGCAGGAACGCAGATCGTCGCGCCGCGCCGCCGTGCCTCGGCCAGGCGGGCTTGCATGAGAACTGATTTGGCCGGGTGATCAAGAGCCAGAAGGGCTCCCGTGTCGAGAGTCAGACCCAAGATTGATGGGGCCGTCACCCAGCGATCCGCGAGCTTTGCTGATTGGGCAGACTCAAGCCGGCGTCGTCCAACTCAGCCTCGACCCGTTTCAGCACCTCGTCGGGCACCGGAGACTCGGCAGCCCACCCTGCCAGGAGCTCGTCCAGGCTCTCCTGCTGCTGGTAGTCCGCCAGTGCGGTGGCAACGTAGGCGCTGACCTGCCCTTCGCCGCCGGCTGCCTGCTTGATCTTGTCCACTAGCTCGTCCGGCAGACTGACCGTGATTCGCTTCATACGATCATCATACTCAGAGTCACGGGCGGGTGTCCCGCGAAAAAGCATAAACCTATGCTCAACGCCGCCGTCCGGTCAACGATCCCCAGCAATAGTCATAAGTCGGATCAGGCCACCATGCCCGGTCGTGGATCGGCAGCCGGGACACTGCCGTGACTCAGTTGGAGCAGTCGACGGCAACGGCCAGGGCGGCGCAGACCTGACGCATCCGATTGTCGCTCAGTCGGCCGATTCGATCGACCAGCACTGCCAACGACACGCTCTCGACCGAGTCCAGGTTGACCGCCGAACGACGCGGTACCGGGTCGTCTCCGGGCTCGAGCACCACTTCACTGACAAGTCCCCGAATTGTTGTCGTGCACGGAGCAATCAATCCGCGGCGATGCCGCGGGGTCACTGCATCGCGGGAAAGCACCACGACCGGTCGACGCCCTATCTGCGGCAGCTCGCACCACCAAACGTCACCGCGGGCAGGAAAAGCCGTCAAGATGCGGCCGCGGCTTGACGAAACGATGCCAGGTCGCCCCACTCGTCCGGCTCGTCGAGCGGGTGCTCGTCGTAGGCGACGTAGCTTGCGTCCACCTCGACGGCGCGGTGGCGGGCGAGTAGGGCGGCCAGCGCCTCGTCCACCAGAACCGCATCGGTAACGCCGGACCGGACACGTCTCGCATCGTCAAGAAGCGTCGCATCCACCGTCGTACTCAATCGTGCCCGAGTCATGCCACCATTATGCCACGTTGGCCACGTTGGCCACGTTGGCCAAGTCGGCCAAGTCGGCGCCGACCAGTGCCCGGACAGCGATCCCTCTACGGTGAGAGTGTTGATCTTCCTCCTGGCCAGGGGCATGGCGCGTTTCGGCCGCATGTAACGGCACATCGGTACCGGGTCGGGTCGCCGCCGAGTGTTCCAAGGTATCCCTGCCGCAATTGGGGCTGGTGGGAGCAGCGTTACCAACCGTTCCCTCGTGGCCGTCCCCTGCGTGTCAACGTGAGGGTTGATGCCTGTTGCGCCGGCCCGGTAGCTCATTCCCCCGTTCGAAATGAGGTTCTACAGCGCGGCGCTGTGGTCGACGACCCGCCACGAGGTTGAGTTCTGGAACGTTTCGCGCAGGGTGCGGAGAAACAGTTCACCCTCGCCGGGCTGCACGGTGCGCCGCAGCGGGGTGGAGGCCAGCCCGCCTGCGAAGCGTTCCAGCTGGGCGCGGGCTGTTTCGTCCAGGACGAAGAGCACGGCGGGGCCGCTGTCGGGGTCGAGGGCAAATTCGCCGACCAGTTGGTGCCCTTCGCTGTGTTCCCTGGATCGGGTGGTAGACGCCGACTGTGGATGATCGGCGTGCCTGGCTCATCGCGGACCTGCGGTGGTGCCGCGCCCGGACCGGCCCCACAGGACGCCGAAGTCGATGTTGCGCAGCGCTTTCCGGGTGGTTTCGGCTTTACCGGTAGCTTCTGCGGGCAGGGTGGGATCGAAGGAGGCGGCGTGGGCGACGTCGGCGGCGGGACGGGTGTGGCTGCCTTTGCGGCACGACACCGCCCCTTGGCCCAGCAGCCGTTCCCGGAGTCTGGTCTGGAAGCCGGGCAGGTGCCGGCTGTAGTACTCCAGGGCGGTCACGACGGTGGATTTGGGGTCGGCGTGGGCGGCCCACCAGGCCCAGTAGGCGACGGGCATCTCCTGGGCCAGCGGCGGGTGCAGCCGCCAGCAGGCGGGGATGACGTCTTCGACGGTGCCGGCGTGGATCCGGTTGTAGGTGTCGACGAACTCGTCCAGGGCGGAGTCCAGGCATTCGGCCTGGTCGGCGGTGAGGTTCACCCAGGCCCACGGCGGTGTACCGGGGTCTTTCGGGTCGGTGCGGGCGGCGAGGATCCGTAGTTGCTCGGCGGCTTGTTTGCGCCGGCCGTCCAGCACGGCGGGGTGGGTGGTCGGGGCGGTCACGGGTTTCTCCTACTTGGTGAGCGAGATGGAAGTTCCGGGTTGGTCCAGGTCGAACCAGGTCTCGGCGACGGCCTTGGCGACCCTGCTCGGGGCGCGGCGGGCGTTGTGGTCGGCGAGGTCCTGGTCCCGGTGGTGGGTGACGAATGCCTCGACGTCACGGCGTTCGGCACGGATCTGCCGGCGGGCGCTGCGGTGGTGGTCGACCCGGTCGGTGTAGGCCAGGAACGGCAGCAGGCCGCGGGCCAGGATGACGCTGTGCCCGTCGCCGAGCTCTTGTTGGTCGGAGATGCTCAGGGTGTCCTCGAGTTGGAGGTGTTCGGTGCGGTGTCCGCTGCCGCCGCGGCCGGCGGTGACGACGGAGGACTTCCCGGCCCGGTCGGAGGTTTCCCGGGCGATTTCGCTGTCGTAGCCGCCGATGATGGAGATGCCGGCTTGTTTGCGGATGATCGCCGCGCCGCGTTTGCCGTAGAGCTCCTCTTCGTCGGCGGCGGTCTGGGTGGCGTAGATGTAGCTGATGCCGTATTTGCGTTGTGCGGAGGCGACGTGCGGCAGGATCGGGACCCGGACCCCGTTTTTCAGCTCGTCTAGCACTCCCATGAACGTCTGCGGGTGCCGGCGGGCCGGCAGGGTCTGGGCGGTGCGTTCGGCGGCCATGAACATTTCCTGCGCGAACAGCGACAGCAGCGGCCGGGCCAGTTCCATCTCTTCCTGCTCGGCCAGCAAATACAGGGTGCCGCCGGCGAGGATCAGCGCGCCCATGTCGAACTGGTCGCCGTGGCGGGATCCGCACAGGGCCCGTCCCTGCCCGGAGGCCAGCGAGGACACCGCGAAGTTGAGGTAGCGGCGGACCCCGGAGGTGGTGCGGCCGCCGGCGGCGTCCAGGTGCACGTTCATGTTCATCACCGCGGTCTGGTCGGCCTGGGTGGGGTGCTGGGTCAGGATCGCGGTGGGGGTGTTCAGGTCGGTGTCGCGGAGCCATTCGGCGATGTCGTCGATGTCTTTGCTCGGGTCGAACGCGGCGGCGTGCAGCCACGCGGCCAGCACCTGGGAGGCCGAGTCGCGGAAGAACGCGTCGGTGGAGGAGTCGGACTGGCCGTCGCCCTCGCCGCCGGCGATCAACGCTTTGGCGCGGCGGGTGGCGATCTTGAAGTTCTGGCACCCGACGATCGGGTTCCACCTGACCTGCGGGTAGCCGGAGGCGAAACGCGCCTCGGGGCTCGACATGTCGACCACCGAGACCGGGTATTCCACCGGCCGCAACCAGATCCGCTGCCACCAGAAGCGTCGGGGTGGCCGCCGCCAGGTGCGGGCGGTGACGGTGGCGGTGAAGATTTCCGCCTCGATGGAGGCGATGACGGCCGGCCCGGGCAGGGCCCGGATGATCGGGATGAGCAGCCGCCACGATTTGCCCCAGCCGGTGCCGGCGATGATCCGAACCCGCTGCTCGAAGTTCACCCACAGCCCCAGCCGCCGGGTCTTGGGCTGGGTGGGCTGCCCGATCCGGTAGCCGAAGGAACTGCTGGGCAAAAACCAGCGGGTCACGGCGGTGGTGCCGGGCAGGGTGAACACCCCGGTCCGGCGCAGCGCCTTCACCCCGAACTTGGCGCGGATGTTCCCGGGGGTGGCCAGCCCCTTGTGCCGGGTCGGCGCGGTCCGCGGCCGCCACAGGACCCGGAACATCACCACCCACCACAGGGCCCACAGCACTAGGGCGATCAGCGCCGACCGACCCAGCGGCGCCGGCAGGTGCACGAGCAGCGGGAACTGCACACGGGTGGTCGAGGCGCCTTTGCCGGTGGCTGCGCCCAGCAGGCCGCCGGGCCCGGTCAGCACCGGGCGGGTGGTGATCGTCGGGGTGTGCCAGCCGTGGCCGCCGAACACCCCGGCGATGCCTTGCGCCAGGTATAGGCAGATGACGGCGGCGATCAGCCCCAGGAAAAGTTTGACCGCCACCCGCAGTCGGTCCCGGCGGGTCCACAGTCGGGTGATCCCCTGGTCGGTGATGTCCTGGATCAGCATGGCGTCCTACTTTCTTCTCGGGTGAGTCGGCGGCGGGCAGAGTCGGCGGGCATCAGTGGCCGGTCCAGACGCGGGAGACGGTGGCGTAGTGCGGTTCGCCGGGGCTGTCCCGGACCGGGGTGACCCGCACGAACTCGCCGGATTCGGGGGCTTCGAGCATGTAGTCGGTGCCGCCGAAGTTGCCGATGTAGACGGTGATGTGGCCGGAGTAGCCGATCATGTCGCCGGGTTCGCGTTGGCTCCAGGGGATCTGCGTCCCGGCGGCGAGGATGTCCTGGGAGAAGTGGCTGACACCGATCCCGACCTGCGCCCACATGTACATCATCAGACCGGAGCAGTCGAAACCGGTGATGTTGCAGTCGTTCTGGGCCCCGTCGGGTCCGCAGATACCCAGTGTCGGGCCGGCCGGGGATCCGCCGCCCCAGGAGTACGGCTCGCCCAGCCAGGCCAGAGCGGCGGTGATGGCCTTGGCCACGGCGGCGGTGGGAGCGGTGATGGTGCCGGTGATCCCGGCCTTGGCCGGCAGGGTGATGTTGACGCCGTTGACGATGACCGGGCCGCCGACGGCGCCGCCGGCGGCGCCGGGGTTGACGATGGGAGCGCCGCCGCCGGTGGACCCGAAGTATTTGCGGAACATGAAGAAGAAGTTGCGGTTTCCGTAGGAGCTGCACGCATCGCCGGCGCCGGGGAACCCGGCGATCGAGGCCGCGTTGGGCTGATACGGGGTGTAGACGTACAGGCTGGCGGTGGCGATGTTGGCGATGGTGACCGGGCCGCCGCCGCAACCACTCTCGGCGATGTTCCACAAGATGGTGACCGGTTTGCCGACCTGGTAGGGGTAGTAGCCGGTGGGGATCCGGGCCCGGTACTTGGACCACTGCTTGGCCATGTTGTAGCCCTGCAGGAAAAAGCTGCGGCCGCCCGGGTCGCAGTTCGCGGACCCGCCCGCTCCGGTGTCCGGGCAGTTCCAGCCCCACGCCGCGTCGTAGCTTCCCGCGGTCGGGTCGGGCCGGTTCAAGCCTTGCGATTCTTTCTGCAGGGTGGTCAGCATGACCTGCGGGTTGATCCCGCAGCTAAGGGAGAACGCGGCGATCACGGTGGCGGCGTCCTGGTTCGTTCCGCCGGGGTAGGCGGCGCAGTACTGGTCCGCCGGCTGCGCCGGGGTGTCCAGTTTCAGGTTTTTCACACACCACGGGTTACTTGCGGCGCAGGGCTGGTCCTGGATGTCGATGAACGCCCGGATCTGCTCCACGGTCATGGAGTTCACGTTGTAGAACACGGCGTCGGAGATGATGTTCCCGGCCGCGAAGACGGTGTTGTCCCCGGCCGCGCCGATGCAGTTGGTGTCGAAACCTCCGGTCGGGGTGGGGGTTCCGGTGTTCAGCAGGGCCGCCAAGGCGGTGGCCCACCCGCTCTGCCGGGTGTAGTCGGCGGTGGAGGCTTCGGTGGCGACGCCGGCCATGTACAGCACCCCCTCGTCGAAAAACAGGGCGCCGTTGGCCTTTTCCTGCAGCAGCAGCCGCTTGTAGAACGCGGCGGACGCGGCGGCCGGGTCGGCGCGGTTCACCCCGTAGTAGAGCTGCGAGGTTTGCAGGAACAGTCCGGCGCCGACACCACCGGCCGCGGTGGCGGTGGCGTCGAGTTTGCTGTTGACGTAGCCGACCGCCAAGGCGATCGCCATGTCCTGCGCCGTGGCGCCGCTGGTCTTGCCGACCCCGACGATGCTCTGCGCGTTCTGCAGCTGCGTCGCCGACAGGCTGACCCCGTCCAGGTGCGCCGGATCCGCCCCACCGCCGGAGGTCGCCGCCGGCGCCGCCGAGGAGCTGGCGGCCAGTGCACCGGGTGGGGCGGCAACGGTGCAGCTGCCGTTGGCCGCGTTCTGCTGGTCGGCGGCGGCATTGGTAGCGGCAGGACCGCCGATGACCCCGACCAGGGCCACCCCGCCCAGCACGGCCAGGACCACCAGCAGCAACAGCGGCGGGGACACAAACAGCCACCACGGCATCCCGCCGCGACGCCCCGCGGCCCGGAGGAAACTTGGCACCAGAATTGACCTTTCCCTTATCCGCCGATGACCGGCCGGTCGACCAGCCACCGACCGCCCGCCTGGCGGATCACCATCCGGGCGCCCAGCAGCTGCTCCACCCGGGGCCGCTGGCCGGGGGTGGTGACCACCCGGTGGGCGGTGTATTCCACGAACGCGACACCGCCGCTGCTGGGTGCATCGGTGGAAAGCTGCACGTCGAAATCTCCGCAGGCCCGGCTCTGCCGGGCCGCGGCGGCGGCCTTCCACAATCCCGGTCCGGCGGTGTCCGCGGCCAGCGCGGCCGCGGCGGCGGCCTGCCCGGCGGTGGTCATCACCGGACGGCCGGCAGCCACGTCCGCCCCGTACGGATCGGCGGCGCGGGAGGGGCAGGTCCGGGCCAACCACGCCGTGACGACGCCGACCGGGGTGGACAGCTGAGCCGGGGTGGCCGGGCCGGAGGCCGCCGGGAGGAGCTTCACCGCGGCCGGGTCGATCGGGGCGGCCGCGGGCACCCCGATTGGGGTGACACCGCCGGCCGGGGTCGGCTGCCAGTGCCCAGCCAGGGGCTGCGGACCACTCTGCGCACCGGACAGACCCGCGCCGGGAAGATCACCGGCCCTGGTCAGGGCCGCCCGGCTGCTACCGGTGGCGGTGGTGGCCACCGCCGTCGCGGCCGGGAGCGCAGCAGCCGGCGGCGAGGTCATCAACGTCGTCGGGGTGCCCGGTGCGGCGGCGGCGGGGGTCGGGGCGGCGGGGCCGGCCGCGGGCGGGGCGGTGTGCCGGCCGAACAGGGCCACGTACATCAGAGCGGCACCGATCAGCAGGACCACGACCAGGACCCCGACGGATCGGGCGTCGATGTCCTGGTCGGAGGCGCGGCGGGCCGCCCACCAGCTACGGGTCGAGTCGCGTTCGGCGGCCAGCCACGCGCGGCGGCCCCCCCGGCCCAACCCGCGGGGTGGGTTGCGGATGAAACCTTTGCTCCACCCGGCCCGCTGCTGGTGCGAAAGCTGCTGTGCGGCTTGGGTTTCCCGCTGCAGGCGGGCCAGCTCCAAGGTGCGCCACTCGTGGCGGTCCCGGCGCGACAGGCCCTTAGGCGGCGGCCGGATCCCGGTCACCGCGGCGGCGGCGTCATCCTCGGCCGGTTCCAGCTCGTCCTCCCACGACTGGTCCTGGGTGTCCGGGTCGCGGCCTGCCGGCCGGGCGTAGGGCAGGTGGAACTCCTGCGGCGGGAGGTCGGTCATCCAGGGGTCGTCCTGGGCGGGGTGGTCGGTCATCGGTTGCCGTCCTGGGTGGGTCTGCGATGCGGGCGGGCCGCCTGGGTTGCTGGGTCGACGCGACCGGGTGGGGTGGCCGGCCGCCGCGGCGGCCGCGCCGGCCGGATCGGATCAGGCGTGGGCGGTGTGGGCGGCACCGGCGGGGTGCCGCCGGGTACGCGGGTGCTCGCCCTGGGCGTCCCTGGGCGGGGCAGCTCACCGGCGGGCAGTTGCCGCACCGGCCGCGGTACTGGCCGGTACGGGTCGCTGCGGGTCGGGGTCGGGGTGGGCGCGGCGCCCCGGGCGGGCGCGGTAGGGCGCGCCGGCGGGGACGCCAGGTCGGCCCGGGCAGAACCAGTCGCGGTCGCGGAGCGCGGTGAGGCGCGGTAGGACCGGGCGCCCGGCTGCGGCGGCTGCACCTGCGGGTCGGTGGTGGGCCGGGCCGGGCCGCCGCCGGAAGTGCCGTGACTTTGCTGCATCCGGGCGTTGGCTGCGGCGCGGGGACCAATGGTGCTAGGCGTGAACACCCGCGGCGCAGTCATCGCCCCCGGTCCGACGAATGCTCTGGTCCCGTCCGGGCCCGGTGCCACGGCGGTGCGGGCCGGTTCCAAAGCCATCGAGCGGCCCCGGACGGTCTGCGGTCCCGGTGGCAGCCCCAGCGGCTCGCCCCCGCCGCCGCCGGTGGCGCCGGTGCGGGGGGATGGGTTGAGGACTTTGCGGCCGGGGCCGGTGGACGCGGTCGCCGAGCCGGGCGGCCGGTATGCGGTGGCCACCCCGCCCCGGGGGCCGGCCGGGTGCATCCGCAGCAGGTTGTCCGGCAAACCCCGCAGGCTGTGGGCGGCGCTGCTGGCGCCGCGGGCACCGGCGGCGGCGGCCTGACCGCCGGCCCGGCCCATACCCATCGCCGCGCCGCCCAGGATCGGGGTGGCCCCGGCGACCGCGCCGACGGTGCCGCGGGTCAGCCGGGCCGCGCCTTTGCCGATACCGCCCAAAGCCCGCATCGCCATGTACCCGGAGAACGGCGACGCCGACCCGCCGGCGCCCAGGCCGGTGATGTTCTCCAGCCGCCCCCGCATCCGGAACCCGACGATGAAGGTCGCCAGGTTCAGCAGCCCCACCATGAAAAACCCGTAGCTGGGGATCTGGGAGTTCAGGATCGAATCCAGCACCATCACCGCGCCCAGCACGGCGGTGATGATGATCGAGTGGAGCAGGGCGCCCAGGACCTCCTCGAACCAGCGGACACCCATCTGCCGCATCCGGCCCGGGATCATCCAGCCCAACACGAAGAACACGCCGATCAGGATCAGCAGCAGAAACCCGACGATCGCCATGATCCCGTAGAGCACCAGCACCAGCAGCAACGCGACCAGCGGGATGGTGACCAGGACGACGAACAGGGTCGCGCCGAGCCGGCCGAAGGACTGCCCGCGGATCCAGTCGCAATGCGCATTGAGCTCCTTCGGGCAGTAGGCGCCGTCCTTGTCGTTGCTGTTGCCGCCGTTCCTCCCGTCCATCCAGTCGGTCAGGCCGTCCCAGCGGGCGTCGCCGGTGATGTAGTCGTGGCCGACGTCCTTGCAGATGTCCATGGAGTCGAAGTTGACGTAGCACCAGGGGGTCACGACGTAGACATTCCACATCGCATCGGCCAGTTGCCGGCTGGCGCCGGCCTGATCCTTCGGCAGGTGCGGGGTCGGGAACCCCGCCGCCGAAGGCCCTTGGGTGCCGTTCGCGGCGTAACCGGTCATTGCAGCATCGGCGACCGCGGTGCGGGCACCATCCAGATCGCCCATCACCGAGGACGGGGCCAACGCGAACGCCCCGGCGAAGATCGACGCGGCGACCAGCCACGACGCGTCATTGAACAGCGACCCGCCGCCCTCACGTTTCATCCGGCCGTACGCCGACAGCGCCCCGATGGCCATCGTCGCGCCGAACAGCGGCCAGAACACCTGGGCGGCCAAAGCCCGGACGACACCGTCGATCTGGGCGGAGTTGTCGGAGTACAGGTGCAGGTTCAGCATCCACTGCATCGAGGTGATCGCGCCGCGGGCCAACGCCCCGATCAGATACATCAGCGCCGATTCGATAGCCCGCAGGATGTTCCACATCGACTCCGACACATACGGGGCGCCGTGGTTGGAGTCCGACAGCTGCAGATACAGGGAGAACCGGTCCGGGCCGAACTGCTCGAACACCGTTGGCCCGCCCGCCGTGCCCAGGTCGGGGCCGCCCGTCAGGCCGTCATCGGCCAAAGCAGCGCTGGCCTGCCCGATCCAGAAGAACCCGACCAGCCACGCGCCGACGAGCATCCGCCAGCGGGACCGGAACGTCCAGGACACCGCCCGCCACCACCGCCACACCACCCGGCCCAACAAAAATCGGGCACCGCCGGCCAGGCTGGTGGCGCTGCGGTGCGCCCCGCTACTCATCGGTGCTGCCCGGTCAGCTCGGCCAGCTCGGCCAGGGCGTCCTGGTCGATGTCCGGGTCACCGGCCGGCCAGCTGCCCCGCTCGGCGGCGGAGTCACCGGCCGCCGTCGGTGAGACGGGCGCGGTCGGCGGGGTGTCCCGGTCGGGGGTGGTGGACAGCAGGGCGCGGATGCCCTGGTCCAGGTAGTCAAAGCGCAGCGGCCCGATCCGTTTGTCCCGGTCCCTGGCCAAACATTCGCCCTTGTCCCAGCCCTGCTGGCGACCCCTGATCGTCGCTTCCGGTTCCAGACCCAGGAACCGGGCCTGGGCGTCGGCCTCGTCGTCGGAGTCGACGCCGAAGCAGTACACCGCCGACACCTGCTCGGCCAGGCCGTCGATGTCCAGCAGTTCACTGCAGCCCTGGGTGTCCAGCAGCAGGTTGGTGTCCAGGGCCCGGCCGACCTTGGCGATGTTGCCGACCAGGTCTTTCCCGAAGTCGTACTTGGTGATCCGGTGCAACTCGGTCAGCGCCAACACCTTCGGGATGCCTTTGACCATGGCGGCCATGTAGTCCATGTAGTTGAACAGGGCCTGCACCAGCATCACGGTGAACCGGTGCCCCGGCTTCCACGCCGCCTGCGGGGTCCCCGATCCGGGCCACCGCAGGTCGGCCATCGTGACGTGCACCAACCCCGGGGTGGTCGGCAGGGCCCGGACCGGCAGTTCCGGGTAGCCCGCGACCGGACGGGCCAGCGGGTCCTTGGCCGCATCGGCCAGGGCGTCACCGATGTCGGCGGTCACCGGGTCGGCGGAGGCGGCGAGCAGATCGATGATCGCCGCGGTGGACATCGCGTCCCGGACGGGGCCGGCGGCGATCTGGTTCGCGCCGGTCCGCAGCCGCGATTCGGCCTGCGCGGCGAGCAGCGGCGGCAGCAGCAACGCCAGGTTGTCGATCGCCATCGACGCGGCGGTGGCCGGGTCCTTCACATACCTAAACGGGCACAGCGATCCGGCGGCCTGGTCCTTGGTGGAGATCCGGGTCACCGGCGCCCCGAACAGTTCACACACATCCGCCAAACCGCCGCAGTCCCCCTTGATGTCCAAAAAGCACACCCACGCCCCGACGACGACGACCTCCGGGATCACCGACAGCATCACGGCGGTGGATTTGCCCGACCCGGATCCGCCGAGGAACACCGAGGTGATCTTCTTGCCCTCCAGCTGCGCGGAGGTTAAACGGTTGGTGAACGGCGACGGGGTGGACCCGATGTTCGCGGCCAAAAAAGACCCGCCGGGGGTGCCGACCTCGGAGCCGCCGTGAAACCAACCGCCGACCAGGGTGGACACCGGCCGGAACTGGGTGAACTCGGTGACCCGCCGTTTGTCGCCCAACACCGTTTCCTTCCACAGCAGGTCCTGGATGTTCGGCGGCGCCCACACCGACACCCCCATCCCGCCGTAGTGATCCACCAGCGCCTTCTCCCGCCGGTCCAACGTGTCCAAATCGGGGGCCTCGACGATCCAGCAGGGGGTGTCCTGGACCATCCCGACGGTGCCGGTCTGCACCTCCCGGAGCCGGGCCCGCAACGC
>JBBRDH010000102.1:0-19487 GCA_038204125.1 Mycobacteriales bacterium
CGTCCCGCGGATGACCGCCGTACCGACGTCCTACCGCCTGACGCAGTACGCCAAGGGCGGCGGTTGCGCCTGCAAGATCCCGCCGGGCGAACTGGAGGAGATCGTCTCGGATCTGATCGGCTCTGGTGCGCCAGGAGACGCTGTGGATGCGGGCGGGGAGTTGTTGGTGGGCCTGGACAACGGCGACGATGGGGCCGTCGTACGACTGGACCGGAACACCGCTCTGGTGCACACCGCGGATTTCTTCACCCCTGTGGTGGACGACCCCTACGACTGGGGGCGAATCGCCGCCGCCAATGCGCTGTCGGATGTCTACGCCATGGGCGGCCGACCGCTGGTGGCTGTCAATCTCCTCGGCTGGCCGCGCGAGCTACTGCCCCTCGAACTGCTCCGGGAGGTGCTGCGCGGTGGGATGGACATCGCCCGGCTCGCCGGGTGTCATGTCGGCGGCGGCCACAGCATCGACTCGCCCGAGCCGATCTACGGGATGGCGGTCACTGGGCTGGTCAACCCGGACCGGTTGCTGCGCAATGATTCCGCCGCTGCCGGTCGACCGATCACGCTGACCAAACCGCTCGGCGTCGGCGTACTGAACAACCGGCACAAGGTGACCGGCGAGGTGTTCGGGCAGGCGGTCGCGTCGATGGTGGAACTGAACGCGGAGGCCTCGACCGCGGCCGTGTCAGCGGGCGCCCTGGCCGCCACCGACGTCACTGGATTCGGCCTGCTCGGGCACCTCTACAAGATGGCCAGGGCGTCCGGCGTCAGTGCAGTGATAGACGCCGCCGCGGTCCCCTACCTCGACGGCGCCCGGCAGGCGTTGCACGAAGGGTTCGTCAGCGGCGGCACCCGGCGCAACCTCGACTGGGTGCGTCCGCACCTGTCGTCGGAATTGGCGCAGGAAGAGTTGCTGTTGCTGGCCGACGCTCAGACCAGCGGTGGACTCCTCCTCGACGTCGAACTTCCGGACCGGCCGGTGATCGGCGAGTTCGTTCCGCGCCAGGATTGGGTGCTCTCGGTCCGCTGATCGTTGCGCGCTCCCCCACGGCTCCGAGTCAACGAAGCGGGGCTCGGCCATGCTCCGCGGACGAACCGGGGCTCGGCGCGCCTCCGCGCGGGCGAATTGGGGCTCGGCGCGCCTCCGCGCGGACGAAGCGGGCTCGGCGCGTCTCCCCGCGGGACGAAGCGGGGCTCTTCGACGCTCCGCGTGGACGAAGTTGTTGACTCCCTTCACATCCGTCCCAAATCCGCCACTTTCATCCTCGCCCTCGACGGGGGCACCTCCCGCTTGCGGGGGATTGATCCGCGCAGCAGGCCCACCCCGGCCCTGCTCCAGGCCCATCCCCGCCCAGCGCAGCAGGCCCGGCGAGAGGCCGGCCCGGCGCGGAGGCGAAGCGCAGCGCAGCCCGCCCGGCTGCGCCCGGGGCGACCCGGCGTAGCGCAAGGCACAGCCAGGGGTCAGCTGCCGGCGCTCCGCCCCGTGTTGATCCGGGCCCGTTGCGGGACGACGGTGTATTTCGGATCCTTGGCCGAGGCCTGACCGGCGTAGAAGATACCGAAGCGGGTGCACGCCGAACCGGCGAGCAGCGCAGCGCCGGCCACCCTCGCCGCCACCCGGTTGTTTCGGCCGGCGAGCGCGGCGAGGGCCCCGCTTGCCGTCAGCAGCTTGCTGGCCCTGATCACTATGCCTGGCACGCCTTGGTGCAGCGGCTCGGCGGCGAGGCCCATCCGTGGCTCCATCACCTGCTCGGCGAGGAGTTCGAGGACGGCGCCGCCGACGGCCAGCCGCCTCGCCGGGCCCGAGTCGGCCGCGTTGGCCCCGATCAAGCCCAGCCCACCGGCGGCCGCGGCGGCCGAGCCGACGAACACGAACGGCAGTTGGCGGTGCGCGGCATGCCAGGTGGGCGTCGCAGTGTCGCTGAGGAGCACAGCGGTATAGGAGGCGACGGTCGGTGCGATCAGAGCGGCAGCGATTCCGGCCGGCCGGCCCAGCCGGGACAGCAGGCCCCGGATCGGAGCCGGCACGAGCGGCAGGATCCACGCGACTTCCGCTGCGGCGCCCAGGATGGCGAACGGGCTGTAGGCGGTGAGCAGCCAGGTTCCGACGGACATCGGCGAGGTGTGCTTCGCGACCCGCAACATGTTGACGAAACGGGAAGGCTTGCCCAGATCGTGGATGAGCGCCCCGAAGCTCACCGTGATGGCGGCTGCCGCGCCGAGCCGGCCGGTCCGCCGCAGGCTCGGCCGACCCGTCAGGTCCGCGCCCGCTCCGAGCAACGAAGAGCCGGCGGCCAGACCGCCGAGGAAAAGGTAGGCAGGGATATCGGCTGCCCAGGGCGAGGGCCGGACCACCTGCCGGCCGTAATACGACGTGAACGTCACGTCCGGCACCACCTGGTTGTCCCGGCCGCCCTCCCGTCGCCGGCGGCCGGACCTGTTGCCGCCCAACCTGTTCGGCCGACCGTCTGACTCCGCCGCCGGCCCGCCGACGGGGCGCTCGCCACCTGACCGCCCTGACCTGACCGCGCCGCCCGGCGGTGCATCGCGCAGCCGTTCGGTGTTGGCGTCGCTCATGCTCATCGCGACCCCCGGCCGAGGAACGACACGGCCGCTCCGGCCAGCACTGTCGCCGCTGCGAGCGCTGCCCGCCGCCACATCGTCGGCAGGTCGCGGGTGGTCACCACCGGGTCCGGTGGCAGGCCGTATACCTCGGGCTCGTCGAGCAGCAGGAACATCGCGCCGGTCCCGCCCACCCCGTCGTTCGGGTCGGCCCCGTACAGCCGGGCCTGCTCGACCCCGTCGGCGTGCAGCGCAGCCACCCGGGCAGCGGCCCGCTCGCGGAGTTCGTCCACGTCGCCGAACTGGATCGACTGGGTCGGGCAGGCCTGGGCGCAGGCGGGGGTCTGCCCCTCGCCGATCCGGTCATAGCAGAGCGTGCACTTCTGGGCGACGCCGGAATTGTGGACGCTTCTGTCGCCCTCGCGGCGCTCGATCACCCCGTACGGGCAGGCCGGCACGCAGTAGCCGCACCCGTTGCAGATGTCCTCCTGCACCACCACCGTGCCGAACTCCGTGCGGAACAGCGCCCCGGTGGGGCAAACGTCGAGACAGGCAGCGTTGGTGCAGTGCTTGCAGACATCCGAGGACATCAGCCAGCGGAACTCGGTGCGGTCTCCGGCGCTCGCCGCGGCCCCGGGGAGCTCGAACGACGGCAGGCCCAGATCCACCGACGTCCTGGTTCGCGGTGCACTCACCGACGTCGCCGGCCCGGTGGTTCCGGAGGCGTTCGTCGCCGGGCCACTCCCCGGAAATGCCGGTTGCTCGATGAACGCGACGTGCCGCCAGGTGCTCGCACCCAAAGAACCGGTGTTGTCGTACGAGGATCCGAGCAGGTTCAGCCCGTCCTCCGGAACGTGATTCCACTCCTTGCATGCCACCTCGCAGGCCTTGCACCCGATGCAGATCGAGGTGTCGGTGAAAAAACCCTTGCGGGGCGGCGGGTCGGTCCACCCCGTCCGCACGGCGGGATTGGGGAGGGAGGTCGTCACGAGTTCTTCTTCCCGGCCACGGCGGCGCCTTCGGGTTGATCGCCTGCGGGCGTGCGGCGTTCGTTACCGGTCTCGGTGGTGATGTCGGCCCGCTTCCGGTAGTTGTCGACGAAGTCCAACAGGGCCGGGCCGGTGGGTCGACGGCCCGGGCGGATGTCGCAGGAAGCGACCTTCGTCTCCTGGATGTGCACGTTCGCGTCCAGCGTGACGCCGAACAGGTCATTGGCCGAGTCGCCGCTGGTAAGTGCGTCGCCCCCGACGCCCCAATGGTAGGGCAGGCCGATCTGGTGGATCGTGGTACCGCCGACCGTCAACGGGACCACCCGGTCGGTCACCAGCACCCGGGCTTCGATGGCCGTTCTGGGCGTGACAATCGTTGCCCAACCGAGGTTTACCAGGCTCCGCTCGGCGGCGAGTTCCGGGGAGACCTCGCAGAAGAACTCGGGCTGGAGCTCCGACAGGTAGGGCACCCAGCGGCTCATCCCACCCGCCGTGTGGTGTTCGGTCAGTCGATAGGTGGTGAATACGTAGGGATAGACGCCGGCTCCCGGCTCCGCGCCGGAGGGCGCCGAGAGGTTGTCGGTGCGCGGAAAAACCTGCCGGGTAGGGCTCGCCTGCTGACGGTGGAAGGGGTTGCTGACCGGCGACTCGTGCGGCTCGTAATGCTCGGGCATAGGACCGTCCAGCAATCCGGTCGGTGCGTACAGCCAGCCCTTGCCGTCGCCCTGCATGACGAACGGGTCATCACCGGCCAACCCTTTGGGCCCCCCGGTGCCCGGTGGCGGGCGATAGCCGGGGGGGGTGGTGACGGGAAAGTCCACTTCATCCGGTCCCGTCCACCGGCCGGCATCGGCGTCCCAGCGGATATAGGCCTTCCGTTCGCTCCAGGGCTTTCCGGCGGGATCAGCCGAGGCCCGGTTGTAGAGGATGCGACGGTTGGCCGGCCATGCCCAACCCCATTCCGGCGCCACCGGACCCTGCTCGGTGCGCGGCTTTCGACGCATCGCCTGGTTGACACCGTCGGCATAGACGCCGGTGTAGATCCAGCAACCACCCGACGTCGAGCCGTCGGCTTTCATCTCGGTGTAGGAATTCAGCGGCTGCCCGGCTTTTTCACCGCTCAGGTGCACGCCGTTGATTTCGCGGAGAACAGCGTCGGCGGACGGTTCGCCCTTCTCGTCGGTCGGGTAGTTCCACGTCAAATCCAGAAGTGGGCGATCGCGGGAAAGCTTCGAGTCGGCCAGTTTCTCCCGCATCCGCCGGCCCACCTCGAAGAAGAACTGCAATTCGCTGCGACAATCACCCGGCGGTGCGACGGCCTTGTGGTGCCACTGCAGCAGCCGCTGCGTCTGGGTGAACGTTCCGTCCTTCTCCACGTGGGCGGCCGCAGGGAAGAAGAACACCTCCGTCGCGATGTCCTTGGTCGCGAGCTCGCCGGTGGCGATTTCGGGTGAGTCCTTCCAGAAGGTGGCCGACTCGATCATGTTGAGATCCCGCACCACCAGATATTTCAGCTTTGCCATCGCCAGTCGCTGCATCTTGCCGTGGGCCGACCCGACGGCCGGGTTCTGCCCGAGCAGCAGGTAACCCTCGATCTTGTCCGCCAGCATGTCCATGACCGTCTGATAGGTGCCGTGGTCACCGGAGAGCCTGGGGATGTAGTCGAAGCAGTAATCGTTCTCTGCCGTCGCGGCTTCCCCCCAGTACGCCTTGAGCAGGCTCACCGTATAGGTATCCGCTTCCGTCCAGAATCCCTTCTGTTCCGGGCTCGAAATGGTTTCCAGATAATCTTTCAAACTCGCGTGTGCGTCGACCTTCGGCATCGGCAGGTAACCGGGCAGAATGTTGAAAAGAGTTGGAATATCGGTCGAACCCTGGATACTCGCGTGGCCGCGAAGGGCGAGGATCCCGCCGCCGGGGCGGCCCATGTTGCCGAGCAGCAATTGAATGATCGCTGCGCACCGGATGTACTGCACCCCCACTGTGTGATGGGTCCAGCCAACGGAGTAGACCCAGGCGGTGGTCCGTTCCCGGCCACTGTTTTCCACCACCGCCCGGCACACCTGCTCGAACTGCTCGGGTGACACTCCGGAGGTTTCCTGCACCATTTCCGGGGTGTACCTGGCGAAGTGCCGCTTCAGGATCTGCAGCACGCACCGGGGATGCTGCAGTGTTTCGTCCCGGTGTACCTGCGCGTGGTCCAGGTTCGCACCGTGGCCGCCCATCTCGTGACCGGCGCCCGTTTCCCCCTGAGACTTCTCGTCCTGGTCACCGTCGCCTTGTGTCGCCGAATTGTCACTCCCCGCATGGCTCTCGGGGAACTCGCCACTGGACGCCGACACCTCGGGCATTCCTTCATACCCCCACGACTGCATGTCGTAGACACCGGTTTCCGGGTCGTACCCGGAGAACACGCCGTCCAACTCGTCGACGTCGACGAAGTCCTCGCTGATGATGGTGGCCGCATTGGTATAGGCGACGACATATTCCCGGAAGTAACTGTCGTTCGACAGGATGTAATTGATGATGGCGCCGAGGAAGGCGATGTCGCTGCCGGCTCGCAGCGGGACGTGCATGTCAGCCAGGGCCGAGGTCCTGGTGTACCGGGGATCGACGTGGATGACCTTGGCGCCACGGGCTTTCGCCTCCATGACCCACTGGAACCCCACCGGATGGCACTCGGCCATGTTCGAGCCCTGGATGACGATGCAGTCCGCGTTCGCCAGGTCCTGCTGGTAGTTCGTGGCGCCGCCGCGGCCGAAGGAGGCTCCCAGACTGGGAACCGTTGCACTGTGTCAAATACGGGCCTGGTTCTCGATCTGCACCGCGCCCATGGCGGTGAACAGTTTCTTGATCAGATAGTTCTCTTCGTTGTCCAGGGTCGCGCCGCCGAGCCCGGCGATACCCAGGGTGCGGTTCAGCGGACGTCCCTGCTCGTCCTTGTCCTGCCAGGTGCGTGCCCGAGTCTCGAGCAGACGGTCGGTCACCATCTCGACCGCCGTGTCCAGATCGAGTTCTTCCCAATCGGTTCCGTACGGCCGCCGGTACAGCATCTTCGTCTGCCGGCCCGGTGAGTTCACCAGCTGTTCGCTTGCCGATCCTTTCGGGCAGAGCCGGCCGCGCGAGATCGGCGACTCGGGGTCTCCCTCGATCTGGACGACCCGCTCGTCCTTGACGAAAACCCGCTGCCCGCAGCCGACTGCGCAGAAAGGGCAGATGCTCTTGACGACACGGTCAGCGGTGGACGTGCGGGGCCGCAGATTCCGGGTGTGTTCCGAGGTGACCGCCTCACCCCGGCCCGAGTGGTCGGATCCCGCCAACTGCCGGACCACCGGCCACGACAGGAAGGTCTTCTTGAGGTCCACCCGTGCACCCCTCGCGCTGGATCCAAGCGTCAACCGGCCACCGTGGACCGGCCCCGACGCTGCTATTGGTCCTTCACTACCCGGGTCACCGCATCGTCAACCGCCGGCAGCCCCGGCAAACATATCTGCCAGATCTGACCCGCTCGTCCGTAGGCGGTCGACGGCCCCGGCAGCGGCCCGCGTCACGGCAGTCGCCGACGAGTCACCGCACCGGAATTCAGCAGCCCGCGCAGCTCCGCCCCCACCCCTCGGGGTCGCAGCGCCGGGCTGGGCAGCGCCTCCCCATGTCGCATGCCGCTGACAACCTCGCGGAAGGCCGCGGATGCATCCATCACCGGCTTCCAACCGAGAATAGCTGCGGCCCTTGCGGTGTCGAGTAGCGGTACGGCGAACGCCAGGTCGATCCAGCCCGGATCCAGCCGCTCGAGGCGCAGTTCCCAGCCGGCTGCCACCACCGTCCGCAGCAGCCGCCACGGCACCGATACCAGTCGGGCCCGCAGGGTGTCGGCGATGATCTGAGCAGTCAACGGCGACGCCGCGGCGAGGTTGAAGGCCCCAGTGGCTCGTCGGGCCACCGCCGCGACGACCGCCGCCGCCACGTCCCTCGCGTGCACCACCGGCACGGCGAAGCTCCGGTCCAGCGGCAGCACCGGGATCAGATCCAAACCCCACGACGGGAACAACAGGGGCGCTCCATAGCGGAGCAAACTGCTCCCGGCGGCCCGTTGCATGACCAGCCCGGGGCGGAACCGGCAGACGGCCGGCCCGATTCCGGTGGCATCGTGTTCGTCCAGTAGCTGTTCCGCGGCCGCCTTGTGCACGCTGTACGGCAGCGATGCGATGCCCGCCGTGGGCCAACTCTCGTCGACCTTGTGGCCGCGCTGCGCCCTGCTGTAGGCGCCCACCGACGACATGTGGACCAGGTGTGGCACGCCCGCGGACGTCGCCGCCGACAGCACGGCTGCCAACCCGCCCACACCGACCCGCCTCAGGTAGTCGACATCCCGGGCCGGCTGGAACCCCCAGGCCAGATTGACCACCGCATCAGCTCCATCGAACAACGGGGTCAACTCGCGGGTGGCTGTCGGGTCGGCGACATCCATGGCGTGCCAGACGACCCCGTCGTACGGCGGGTCGTAGGGAGGCCCCGCGGGTGGTCGTCTGGCGACTCCGACCAGGTTGTGGTCCGCCGAGCCGACAGCGCCGGTCGCCTCGGCCTTGAGCGCCCGAACGAGCGCGGTACCGATATTCCCGCTCGCACCCACGATGACGATCTTCACGATTCACCCGGTACCCGCGCCGGCCGGGATCGAACCGACCGGGCACGAGAACCGGGGCCGAACGGCCGCGTGCCCTCAGCCCCGGCCGGTTTCCTGCTGCAACTTCTCGATCTGCTCGCTGGCCTCGGCCTTGGTCAGCGATTCCGGGATCTCCGCCCCGGCCTCCTGCGCCAAGGTATGCAGATATGAACTCTGCGGACCGGTCATCGGTTCGCCCCCGGTGACCCAGTCGGCAGGATCCTTGACAGCGTTGGTGTTCACCTGATCGCCGCCGCTGTCAGCGTCTCCGTGGGCGTCTTCGTGCTCGGTAGGGTCGGCCAGGTTGTCCTGGTCGGCGGCAGACGCGGTAGCTCCGGCGGTCGAACTGTCAGCCATTTCGTTTCTCCTTGAAGCTGTTGACGATCCGGGGGGTCACAACTGCGTGGCAGATTGCTCAGAGCAGGTTGCCGAGCCCGCCGCCGCCGCCGAGACCGCCGCCCAGCTTGCCGATCAGATCGGCCGGGTTGAGCCCGAATTTCCCCAGCAGTCCTGCGTGCTGGTCGGTGTCCACGTGATCGGGCAACTCCTGGTCGGCTGCGGCGGCCTGATCGTGATGGCCCAGGCTGCGGAGCAGCTCCAGGATCTGGCTCTTGTCGATGTTCATGGTGTTCCCTCTCGGTGACTTCGCTGACGGGCCGGCGGCCCGGATTCGCTCGCCAGAGGCTAGTGCCCGTGCGGTCGGCACCGAAACGCCGACCGGGACTACCACCCGGAGAGGGGCGGTGGGCGCGAAAGGTGGGCGGCCGCAGCGGAACTGGACGTCGAACCGCAGGACTCCGAATCGCCTAATGACCGCCGCGCCCGGTATTCCCAGAATCGCGGGGTTAAAACTCGGCCACTCGGGGATAAACTTGGGGTCCAGTCCGTGCGCTCCTGCGCACGGCACCGGGACCCGGGGGTTGCCATGGAAGCCATACCAGACCAGCAGAAGCGAACGGCCCGGTCGACGGGAGCGATTGCGTTGGCTGGCCAGCGGCGGCCGTTACCGGCCCCGGCCCGATCGACGTCCACCGCCGAGCCGGTCGGAGTGCGGCGCTCGGCGCACTCCCCGACCCGCGTTGCTCAACCGCACGTCGGACGGGATGAATTCGCCAACGCCGGTCCGGATTGCTACTGGCCCCTGGCCGACGCCCGGATCTGACCCTCCTCCCGATCCCGGGCCGACCTGCCCGAAGCAATTTGCGGTCGTTTTCCGATCGCGTACCCGCAGTCGACTGCCCGGAATGAGCTCACCACCCGCCCGTGTCGGGTGGACAGACCCCCTTGCCCACCTGCCACCGTCGACCCCTGGCGGTCCGGCGGGATTCTCGCGTACCCGATCGGTGGTAGTTGCTGTGCGGCGGCCCGGCCCGGAGGTTTTATCCGGCCCGGATTGAGGAACAAGGGGGGTGATCGAACTTTTCTCCCGAGGGGATTGCCCGTGAAAGCTCTGACCTGGCATGGCAAACGCGACGTCCGCGTCGACGAGGTTCCCGATCCGCAGCTGCAGGAACCCACGGATGCCATCGTCCAAATCACCTCGACCGCGATCTGCGGCTCCGATCTCCACCTCTACGAGGTGCTCGGACCGTTCCTGAACTCCGGCGACATCCTCGGCCACGAGGCGATGGGGATCGTCCAGGAAGTCGGTGCTGCGGTCACCCACATAGCGCCCGGAGACCGGGTTGTCGTCCCCTTCAACATTTCCTGCGGTCACTGCTTCATGTGCGAACGTGGCCTCCAATCGCAGTGTGAGACAACTCAGGTCCGAGCCCAGGGCAAGGGGGCCACCCTGTTCGGCTATACCGAGCTCTACGGATCGGTGCCGGGCGGCCAGGCCGAGTACCTTCGGGTACCGCAGGCCCAGTACGGGCCGATCAAAGTGTCGGCGGAGGGCCCGGACGAGCGGTATCTGTTCCTGTCCGACATCCTGCCGACCGCCTGGCAGGCCGTTATATACGCCGACGTGCCGCAGGACGGGACGCTGGCCGTGCTGGGCCTGGGTCCGGTCGGCCAGTTCGCGGCCCGGATCGGGCGGCACTTCGGTCACCGGGTGATCGGGGTGGAGCCGGTCGCCGAGCGGCGCGCGATGGCCGAGCGGCACGGAATCGAGACATTCGACCCGACCGGGGTCGACGACGTACCCGGGGCGCTGCGAGACCTCACCGCAGGCCGGGGCCCGGATTCGGTGGTCGACGCGGTCGGCATGGAGGCTCATGGCGGAACCGGATCAGCAATCGCCAAAGCCGCTCAGGCCGCCGCCGGTCTGTTGCCTGAAGCCCTGGCCAAAAAGATGATCGACACCGCGGGGGTCGACCGGCTGACCGCACTCAATTATGCAATCGGCGCAGTCCGCCGCGGCGGCACCGTGTCGATCAGCGGTGTCTACGGGGGAACGGCCGATCCGCTGCCGATGATGGACATGTTCGACAAGCAGCTGCAGATCCGAATGGGTCAGTGCAATGTGCGGAAGTGGACGGACGACATCATTCCGTTGGTGGAGGACGCGTCCGACCCACTGGGCGTGCTGGATCTGACCACACACACCGTGCCGCTCGATGAGGCGCCGAAGGCCTACAAGACGTTCCAGGACAAGGCCGATGGTTGCGTGAAGGTGGTCCTCAAGCCCTGAACCCGGGGCCGGCTGGAATAATTGCTTCGGTTGAGCGCCGTCCGGCGGTGGCGCGGGCGGATCGGGGGGCAGATGGCCGACGCGTGGGTGGCCGACGGCGGGGCTGTGCAGGGGGCCGGACCCGCAAAGGAGTCCGTCGTCAAGCGCCTCCTGCGCCGGCGCAGCGTCGAGCACATCGTCCGCGCCGTGGAGAGGTTCAATGCCCGCCTCGGCCTGCAGTTCGCCGCCGCCATCACCTACTTCTCATTCCTCGCCGTGGTGCCGTTGTTGATGGTCGGGTTCTCCATTGCCGGCTTCGTCCTCAAGGCCCACCCGCAGACCCTGGTCAACCTCGAAGCCTCCATCGCGGCGGAGATTCCGGGCCGACTCTCCATCCAGGTTGCGCCTCTGCTCGAGAACGCGATCAATACCAGACTGACGGTCGGCATCATCGGGCTTGTCGTCGCGCTCTATTCCGGGGTCAGCTGGATGGGAAATGTGCGGAGCGCCATCCAGGCGCAATGGCGGCCCGATTTTGATGACAACCAGGAAATCGCCGCCGAGAGCCTGCCCCGGTATTACTGGAAGAGTCTGCGCTACCTGGTGATCTTCGGGGTTGCCGTTTCAGTTTCCCTGGCCCTCACCACCATCGGGTCCACCGCCCAGGGCCTTGTGCTCCGTTGGCTCGGGCTGGACCGGATCACCGCTCTGACACCGGTGTTCACCGTGGGGCCGTTGCTGTTGGCCTTTGTTGCCGACACGCTGATATTTCTTGGAATCTATACGGTTCTGCCGCCAAATTCCTATCCCCCTTCGCGCAAGGCACTCATCAGAGGGTCCGCGATGGCAGGCGCCGCCTTCGAGATCCTGAAACTCGGACTGACGGTCTTGTTTCCGGCGCTGCTCAGTTCGGTGTCGGCGAAGGTGTTCGGCCCGATCATCGGCCTGCTGTTCTTCTTCGACTTCGTCGCCACGGTGGTGCTCTTCGTAGCGGCGTGGATTGCGACAGCGGTTCCGCAGCCGGTTTCGGTGCTCAGCACGGGAATCGCGAACGCCGGCACTCCGGTGGACCCCGAGTCGGTGGAGCTCACTGGTCAACGGCGATCGCACCAGCGCGGAGCGGGCCGGGGCGCGGCGCCATCCGGTCCCCTCATCTTCGGCGTGGGCGCGATCTTCGGCTGGCTCGCGAGGAGCCGCCGCGGCCGGTGATGACGGGCCCGGAATCCCGGACCGTGCCGACGTCGGGAAACCCATCGCAGGGCACACTGGTCCGGATCGCCCACGCCGATGGTGGGCCTGTCCGCGAGGTGACCGATGCGGCTTCCGCTTCCTTCCGTCAACGAATTGTTCGGCCTGCCTGCGAAGAGTTATGAGGCCGTCGAAACCGCTTTGTCGCTCATTCCGCGGGTGGTAACGGTGATCGGTCGGGTCGAGACGTTGCTGGGGCGGGTGGAGACGCTCATCGGGGGTATCGAGCACACCCAGGCCGGGGCGGCTGCTGCGGTGCTGCGCACGAACGAAGTGGTCACCAGCGCGGCGGGCCTGACATCACGGCTCACGCCCCTCATCGATCGACTGCAGCCCACCCTGGAAACGCTGGAACCCATTCTTCGCGAGCTCGCGGCGACCACCAGCCACAAAGAGGTGGCCGGGATGGTGGCCATCGTCGACCTCGTCCCGGAGATAGCGCTCACGTTCAAGACGGACATCATCCCGGTCATCGACACCCTGGGTACGGTCGCTCCCGACCTCCGTGACCTGCTGGACATGGCCCGGGAATTGAGTGAAATCCTGGGCGCGGTGCCAGGTCTGGGCCGGGTGAAACGCAAGATCGAGGAGAAGCAGGCCCAGGAGGACGAGTACCGGGCCGACGAAGAACCGCCTTCGGCACCCGACCGTCAGCCGGTCGGATGATTCAGCGAGCGGCGAGCACCACGAACGAGAGAGCGCCGGCCACGACCGAATAGATCGCGAACGGCAGCAGCGTCCTGGTGCGGAAGTATTTTTCGAGAAACCGCACCGCGGAATACGCGCAGAGGAAGGAAGCCAGGCTGCCCGCGATGATCGGACCCCTGATCCCGGCGCCCAACGGCCCGAAAAGATCCGGAACCTTGAGGACGCCGGCCGCCAGGATGACCGGTGTCGCCAACAGGAACGAGAAGCGGGCCGCGTCCCGATGAGACAATCCCTGGATCAGCCCGGCCACCATCGTCGTTCCCGACCGGCTGATACCCGGTAGCAGTGCAAGGATCTGAGCGCAGCCGATCAGGATGCCGCGCTTCATCGTCAGCCCGGCGAGCCGCGTGTCGGACCGCAGGTCGGCCTCCCTGCCCTCGAAGCCCTCGTCCGGGTCGATTCCCCGACTCGACGTTTCTTCGCCTCCGGGGGTGAGCCGGCCAACCGGAGCCTTGCGCCGGAGCCGCTCGCCCAGCAGGAGAATCAGGCCGTTCGCGACGAGGAAAGCAGCCGCCGGCATCGGTTTTCCCAGGACCGTCCGGAAAAGGTGTTCCAGGAGCAGACCACTGATTCCGACCGGAATCGTTGCCAGGACGATGAGCCACGCGAGCCGCTCCGGGTCGGAGGAGATCCGGCGGTGCCTGATCGAGGTGACGAAACCTGCAATGATGCTGATCCAGTCCCGCCAGAAGAACAACAGCAGTGCTGCGGCGGTTGCCACATGCAGACCGACGACGAACGCCAGATAGGGTGATTCCGGACTCGACACATCGAGGTCCCGCGCCCACCGGCCCCCGAGCAGTGCGGGCAGGATCACCGAGTGGCCGAGGCTGGACACCGGAAAAAGTTCGGTGACGCCCTGCAGCCCGCCGATGACGATGGCCTCCAGGTATGACAAGGCACTCATGCGGCCGGCTCCAACTCGACGATCGCCGCGGGCCCGGGCCGCCGGGGGGACCTTGCAGGCCTGGCTGTCCGGACGCTCCAGCCTCTGCCCGCTGCTTTCGCCACGGCGTTCACCGCTGCGTTCACTGCTGCATTCACCAATGCGTTCACTCCGAATCCTTCCCGGTCGCCGACCGTGGGCTGTGGAACACTGGTAACGATGAGACGAGTAGTACTAACCGATTGATAGTAGACGAAGGAGGCCGGAGTGGCTGACCGACGACAACCCGGCGCCCTGGAGCGGGCCGTCCTCGCCGCCCTGGCAACCGCCGGCGGACCCATGGCCGTTGCGGCCGTTCAGAAGCAGTTGCCCGGTGACCCGGCCTACACCACAGTGATGACCACGCTCGCCCGGTTGACAAGGAAAGGAGCCCTGCGGCAGATCAAGGCGGGCCGGGCCTACCTGTACGAGCTGGCGGCGCCGCCCGAGGCGCTGCAGTCGGCGGTGACGGCTCGCCGGATGCGCAGGCTCCTGTCGGACGGTTCCGATCGGGCCGGGGTGCTGGCCAGTTTTGTCGCCGAGCTCGACGCCGACGAAGAACGGTTGCTCGCCGGCTTTCTCGATCACGTCCACCGTTCGGAGTTGTGAGGATGCTCCTCACGATCGGCGCAGCAGTCGTCGCCATGCTCGCCTGCCTGCTCCTCGCCAGGACGGCAGATGCCCTGGTCCGGATTCTGCGGCCGCTCGAGGCGGTGCTCTTCCTGTGCGTCTGCTCGGTCAGTCTGGCGCTGGCGACCGGAATCGCCCTGACTGCTGCCGGGCTGGCGGCGGTGGCCCGGATCGGCCCGATCGCGCAGGGTCGATGGTCCGCCGGGCAACTGAGAGCGGAGGTGCCGATTCCGGGTTGGCTGGGGACCGCCGCGGCGGTGGCTGTTGCGGTGCTGCTGGGCCGGGCCGGTTATCGGACACTCTCGATCGTTGTCGCGTTGCTCCGGGCTGACAGAGTGTGCCGGAGCATCACCCCCGCCGATCCGGTGATCGTCGTCGACGATGATTCGATCGACGCGTTCACCATCGCCGGGACGAGGGGCCGGGTGATCATCAGCAGCGGACTCCTCGCCGTCCTGTCGAGCGACGAGCGCCGCATCCTGACCGCCCACGAGCTGTCCCACCTGGGTCGGCGCCATCACTTGTACATCCACGCAGTCGACATCGCGGCGGCGGCGAATCCGTTGCTGCGCAGCGTCGGTGATGCCATCCGGCTCGCGGTGGAGCGGTGGGCCGACGAGGACGCCGCGGCCGCCTGCGGTGATCGGCGGATGACCGGCCGGACTCTTGCCCGGGTGGCTCTGCTGCGGTCGGCGCTGCGTGCTGGCGGCAGTCGGGTTTCCGCAGGGCCCGTCGTGGATCGGCCCCCGTACTATTCTCCGCTCGGAAATCTCGCGGCCGTGTCACATTCGGTGGTCACCCGGGTCCAGGCACTGCTGGACCCCGCCGCCCAGCCCAGAACCGGGCGGCTCACCGCGGGGGCCCTGGCCGCCGTCCTGGTCCTGCTGGTCGGGCTGGCCAGCCTGCTGCACATTCGGGCAGCAATAGAAACCGCCGACCTTGTCGGTCGATGAGGACGCTCACGCCGCGCAATCCGGGTGGCCGATCGAAAGGAGAGAGCGTTGGCCGAACCAACTGTCACCGATTCAGGGGTCGATGATTCGGAGATCAGCCCTTCGAAGGTGACCGGCACAAACCCAGCCGGTTCGACACTGGCCGGTCCGACACTGGCCGGTCCGACACTGGCCGGTTCGACACTGGCCGGTCCGACCGCCGCCGAACGGTCCGTCGCGGATCAGGCCGTGACGGGGCAGACCCCGACGGGGCACGCCAAACCCAATCGCTGGGAACTTCGCGCCTGCGGAAGGCACGGGCACGCTACGTACCGACCCGACGAGAAGGACCTGGCCGACCGGCTCCGAATTTCCGGGCCGGCCGGCGAAGCCTGGCGCTGTCTACGGTGCGGCGACTTCGTTCTCGGCACGCCGACCGCGAGCGGTCCCGCCGACGAAGCACCTCTTGTACTGCGCGGCAAGGCCCTTCGGCAAGCCACCGTTCTCCGGCTACTGGCGGTCGAGCGTCTCGTTCGCGCTGCACTGCTGGGTGCAGCGGTCTGGGCGGTGCTGAAGTTCCGGGACTCACAGGATGTGATTTCCGCAACGTTGAATCGTGACCTGCCGGCTTTTCGAGCTGTTGGCATCCAGGTGGACCAGATGGCGCTGGTGAAGGACCTGGAGAAGGCGCTCAACCAGAACCCCGGTCGGCTCACCCTGATCGCCGTGTTGCTGGCCGCCTATTCCGCGCTCCAACTCATCGAAGGAGTCGGGTTATGGCGGCTCAAGAGGTGGGGGGAGTACTTCGCGGTAGTCGCAACTTCCCTGTTCCTTCCGCTCGAGGTCCGCGAACTGCTCAAAGGGATCACCTGGACCCGCGGACTGGCTTTCATCATCAATATCGCTGCCGTGCTGTACCTTCTTCTTTCCAAACACCTGTTCGGTCTGCGGGGGGGCCGCCAAGCCTATGAAGAGGAGCGCCGAGGCGAACAACTTTTGGAAGTCGAACAGAGCGCCGCTGCGGAGACCGCTCCGGCCCGCCGACGATAAGCCCCGGGTGGGCACGCCCGGCGAAGCGCACAGCGGTCCCGGTGTGCCTGGTTGAGGAAGTGGGCCAGTGATTGACGGCGTGGCTCAACGGGTGTCACGCGGCCGCAGGCACCATCGGGGGCCGGCGGTCCGCGGTCCCCGGTCCTACCGCCGAAAGGCAGGAGCCGGCACCCGGTAGCCGGTCGACCTCAGATCGCCGAGGATTCGCTGTTGCGCTGCCACCAGGTCGGCGGCGACATCACGAACCTTGGTGTTCGTGTGCTGGGACTGGGCTTTCAGCAGCGCAATGGCCTGATCCGCCGAGATGTGGGCCGTCGCCATCAGGACCCCCTTGGCCTGCTCGATGATCGACCGGGCATCGATCACCGCGGCCAGTTCGGCGATCTGATCCCGAAGTTCCGGTTGCGCAGCATCATCTGAGCGGGAATCGGCCATGTATTCGGCGAAGTGCAGGACGTCGGGGTCAAAGCTGTTCCCGGCATCGGCGAGTTGGTCGGCCGCGTTGACGACGACCTTGCCCAGGATGCCGCGGGCGGCAGTGACGTCGAGCCCGCGATGCAGGATGAACTGGACCTCGTCCCTCGAATTCAGGATCGGGGAATTGGCCGGGCTCCAGTAACGGCGACGGGGGCGGCCGCCGGGGGACACTGGAAGGTCATAGCGACCGATCCCGGAGGTACGGGTCTCCCTCGTCCGCAGAACTTCGGCGAGGGAAGCCCGGACGGCTCGAATCGCTGCGGTCGATTCGTCCCCCCGGTCCGGGAGCACCTCGAAGAGGTTCTGATCCACCAGGTCGGATCGGGGAATGGTGGTGGCCGCGAAGTAAGCCGGGTTGGCTTCGACCACGACGAATTGCGGCGTCAGCAGCAAGCTCGGATCGGGCAGCGCATGCAGTAGCGCCACGTAGTCCAGGTCGTTAGCCGACATCCGCAGCCTCCTGGTCGAACGCCCCGTACCTGCCAGTGAGACGCTTGACCACCGACCTGCCGCCGCGATCCGGCCCCACCCCTGATCAAGGGTCAGTCTGGCACAGCGCGCCCCTGAACGGTAGGGACAGCGCAGGCCGGAGGAATCGTCAAAGACCCGGTAATCGGCTCGGTCCGGAACGGCAGCAAGCCAGGTGGGCGCCTCCACTGGCCGCCACTGCCGCTTCTCCTGACCGGGTGCCACAGCGCCTGGCTCGAGTGACACCGCACCTGGCCGGGTAACACCGCACCTAGCCTGAGCGGCAGAGCACCTGGACCACCGGGGAACGAGTGGCTCGCTGCCTGACCTGAACGGCACGCCGCCCGGCCATGGCCGAACCACCTCGCCCATCGCGACGCGGATCCGCTGGTCGAACCTGCGCAGCAGCGGCCGCTGTCATCGACCCGGATCGCGAGTCTGCGTCCATCGTCAGGGCAAGGGCGAAATCGCCTTCGTCCAGAATCCGGCGCAGATGGAGCAGACCGTCCCGGACACGGCCCTTCACGGTCGGCAGAGGGGTGCCCAGAATCGACGCGATCTCGCGATATGTCTTACCGCAATAGAACGCCCAATAGATCGATTCCCGCTGCAGCGCTGTCAAAGAAGTGAGGGCGGTCTGTACGGTCGTGCAGTCGATACGTTGCGTCGTCGACTCCGCGACAAGGTCGATGTTCCGGTCGATATCGCTCCCGGCATAGCGGTCGTCTCGCTGCCGGCTGGCCTGGGATTGACGTATGCGATCGACGGTACGGGCATGGGTGATCCGGGAGATCCAGGCCGACGCCGAACCCTGTGCGGCGTCGTACTGAGCGGCCCGCTGCCAGATTTCGAGCAACACCTCATGGGCGACTTCCTCCGCCTGGTGAGGATCGCGCAGGAGCCGGCGTGCCGCTGCGATGATCGAAGGACTGGTTGCCTCGTACAACTGGGCAAATGCAGTCTGATCACCGCCGGCGAGTCTCTGGAGTAGCTCAGCTGTGGCGACGGACGTCCTTCTGGCGACTTCCTTGGCGGCAGGCGCCACGATCGGTGGTCCAATCGGCGACGGCAGTGTGGCCGGGGGCGATGTCACCGCCGGCCCAGGTTTCCGTGCCTGCTTCGACCGCGAAGCCCATTGCACGAGCGGCCTTCTGCCGACCGGCGGTCCGGCATTCCGACCCCGGGTTGCGGGCGGGCCGTCATCGCTCACCCTCCGCAGCGGCAGGGAAGTCATTCGCGTTTGTTGCGTCGGCCGAAGCATCGAGGCTGCGATAGGGCACGTACAGCAGATTGCCGAATATGTCGCGAACCGGGCGGAGGTGACGCCGGTCGCGGACCAGCCGGTACATCCATACCGCATGGGAATCCGCCGGAGGGACCACCAGAGAGGGCGGCGGACCCGGCGGAAGGAGCCACGAAGAACCGTGCGCCGGGCCGCTGTAGGCCCGTGCCCGGACTTGCCCAGCCAGTGGTGTCGGCGGCGAAAGATCAAGGGCAGGAACGTAACTGACGTCGAGTGACATGTGGACCCCTGTGGCGAGCCGGTTGGGTGGATGTAGACCGACTGCCGGGGTCCGGGGCAGTGAATTCGCGTATTCGAATAATACCTGCACCAGGTAGCAGACCGGTGCAGGGCCATCGGGTACGGGTACTCAGTGTGAACGTGGTGTGGCTCTGAGTCACCTTAGCCCATAAACCGACGCGTGGCGAGACCTTGCGCCTGATCCGGGTGACTCGATCTGCGAACCAGCGGGAATGGGAAGCGGCCGCCGTCGGCCCGAGCCACCGGTGGGCCCACCGCACCCGGTCGCAGAACCGGCACTTCTGCAGTCGACGACCGATCTCCGGGACGGACCGGCCGCCCGACAGTCGGTTTCAGCTCTAGAATTGGGTGAATATGAGCGCGGTGTTGTGCCCGCCGAAGCCGAAGGAATTCGAGAGTGCCGCCCGTATCGACACATTCATTGCCGCATTCCTGGTGACTTCCAGACCCAGATCGGAATCCGGTTCCCGCAGGGTCGGCGTCGGCGGGGCCACCTGATGCCGAACGGCCAGCACCGTTGCCACCGCCTCTATCGCCCCGGCCGCACCCAGCAGGTGCCCGGTCATCGATTTCGTCGCGGAAACGATGAACCCGGAGCCCAACACGGAGCGAAGGGCCGCGGCCTCGAGTCGATCGCCCAGCGGTGTCGAGGTGGCGTGGGCGTTCACATGGTCCACGTCCGAC
>JBBRDH010000103.1:0-19116 GCA_038204125.1 Mycobacteriales bacterium
CGTCACCGTCCCCACCCAACCCGGTCCCCGCCGGCCGAAACAAGGCCGCACGGCAGAGTTCATCACCTGTTCAAACGACCGCACACTCGGCGGACGGGTCTGGCTTCGCGGATTCACCTTCGCCAGCACGGCAACAGGCTCGGGCGCTCGCTACCCGCCTCAATGTCAGGCGCACAGACAACCCGAATAGACCCGGCCGAATAGACCCGGCCAAATAGACCCGGCCAAACGTCGGGGCGTCCACGTCTTCGTCTTCGCCGGCGAGCGCGGCACGCAGATCTTCGCAGCCCGGCACCGCGGTCAGCGCGTCGAGCTCGGCCACGCAGTCGACGACGACCACCCGCGCGATAGGGAATTCAGCTGATCGTCCCGCTCGCCACGCTCGGCGGCGATCACTCCCACGGCTGGGGCATTCGCCCGCTCTGCACGTCGCGCGGCCCGGTCCAATACTTGGGCGACGGTGGGGCGGGCGGTTCCCGCTCGATGGGGTCGAGCAGGTAGGCGTTGAGCGACTGGCCACGAGCGGCCGCTCGGGCCTTCAGCCCCCGCCTGGCTTCCTCGGGTACGTCTCTGATCTGCAGCAATGAGCCCGTATACGCACAATATCCCGACATACTTCCGTTAGCGTTGGTCTGCGGCCGAAATCCGGTTCAGAGTGCGCCGTGCCCAATTGCTCATGACGGGGTGCGATGCCGCGTAGTACCAGAGGGCGCCCATTGCCTGCACAAACGCCCAGGCGATTCCGCGCCGCCAGGTGATGTCCGGGCAACAAAGAGCCAAGCTGAACACCTCACGCGGTCCCGATTCCAGCAAGTGCCAGGCGGCGATCAGATCGAGTGCCGGATCGGCGGGCGCGAAACCACCAGTGTCCAAGACGCCGGCCAATCGGCCGTCCTGAACCAATACGTTCGCCGGGGTCAGATCACCGTGGGTCATCACGTCGGCGTCCACTTCCGGTAGTTCTCTGAGTTCTGCCCAGATCTTGCGGAGCCGGACCACGTCGAGCAGTCCTTCGCTGCGCGCGAAGCAGGTGCTCATCCATGGGTCGTGATCGGTGAGGTGACCCCCTCGGCCCAAGCCAGCGAAGCGGCGACCGTCGACATTGGTCGAGCGGAGTGTCTTGATCAAGTGGGCCAGGTCGGAGGCGAAGTCGGTCGACTGTCCTGGGTCGCGGACTGTGGCGTCACACCCCGACACCCAGGTCTGGACCGCCCATGGCATCGGATACCCGTGTCCTGGCTGTCCGAGAGCTACGGGCCGGGGCGCAGGCACCGTACTGACGTCGGCAAACTCCGCCGAAGCAGCGGCTTCTGCGTTCAGCCAGGCGCTCACCTGCGTGACCGGCTCATCGCGTAGCGGAAAACGGGCAGCTAGATGGTCACCGAGGCGGAAGATCGCGTTGACCGTTCCTCCGGTCGCGAGCGGCTCAAGCGGCAATGTGGCCCATTGCGGAAACTGCTCGTCGATCAGGTGCCGCACAACCTCAAGCTCCACCTTGACCTGGTCCTCGTGCAGCCGCTCCACCTGGCCATCCTGCCTCGCGGCACTCGACGTGTCGACCGACTTTCGGCAACGCCGCGTACGTGTTCCGCCCCTAATTTCTTGCTGAGGACGGCGCCCCGGCGGTCAGGGCTGGTTGGGCAGGTCGACCACGTCGAGCGCGGACTCCAAGCCGGCGAAGTCCCCGCCGTTTCGGGTCAGCAGCTTCAAGCCGTGGCGGGCTGCTGTCGCCGCGATCTGCAGGTCAAGGCGGCGTGGTCGCGGGCTCCGCCCGTGCCGGCCGACAAGAGCGGCCAGCGTCCCGTAGTACTCAGCGGCGCTCACGTCGAAAGGCAGTACCTCGAACCGGTCCAAGATCGCCTGCATGCGCCGACGTCGGTTCATTCTCGTAGCGGTCGCCGCCCTGCCTCCATCCCGATGTGGCGACGGACTCAGGAGGTTTCGGCGATCAGCTTGATCGCTGCGAGCGTCCGGGGAATCCCGTCATGAGCCAGCCGGGTGCGAGCGTCGATCTCGGCCGCCGCCCGGTCGGCATACTTCTCCTGGAACATCGCGATCCCGGCGGGCAGGAACTGCCAGCTCTCGGTCAGCACTGTGCCCTGACCGTCGGGCTCGAAGGTGAAGCTCCACCGGACGAAACTGCCGCCCACGATCCAGCTGAACTCCCGGCCCCGGTCGGCCGCGGCGATCTGGGACCGGGTCTCCCAGGTGCGCTCCGGCAACTCGTTGTGGCCGGTGAACCAGGCGCCGACCTGGCCCGCCTCGCCTTCCTCGTCCCACCAACAGGCCGTACAGACCGGGCTCCACTCGCCGGTGCGGGTGACGTCACTGACCAGGTCGTAGAGCGCCTCCGGGGTGGCCCCGATGACGGTCGACTGCTCGTGGGTGCGCATGGGAATCTGCGTCATTCCGGTCCTCACTTCTTCGGTCGGCGACTGCCGGCGTGCCAGTCCTCTTCCTGACCGGTGGTGCCGGTCGCCACTCCGAAACCCACCAGCTGGGGCTGCTCCCGAAGGCTGCGCTTCAGCTCGGCGAACCCGGGGAACCGGGCCAAACCCACGACGTGGTCCCACAGCTCTCCCGCCGTGTCCCTGTCCGGAAGCCGACTGATCACCGGGCCGAAGAACGCGACGCCCTGCGGAGGGTCGAAGTGGATGATCGGAGTGCCGACATCCTTACCGGTCAACAGCAGTGCCTCCTCGCCGTCCGCCCGGATTTCGCGATCCCAGGACTCGTCGTCCAAGGCATCGGCCAGCTCGGTGGGCAGCCCGGCCTCGCGGAGGATCGGCTCGACGAACCCTCGGGTCCCGCGCCGCTCGCGGCGCTCCTGCTCGTCGGTGACCTCGGGAGGTGGGGGTGTGTCGAAGATGTGCGCCCCGAAGGCGGCCTGCAGCGGGTCCAGTACCTGCCACCCGTGCTCGGCCCGCGCCCGGGCGGCCACCCGTAGCAACCGCAGACCAGCCGTGTGCCCGGCCTCGTACTCCGGCGGGAAGTGTGCGTCATAGTCAATGTGGGAGTTGATCAGGCGCAGCGAGATGAACCGCCAGTCCACGGCGAACCCCCGCTCGGCCTGCACCATCCGGATCCATTTGCTCGTCAACCAGCAGAACGGGCAGACCGGGTCGAAGTAGAACCGGATGTGAGCAGAGATCATCGTTCCACCGTAGGCCCAGGCCGACTGCCCTCTGTTTCGCCGGTCACTGCCAAGCGGTTCGGTCTGCGGAAAGGGCCTGGGCCGGAAGGGCTCTCCGAAATCAGAACTGTTCGTCCCAGGTGGTGACGGTCAATTCGACGTCGTAACGGCCGTCGTCGACATCCACCCGCAGCAGCCCGTGCCAGTGGCCGGGAGAGATCGGGTCGGTCACCTCGAAGCGGTCCCAACCGGCCAGGTCGGCTCAGGGGCGCAGCGTTTCCCGGCCGATGTCGTCGTGGCCGATGTCGTCGAGTTCCTTGACCATGAATTCGACGCCGCCGAAGTACGGGACGAACGCCGGAACCCACTGGTTGAGGTCTCGCATCGGGTCCTGTTCGAAGTCGCCGATTGCGTCGTTGTCGAGGTAGACGACCTCGACGGCGTCGGCGGTGATGCCGAGTTCGATGTCGTCGGCGCCCCAACCGCCGGTCTCCTCGGTGCAGATGAGCCGGGTTGCGCCGTGGGCCCGGCACAGCACCAGGGTGACGTCGCCGCTGGCTTTGACGTCGAACTCGAGATCGCCGAATACGGCATCGTGACGGGCGCCCTGCAGGTAGACGATTTCCCCCTTACCCACGACTGCGGTGAGTTTCGCCTCCCCCAGTGGCGCGTCGACGCGGTCGAGGATCTCCCAGATGCCGGGCACTTTCTCCCGGATGAGGGCGACCGTGAACGGTGTGGCACCCCTGGTCCGGCGTACTCGGATCTGAGCCATCAGTTTCCGATTCAGCTCCACGGTGGGCCCGTCCGTCCGGAACCACTTCGTGTCCGTGTCGTCCCAGTCCATCGAGCCGTTGTCGGAGTCGAGGAGTTGACCGGACGGGAACGCCTCCGGCACCACCTCGCCGTATGGGAGCTGGATGGCGTCGCTCGGTCGGATACCGACGTGGCGGCGGGATCGGAACTGGAATCGGGCCTCACCGGAGCGGGACCTGAGGAAGACCTTGACCAGGAATGGCGGCGCGGTCAGGACGCATTTATCGCCGGAGTCCGGATGCCTTTCATTTCGGTACTAGCGGGTTCGACGGGCCTGGGATCATCTGGCAGCGGCTGAGAATGCTGCCCCCGATGACCCCGCCGGTGGCGAACCAGTCCACGCACGAAGTTATCGGTCGTGGCGCCATATCCGCCTTGTACACGCTGAAATATGCCCGGCCGACTGTCTGCATCACGGCGATGTTCAGGAAGACAAATGGCGAGGAATGCAACGGCCCCGGTGCGCCGTCGACGACAATTCGCCGGGTCTGACCAGAATCCGACATGTGGTCCCCTCATCGCAGGAATTGCCCATTCTTCGCGGGTACTACGTAGAGCCCGCGGCCGGAACAAATACCCTCCTGCTCAACCTGATGAGGCTGCGGAAGAGCGACGCACCGGAATACATTGCTCCGGCATCAAGCCGTGGCGTCGCGGCGCGCAAAGAGATAGGCGCGTTCCGCTTCGTTGTGGGTGAGCCGGGCGGCGGTGCCGAAGGCTTGGCGCGCCTCGTCCGATCTTCCGAGTCGGGTGAGCAGATCCCCGCGGATGGCGTGCAGCAGGTGGTAATGGTCGAGGTGTAACTCGTCGATGAGAAGGAGCGCGGCAGCGGGACCCTCGACCTCGGCGACGGCGACCGCCCGGTTGAGCGCGACCACCGGGCCAGGGTCGAGGTGGATCAGCTGGTCGTAGAGCCCCAGTACCTGCGTCCAGTCGGTCACCGGGTCGGTGTGGACGGCGTTTATCGCGGCGAGGAGTTGGTAGCGGCCCGGACGGTTGATCCGCAGGCAGGCCCGGACCAGCACTCGGCCCTCGGCGACGAAATCCCAATTCCAGCGGGACCGGTCCTGGTCGGCAAGCCGGACGAGCGCGCCGGTGGCATCGGTGCGGGCCGAGCGGCGAGCCTCGGTCAGGAGCATGAGTGCGAGCAGTCCGGCCGCCTCGGGTTCACCGGGCATCAGTTCGACCATGAGGCGGGCGAGCCGGATCGCTTCGGCACACAGGTCAGGTCGGATGAGATCGGGGCCGGCCGTCGCGACATAGCCCTCGTTGAAGATCAGGAACAGCACGGCGAGCACCGCGTCGAGGCGCTCGGGGAGGTCAGCGTCGTGGGGCACGCGGTATGGGATTCGGTCGACGCGGATCTTCGCCTTCGCCCGGACGATCCGCTGCGCCACGGTCGCCTCCGGAACGAGGAACGCCCGCGCAATCTCCGGCGTCGACAGCCCGCCGAGCAGGCGCAGGGTCAGCGCCACCTGGGCCGGCCGAGCCAGCGCCGGGTGGCAGCAGGTGAATACGAGTCGCAGCTGGTCGTCGTTCACTGCGCCCTCCTCGACGCGTTCGGCCGGGGCGTTCACGATGGCGGCCGCCGCCTGCTTGAGTGCGCCGGCCGACGCGCGGCGCAGTTGGTCGATGGCCCGGTTGCGCGCAGTGGTGATGATCCAGCCGGCCGGGGTCGGGGGCGCGCCCTCGGCCGGCCACCGCTCCAGGGCGGCGGCGAACGCGTCGGCGACGGCATCCTCGGCGACGTCTATGTCGCCAAGCGTGCGGGTCAGGACAGCGACGGCGCGGCCGTACTCGGCGCGGAAGACGGCCGCGATCGGCTCCTGGGTCATCGCATCAGTAGGGGGCCACGTCCCGGAACGGGCGGACCTCGATCGGCAGGGTGGTGGCGGCGGCGGCCTTTCGTCCCCAGGTCAGGGCCGCGTCCAAGTCGGGCGCGTTGATCAACCAGATGCCGCCGATGTGCTCCTTGCCCTCGACGTAGGGGCCGTCGGTGATCATTCCGTCGGATCGCACGACGGTCGCGCTGGACGCGGCGTGGAGGCCGCCGGTGAAAACCCATGAGCTGCTCTCGCGGAGTTCGTCGTTGAGTTGCTGCAGGTCAGCAACGATCCGGGCCATCGAGTCGGGGCCGGGCCCGTCGCCGTCCGGCTGGTAGATCGAGAGCAGGTACAGCGGCATCGTTGCTCCGTTCAGCGGCGGGTGTACTGCGCGATGACGACGCCCTTGGTGGTGGCGACACTACTGACCAGCTCGAACTCGGCCGTCGCTGCCGAGTCGCCGAACAGGCGCGCGCCGGTGCCCAGGACCAGGGGATGAATCAGCAGTGTGTAGGTGTCGATGAGGCCGGCCACCTGCAGGGCCCGGACCACGGAGGCACTGCCGACGATCAACAGATCATTGCCGGGTGTCGCCGTCAGCTCGGACACCGTGTCGACGGCCTCGCCGCTCAGCAACACCGAATTCACCCAGGCGTCGACGTCGGGGAGGGACCTCGAACACACGTACTTGGTGGTCGCGTTCATGTGAGTGGTGAACGGGTTGCCGTCTGTCGAACGGCTCCACGCATTGGTGAAGTCTTCCCAGGTGCGGCGGCCGAACAGCATGTCCCCGGGCCGGCTCATGCTCTTGGCCATCTCCCGGCCCATCACCTCGTCCTGGAACCGCACACCCCAGCCGCCCAATGCGAAGCCGCCGCGAGTGTCCTCGTCCGGGCGACCCAGCCCTTGGACAACACCGTCGAGAGTCACGCTCATGACCGCACCTATTGACCGACCCACAGCAGGCTCCTTCCAGCGCGCGGGCCACCCGCTGCGGCCCGTCACTTCTGTACGAACGGCGACCGCCGAAATCGACACCAGACCTCGGGCGACCTCGGCTGAGCTGATAGTGGTCTATTTAGTGACCACTAGAATCGATAACGGTCTCGCCGCCACCGAGAGGGGGCAGCGAAGTTACCTGGAAATCGGTGAGGTGATCCGCACCGTCAACAATCACCCGCGGACCGACCTGCGGGGACTGTTCCGACGGATCATCTTTTCGATTCTCACCGGTAACACCGATGATCACCTTCGTAACCACGGTTTCCCGCGGGCGCGGGCGGGATGGGCGTTGGCACCGGCCTGCGACCTGAATCCGGCGCCCGAACAGCTCAGCCTCTCCATCGATTTATGACAACACCGCCAGCATAACTACCGCTCTGTTCTGCGCCGACTTCGAACAAACCCTCGCGGAAGCGAGAGGTGTGTCGACAGGTGGACGCCGCCACCCGCCGCTGGGCGAAGCTGGCCTCCCAGCGAGGGCTGACGTCGGAAATACCGTTGCTGTCGGCGGCATATGACAACGGTCAGGGCACAGCGGCCCGCACCGCCTGAGTCGATTAGTTCCGCCTTCCCACTCGCTTCTCAAAACGACTCCGCTCACCGGGTTTCGGCGATGGCGGCCATTGCTGCGGGCAGGGCCGCGGCCCGATCCGCCGGTACGAGCCCGATTCGAAAGCGGCGATCCAGCAGATCGTCGGCCGTGAACGCCCCCTCGTGGAGGACAGAAAACCGCAATTCGGCATGCGTCACCGGAACACCCGGGGCGATCCGTTCGGCGAGGGCGGGCTCGTCGCGCTCCATCCCGGCGACGATCGAAGCCTCGGTGCCGTACCGGGCGACCCGGGATGTGGGAGCGTCGAGTGCGGCCAGACGGGCAGGGGACGCGGCGCCGACCAAGGGCAGCAGCCGGGTCCGGCACGGTCCGGCGACCAGGCCGGAGTGTGCCATGGCAGCGTCCAGGGCATCCTGCGCCATCCGCCGATAAGTGGTGAGCTTGCCGCCGACAACGTGGACCGCGCCGTGTTCGCCTCGGACGACGTGGTGTCGACGTGACAGATCTGACGTGGAGCCGGAACCGCCGTCATCCAGCATCGGACGCAGTCCGGCGAAGGCGCCAAGAACATGAACGGGCTTGACCTCCCGGTGCAGCACCGCTGCGAGCATGCCCAGAAGTTCGTCGATCTCCCGTCGCGGAGGTTGGGGGACATCCTCGACGCTGTCGACCGACTCGTCGGTGAGACCAAGGTAGATCGGGCCCCCGAGCTGTTGGAGTACCAGCAGGTAACGGTTGTGCGCGCCTGGTATCGGCAGCATCAGGTTCGCCCGAAGGCCCGGGAGGGCCGCACCGTCCAGTACCACGTGGGTTCCCCGACTGGGCCGCAGAACCAATTCGGGCGCCAGCTGGCTGGCCCAGACGCCGGTCGCGTTGACGACGGCCCGGGCCTTGATAACACCGGACTCGCCGGTGAGCGCGTCGACCACCCTGACGCCGGCGGCGCCGATTTCGGTGACCCGGAGGTGGGTGAGAATCGAAGCGCCGTGGGCGGCCGCCGTGCGTGCGACTCCGACAACCAGACGTGCGTCATCGGTGAGTTGCCCATCGTGGAATTCGAGCCCGCCCCTGGTGCCCAGCAGGCCGGGCGCGAGCCGGATCGCCCCGGCCGCGGACAGTACCCGCGGCCGGGGCAGGACCCTGCTGGGCGTGCCGGCCAAGCGCCGCAACAGATCCGCCCCGAACAATCCGGCGGCCGACAGCGCCGCCCGCGGCGCGCCGACCCCTGGCAGTAGAGGCAACAGCATGGGTGCGGAACGCACCAGGTGGGGGGCGATGTGCCGGATGAGGTGCCCACGCTCGACAGCACATTCGTACGCCAGGGCGACATCGCCAGACGCCAGGTAACGCAGGCCACCGTGCACGAGTTTGGAACTCCATCGACTGGTTCCGAAGGCGAGGTCGTTCGCCTCGACGAGAACGGTCCGCAGCCCGCGGGAGGCGGCGTCGAGCGCGACTCCAGCACCGGTGATGCCACCGCCGATCACCAGGACATCGATCGGGTCGCCGCCGGCAGCCCGGGCAAGGTCCTCGGCACGACGCGCTGGTGTCAGGCTGGCACTCGATACCCGCGCCGGGAGGGCGAGTTGCCTGCCCGGCCGTAACCGCATGGCTGATTCTCCCGGATGAGGCTGTCGCATCAAGTGGAAGACTCTACCGATGGCAGCCGGAATGTCGGAGTTCGGTTCGGTGCGCGCCCCGGCGACGGATTCGCTCTGGTGGGGTTGGGGCACTGCAGCACGCCATCAACCGCTCCCTGCGAGTGCCCATGCCATGCTTGCCGCAGGTCTGGGCATCGGGGGGACACCCCGCCCGCCCGGCGACTCTCCGATACCGGCGCCCGGCCGGCTCGGCCCTGCCGCGCTCTCGGCACTGACGGAGATCGTGGGCAGGGCGAATGTCGTTGACGACGACATCGCCCGCGTCGCCCACTGCCGTGGGAAGAGCACCTCGGATCTGCTCAGGATCCGCGGCGGGGACGTCGTCGACGCCCCCGACGCCGTCGTCCTGCCTGGATCGCACGACGAGGTGATTGGCGTGCTGACGTGTTGCGCGGCAAGCGGTATCGCCGTCGTGCCGTTCGGCGGGGGCACTTCGGTGGTCGGCGGTCTGGCACCCGAGGCCGCCGATTTCGACGGGATGATCGCACTTGATCTCCGGCGGATGCAGGAGCTGCTGAGCGTCGACCGGGCGTCGATGACTGCCACGATGCAGCCGGGGTTGCGAGGCCCGCAGGCAGAGGCCCTGCTCGCCGGGCACGGCCTCACCCTCGGGCATTTCCCGCAGTCGTTCGAGCACGCCTCGATCGGGGGCTACGCCGCCACCCGGTCCAGCGGGCAGGCATCCGCGGGCTACGGCCGCTTCGATCAGATGGTCGTCGGCGTCCTGCTCGCAACACCCACCGGCTCCTGGCGTCTGGGCCGAGGACCCGCCAATGCCGCCGGGCCCGATCTCCGCCAACTCGTACTCGGGTCCGAAGGTGCGTTCGGGGTGATCACCGAACTCGTCCTCGCGGTGCGCGAAGCGCCTTCGGCCAGAAAGTACGAAGGATGGCAGCTGCCCAGTTTCACTTCGGGCGTCGAATTGCTCCGCAACCTCGCGCAACACGATTTACCGCCGACCATCGTCCGACTCTCGGACGAGGTCGAAACGGCATCAGGGCTCGCGAACGCCACAGGGGTCGGGGAAAAGACAGCGGGAGCTTGTTACCTGCTGATCGGTTTCGAGGGAACAGTTACCGAGGTCGCGGCACACCGCGACGCTGCGTCCGGACATCTGTCAGCGGCCGGCGCAGTCAGACTGGGCGGGGAACTCGGCGACGAATGGTTGGCCGGGCGCTTCCATGGGCCGTACCTGCGTGACGCCCTGCTGGACGCGGGTGGGTTTGCCGAGACGGTGGAAACCGTTTCGTCATGGGCCGACCTTCCCGCCCTTTACGCGGCTGTGCGCTCGGCGATCACGTCGGCTATTCCCGGTCCGGTGCTGGTGCTGTGCCACATTTCTCACATCTACCGGGGCGGTGCCTCGCTCTACTTCACGGTGATCTGTCGGCAGCCGGACGACCCGGTCGCTTACTGGGATCACGCCAAACGGGCTATCACCGATGCCATCTTGCTGTCGGGCGGCTCGGTCACCCATCATCACGGAATCGGTACCGTTCACCGGCCGTGGCTGGCAGCGGAGATCGGCGACGTCGGCATCAGAGTGCTCGCTGCCATCAAGCGTGAGATCGACCCCACCGGCGTGATGAATCCCGGCGTGCTGGTCGCCCGGGATTCGGTCGGGCAATGACGAGCGCGGCCCGAAGTCGGCACCGGCTCCCAACATGATCCCCAGATCGTTTGTGCTGATCGCGAATCCACACGCCGGCCGGGGACGCGCGGGCAAGATTTGCACGGAAACCACCACTGCGTTGCTGGCAGCCGGGGCGGCCGCACGCGGGACGATGACCACCTCGAGCAGGCACGCCGCCGAACTCGCGGCGCGGGCTGCGGAGGCAGGCGACGTGGCGGTGGCCGTCGGCGGTGACGGCCTGCTGCGGGCCGTCGCCGCCGGAGCGTCCCAGCATCGCGGAACGGTGGGGATGATGCCTTGCGGCCGCGGCAACGACTTCGCCCGGACTGTCGGCATCACGAACTTGGACCGCTGCGTCAAGGTCCTGCTGGAAGCTGCACCACGCCCGGCGGACTGCATCGCCGTTGCGACCGGTCTGATCAGCGATACACCTAGCCATGACGTCGCGATCGGCAACGTCTACGTCGGTTTCGACTCTCTGAGCAATGTGCTGGCCAACAAACTCAGGGTCAACCTGGGCCGGTTCGCCTACAGCTACACCGCACTTCACGTCGCACTCACCATGAGACCTCTGACATTTCGGGTCGTCGCGGACGGTGGGTCGAGCGAATACACCGGAAGCGGTGTGGCGATCGCCAACAGCGCCTACTACGGCTGCGGAATTCCCCTGGCACCCAGCGCGGATGTGCACGACGGCCTGCTCGACGTGCTCATGTTCGAGCAGACCACCAGGCGCGGCCGAGTCGCGATGATGCTCGCGATGCGCAATGGCACCCACCGGCAGCGTCCCGACGTGCGCCACCTTCGAGCGCAACGGATCCAAATCCTCGTCGATCCGCCACTGGAAGCCTATTCAGATGGCGACCCCATCGGCCGGACCCCGCTGACCGCCTGGGTGCTGCCAGGAGCAATTCAAATTCTGCGACCCTGAGAGACATGCCAGGCCGGTATTTCGACGGAACAGACCGCGTCCCTGCCCGATCAGGTTGAAGGGGTCGGTGCACCGGTCGACAACCCGGGCACCGGCGAATCGGCCGGACCTGATGGGGCCGAGACGGTCTTGAGCTCTGCGGGCTCGCGACGTTCCACCTGCACACGGTGCCAGTGATAGACGTAGACCGGGATGGCGATCAGCAGGGTCGTTCCGGCAGCGATCAGTCCCAGCACGGACTGCCGGTGCGCCGACTGGCGGGCGGCTGCCTCCGACCGGGCCTGGTCCACGGCGTTGATCTTGCCGTCTATGGGCCCGCCGTAGAAGCCGGGACATTTCAGGCGAACCTCTTCAGTGGCACGGCGAACCACAGCATTCCGATCGCCCTCTCCCCCGGGTGGAACGGCTTCGGACGATCACTCTCCCTGTGTACAGCTCCGGCAACGGCAACGGCATCTTCGGGCTGGGCTGGCAGTTGGCGCTGCCCCGTATCACCCGCAGGACGGAGAAGGGATTACCTCGCTACGACGATGGCGATGTCTTCGTCCTGTCGGGCTCGGAGGACCTGGTCCGTTGCCTGCAGAAAGTGGTCGATCCGGAAAGCGGCCGGATGACCTGGGTGCCCCAGGACCCGGTCGTGCGCCTGGGTTCCGCTGATCGGCCGTTCACCGGCTGGCAGCTGGCAGCTGGACCTGCCCAACACGCCGGAGATGCGGAGCCAGCTGTCGGCTTGGCAATGGACGGGAATTGTTGCCACCGGCGTGGCCGTAGTGCTGTGTCGGGAGCCTTGAAGTTTTTCGCCGGGCTAAGTGCTGGCCTGAAGGAAGGGCCGTGACCGAATCGTGACGTAGGTCGAAGTCGGCGGCACGGTCGGTTTCTATCCGGTCAGCAGACACCGAGGCGTCGGCGGTGGTGTCGCAACTGGAACCGGGCACCGCGACCCGTCTCCAGGAATCGGGGGCCGACCGTCGACGAACACAGCTGGGCAGGGCGTACGGAAATCACAGCGGCCGCCGTCGGATGCGGCGTACACGCCCTCCGCCGATGGTGCCGATGGTGCCGGGGCAGCGGGCTGGGCACCCGACGGCTGGAATGCAGCACCTATGGTGAGGCTATGGACGAAGGTGACGTTGTCGGGGAACCGCTGGTGCACATCAGGGATTTCCGGATGGATTTCGGCGTTCACACGGTGATCCGCGACCTGTCCTTCGACGTACGTGCCGGGGAGACCTTCGGTTTCCTGGGCAGTAATGGCTCCGGCAAGACCACGACGCTACGGGCGCTGCTGGGGATTTATCAGCCTACCGCCGGGACGCTGCACATCGGCGGGAAGGTTTTCGAACCCCAGGGCGGCGCCAGGCTGGGTTACCTGCCCGAAGAACGCGGACTCTACAAGAAGGAGGCCGTCCTGGACGTCATGGTGTACTTCGGCAGGCTGAAGGGGCTCGGCCGCCAGGAAGCCAAGGACTGGTCCCGCAACTACTTGGACCGTGTCTCGTTGGCCGACAAGGCAACCACCCGCCTGGACAAGCTCTCCGGCGGGCAGCAGCAAAAAATCCAGCTCGGTGTGACCATCATGAACGACCCGGAACTGTTGATCCTGGACGAACCGACCCAGGGCTTCGATCCGGTGAATCGGCGGCTCCTGATGGACATCATCGAGGAGCAGAAACGCGCCGGCGCGACCGTCATCATGGTCACCCACCAGATGGAAGAAGTCGAACGCCTCTGCGATCGCGTCCTACTCCTCAAGGGCGGCACCGCCGAGGCGTACGGGACCGTCGGCGAGATCCAGGATCGCTACGGCCGCACTATCATCCGTCTCCGACATTCCGGCCTGCTGCCACTCTCGAGCCGATATGAGATCACGTTGGCGGAGCGTGAATACACCGAGTTGGCTCCGCACCCCGGGACTGACGAGGCGGACGTCCTCCGCGAGCTCGTCCAGCTCGGAGTGGCCGTGCGCAGCTTCACCCCAGCCCGGACATCTCTCGAGGAAATCTTCCTCAAGATCTATGGCGAGCAGCGCGAACCGGCAGGAGTGTAAATCCGTGTCACGGCACAATCTTGGTATCGTCATCGGCTTCGAATTCTTCCGCACCGTGAAGAAACGGCGATTCTGGATCACTACGCTGGCCATCCCGGTGGCTCTGGCGATCGTCTTCGTCCTGGTCGGCGTCAGCAACCAGAGCACGAGCTCCACCGCACAGGCCCAGAAGAACGCGCGTCTGTCGTTCACCTACACGGACGGCTCTGGACTGGTCACCGACCAGCTGGCGCAGTCCTACGGCGGAACGAGGACCGCCGACGGAGCACGTGCCGTCAACGACGTGAAATCTGGAAAATCAGAGGCTCACTTCGCCTTTCCAGTCGACCCGGCGAAGCAACCGGTTCTCGTCTACGGCACGGACAAAGGGGTCTTCGACAACGGCAAGTACGACGCGGTTGCCACACAGGTCCTCATCGCTGCCGCCCAGCGGAAGATCGGGTCACCCCAACTCACCGCCCTCGCTCAGGGCAATGTGACAGTTGTTTCGCAGACCTACAAGGACGGTGCTTTGTCCAGCGGAATCAGCGCAGTGATTCCGCCCCTGCTATTCCTCCTGATCTTCTATGTCGTCATCCTCTTATTGAGCAACCAGATGCTCAGCAGTACGCTGGAGGAGAAGGAGAACAGGGTCACTGAAATGATTCTGACCACCCTGAACCCCACCACCCTGATCATCGGCAAAGTCATCTCATTGTTCACAGTCGGCCTACTACAGGTGCTCATCTTCATTCTGCCGATCATTATCGGTTACATCTTCTTCCGATCCAGGCTGAACCTGCCGGACCTCGATTTGTCCCATCTGAGCCTCGAACCCGGACTCATGGCCGTCGGAGCCATGCTGCTTCTGGGGGGATTCATCCTGTTCACCGGCACGCTGGTCGCGGTCGGTGCAATCATGCCCACTGCCAAGGAGGCCGGCCCGATCTTCGCGTCCCTGATGGTCCTGATCTTCCTGCCCTTCTACGCAGTCACCCTGATCGTCAGCAACCCGCAGGCGCTCATCGTTCAGATCTTCACCTACTTCCCCTTTACCGCCCCCGTCACCGCAATGCTCCGCAACGGTTTCGGATCGCTTGGCCCCGTCGAATCGGCGCTGGTGATCGCCGAACTATTCATTCTCGGGTTCATCGCCCTGCGCCTGGCGGTCCACCTTTTCCGCTACGGGTCCATCGAATACTCCAAGAAGCTCTCCATACGAAACGCCCTCCGGCGTCGCAGCCACGTCTGAGCGCACGACTCGCCGGCAGGGATAAGAAGGCTCGCAGGCAGCCACGCGCGCAGGGTTCAACGAGCAAACCCCCACCCTGGCCGCCAGCATCGACGCGGCGGGCTGAGCCGCAAAACGCCATGCGGCGATGGACTGGGCGGCCGAAGATCAGTGTCTTATGGCCCGGCCGGGCCGCTCAGGTTCCCGGCGCGATGAAAAACTCGAGCGCGATGTTGTCCAGGTCGCGGAACGAAATTCCGGTGCCGTAACCAGCTTTCTTGATACCGCCGTGAGCGATACCGAGTTCCTCCAGTCGGTCCTGCCACCGCTCGAGTTCCGCAGTGCCGGTGAGGCCGAAGCTCACATGGTCCAGACCGGTGCGTCGTTCGTCGGCCTGGTCCTTGGTTTCCGCGCCCATGTGCGTGTGCAGGCCGAACAGCATGCCTCCGTCGAGCACGAAGACAGTGTGGTGAAACGTGCCCGATTCCTCGTCCTCGTCAAGAACGGGGTCGGCTCCGAAAAGTCTGGAATACCATTGGGTGCTGCGCTCGAGGTCTGAAACGGTGATCGCGACGTGCTGCAAGCCTGGAAAGGCCATCGGGGTCCCTTCTCGGTGCGGTTTCCCGGCTGTGCACGGACGCAGGCCGATCTAGCCGCGAACATACGGAACGAGCCCGTTCATGTTGTGACCGGGGTCCGCCGGTTCACCGCCGCCGCCCAGGTCGGCCCAGCCGGCAGCGCGTGGATTGGAAGTCCTCACCGTCAACGGCGTCATGCTCGACGACGTCGGGAGGATGGTCGTCCCGCCGCCGGGCAACATCGATGGACCGTGCCGAGCGCGCGCCCAATTTGCGTCACACTCGCAGTGCGGGCCGAAGCCAACCGTCGACCAACCTCAGCCGCGGACCACCAGTTCGTTTTTTATGGCCGCGACCGAGGAAGGGCGACTTGATGCCCGACGTCGTGCTCCGACCAGCGGTGGTCTGGACGGGGGGTAGGGGTCGGCTCCGGTCGGAGCCTTGGGCGATAACTCACCCGCAGTCGCGCAGCGCTTGTATCGCCGGTTCGTCCTCGACTCCCTCCGCGACAGGCCGATGATCCAGGGAGTGGGCGAGTCCGACCGTGGAGCGCACGATGGCGGCGCTGCGCATGTCGCCGAGGTCAGTGGGGAACAGCGGCTCGAGCCGCAAGTCATCGATCGGAAGGTCGGTGCACCGACCTGGCCATGTCGGTGCGCTACCACAGCCCATCGACCACCGCGGCATGCTCCGGACCCGACGCGATGCCGAAGCTCGCCCGCGGCGGGAGCCGTGGCCGAGGCTCCAGCCTGGTAGAAATTTGATGATGAGAGTTCCTGATAGGAATGCGAAAATGAGCTTCGATGGATTCGGGCGGGACTCCGTTGCGTTTTGGGAGGGCTTGGCCCAGGACAACAGCAAGTCCTACTGGCACGCGCACAAGCTCACTTTCGACGCCGCTGTGGCCGGTCCGTTGGCCGCACTGGCCGAAGATCTCAGCGTCGAATTCGGGGACATCCACCGCTTCCGGCCGCAGCGTGACGTCCGGTTCACCCCGGACAAGCGGCCGTATCAGCAGTTCTGTTCCATGGCCGCCGCCAGTACCCACCCGGCCGGTGGCGTCCTGTATTTCCAGCTCGGACTCGAGGGTCTGATGGTGGCCGGCGGGGCCTGGCAACCCGACACCGCGACGCTGACCAGATTCCGGGAGGCCATCGACCAGGAGGACGTCGCGGCCTCCTTCGATCTGGCCCGGCAGAACATGCTGGATGAGGGTTTCGATCTGGACGGCAATCGGCTGAAAACCGCGCCGCGGGGATGGCACCGGGACCATCCGCGGATCGAGGATCTGCGGCTGCGTAATCTGGCCTGGCATCGGACGTTCGTTCCAGGACCGTGGGTTTTCGAGGCGAAGTGTCGCAGCGTGGTCGCCGATTCGTGGCGAGCCCTCGACCGGTGGAATCTATGGCTGGGTACTCATGTGGGGCCGCTGCCCGTCTCGCCCTGAACCCAGCCGGGGCTCCGGCGAGCGGATCGGGCCCGGTGACCCGAAGATAATGACTGTGTGGCGGGCCGACGACCGATGCGCGGGCCGGTCAGATGCGGGGCCCGCGTACGCGCGCCAACCAGTCTCAGCCCGAACGGCCACCGCGGGCATGCCAGCACGAAGCACCAGACGATTCGGCTCCGTCCGTCGCCTGCCAGTGGGCGAATTCCAGATATTTCCACCACAGACGCGTCGATCAAGCTGGGGTCGTCTGCCGCGAGAACATCGTCGGGCGACATAGACCGATCGAAGTTGGTTTTCCGCTGTCTGGCGACTGGCGACTGGCGGCGGCGCCAGGCAATGCGTGAAATGACAATTCACGCAGTGCGGGCTACACGGACGGGCCTGGCGCGGGGCGGTGAACTACCTGGCCGTCACCACGTTGGTGGCTGTCCGGCAGATCTTACCGCGAATGTCTTTCCGGTTGTCTTTCGGTTTGGTTGTGAATTGCTTACGGTTGCCCGCATTGCCTTTCCGGTTATGGACTTCGGCAGATAGGACTGAGGTCGCCGCGGTTCGAATGTCCGTCGGTGCTCGTCCGGGTCGCTCCCGTGTCGAGCGTTCGTTGCCGGTCGGCACGGCGTGACGTCCCCTTCGCCGACGGCAGTGCACTATCCCCACGTTCAAAGGTGCGTGTGTCATGAAGATTTTTCCCCGTTCCACGTTCGCGAAGTTCGCCACCACCGTGGTGGTGGGCGCCCTTGGCGCGTTGACCCTGGCCCCGGTGTTCGGGGTGGCGGCGGCGGCCCCGAAGCCGGCAGCGGCCCCCGCGACCGCACCGGTGCCGACCCGGTTGCTGCCCTCGGCCAAGCTCATCCTGCGCAGCGCGAAGCAGGTCGACCTGCGCAACGGCACGGTGCGGCTTCCGCTGCACCGTGGGGTCGCCGGCGGCAAAACCGTCTGGTACATCCTGACCGAATCCTCCGACCCCGGGCTGGCCGCCGACCTGGACGTGAACTACGCCGCCAAGCTGACCAACCTCGGTATCGGCTGCGCGGCCTGCGTGCAGACCGTGACGCAGACCTCCGCACCCGACCTGAAGTTCGGTGAGGCCATCGTTCGTTTCGACGGGGCCCCGGACTTCTCGCCCGCCCGGATCCTGGTGCCCGGCCCGACTACCCTGCCGGCGAAGAAGGTGCAGCCCGGCGCGGTCGGTGGACCCCGCTACAGCCCATTCATCCGGATCAAGGGTTCACCCGTCGTCTACAACGCGCCGATTGTCGCGACCGGGGACGGCCCGTTCGACGTCGTCCACCACACCAACACCGGTGACCGGGTGCTGGCTGTCCACCCAGCAGGCCGCGCCGGCCCCGGCCAGTTCACCCAGGCCACCGTCGACCTGCTGGTGGTCCGCGGATTCGACGCCGGCCAGCCGATCCTCTACATCTCCACCGAATCCTCCGACCCCCTCGCCGCGGTGTTGGAGCGGGCGACGTATGTCCCGCTGCTCGGCCATGCCTCGTTCCTCGGTGGCGATGACGCGCTCGGCTCCGGCCGGGAGAGAATCTTCCCGTTCCTCAACGGGCAGACCGGGGCGCACAACCCGAACGCCCAGGGCCTGATCCACCTCATCAAGGACGGTCACGCCACCGAAGATGCCAACCTGGGTAACAGAGCTCTGCTCAGGGCCCTCGCCGCAGGTGGGGACGCCCGCAACGTGCAAGGTGACTTCCCCACCATCGCCGACCCCCGGCACTCCGAGTCCTACAGCCCGCTGTGGGACGCGCAACTCGGGCAGTGGACCGACAAAGCCGTCAAGGCGGGCCTGAACACCCTGCAGACCGATGAGAACCAGATCCTCAACCTGGCCGCAACCCGTCCAGACCTGTTGACCGGCCCCGGCGGGGCCGCCTACGGATCCGTCGGATTCGTCATCAACTGCCCGGTCATCGGCTACACCGCGCAGGAACCGACGAAGGACCTGGTCGACCTGGTGCCCAACGCCCAAGGCTAGGCCAAAGTGACGTTGCGGCCGCCCAACGGTCGGCCGCAACGTCACCACCCACCCCGGGGTTTGCGCTGGGAAGTTCTCCAAGTCGTAAGCACCATCGACCGCCGGCAGGGGGCAGGATCGAAGTGTGGGGCACCGGGCCAATTGAACGCCGTCGCGCTGCAGGGCGCCGCCCCCAGCGGGGTCCGGCTCTCCCGGGAGACGTTGGTACCGGAGGTCACGGTGACCGCTGACGGCATCTACTGGCATCCGGTGGCGGCGATCGACGAACGGGCGCTGGTGACCCGGCAGA
>JBBRDH010000104.1:0-18961 GCA_038204125.1 Mycobacteriales bacterium
TGCAGCAAAGTCTCACCGGTCTTGCCCGGGCGGGACGAGGCTTCCTTGTAGTAGCGGGAGAACTGCTTCTCCATGACGCCGTAGGTGAAGCGGGCCTTCTGCTTCTCCTGCAGCTGCGTCAGGTATTCCTTCTCCTTCGTCCGCCCGCGGCCGTGCTGACCGGGCGGGAAGGGACGGCGCTCGAACGCCTGGTCGCCACCGACGAGGTCGACCTTCAGGCGACGGGACTTCTTGGTCATCGGACCGGTATATCTGGCCATTGGGGTGCCTTATTCCTTTCGCCGCGTCAGACCCGGCGCCGCTTGGGCGGCCGGGTTCCGTTGTGGGCCTGCGGGGTGACGTCCGCGATGGCGCCGACCTCGAGGCCGGCTGCCTGCAGGGACCTGATGGCCGTCTCGCGACCCGAACCGGGGCCCTTGACGAACACATCGACCTTGCGCATGCCGTGCTCGATGGCCTTGCGGGCGGCGCTCTCGGCCGCCATCTGAGCGGCGAACGGGGTGGACTTGCGGGAGCCCTTGAAGCCGACGTGGCCGGCGGACGCCCAGGAGATCACCGCTCCGCTTGGATCGGTGATCGAGACGATGGTGTTGTTGAACGTGCTCTTGATGTGTGCGTGGCCGTGGGAGACATTCTTCTTCTCCTTGCGACGGATCTTCTTGACGCCGGCGGCACCCTGGCGGGTCTTCGGTGGCATGGCGGGTTACCTGGCCTTCTTCTTGCCGGCGATGGTCTTCTTCGGTCCCTTGCGGGTTCTGGCGTTGGTCTTGGTCCGTTGGCCACGCACCGGCAGGTGACGACGATGACGAATGCCCTGGTAGGAGCCGATCTCCATCTTCCGGCGGATGTCGCCCTGCACCTCGCGGCGCAGATCGCCCTCCACCTTGAAGTTGGCGTCGATCTGCTCGCGCAGCAGCAGGACGTCCTCGTCCGTCAGGTCCTTGGACCGCAGATCGGGGCTGATCCCGGTGGCGGTGAGCAGGGCGGCCGCACGGGTGCGGCCGATCCCGTAGATGTAGGTCAGTGCGATCTCCATCCGCTTGTCGCGGGGTAGATCCACACCGGCGAGTCGTGCCATGAGGCGCGGTACTCCTTCGTGGTGTTCCAGAGGTGTCGGTCGCGACCCGTCCCAGGTTGAGATTGCTCGAGGCGGGCCTCCTCATGGGAGAAGGCCACTCGAAGCGCTGGGCCCCGGCCTCTGACCGGGGGTGGGCCACCCGTTACTGCCGGGCGGTTGGTGTCGCGATGGGGGTGGTGCCGGGCATCAGCTGAGAAATCAGCCCTGCCGCTGCTTGTGACGGACGTTCTCGCAGATGACCATGACGCGGCCGTGCCGCCGGATCACCTTGCACTTGTCACAGATCTTCTTGACGCTGGGTTGCACCTTCATCTGGCTCTGCTTCCTGCGCACCCGCGGGTGACGCGACTGCTCGCGGACCGGACCGGAGTCCGGCTGCTCGCGAAGCGGGCGGGACTGCCCACTTCACACACTGCTGCTTCCTATTTGTAGCGGTAGACGATCCGACCGCGGGTCAGGTCGTACGGCGATAATTCGACGACGACTCTGTCCTCCGGCAGGATCCGGATGTAGTGCTGCCGCATCTTGCCGCTGATGTGGGCGAGCACCCGGTGCCCGTTCTCGAGCTCCACCCGGAACAATGCGTTGGGGAGCGGCTCGACCACGCGGCCCTCTACCTCGATGGCCCCGTCCTTCTTGCCCATGTCCTCCGCAATCCGTTGCTGTTGAGTGCTCTTGTGCTCGTCTGGGGCTGCTGTGCTGGTCGCTCCCGGTGGCAGCGGGCATGCCGGGGCATGCGCTGACCGTGCTGGGCCCGTCGAACGAGCGCCACGATGCCTGCCCGTCAATCGGGCGCAGCATCGCGGGCGCTCAGGTCGACGGAGGGTGATGACCGCCGCCAGTGCAGCCGCCGCCTTCGGATGAGGCCTCCGGTAGGGGAAGCGCACTCCGGTAGCGTCGGACTGCAGTGGATCGATCATCTGGGCGCACTCGAGGAAGCCAGTACCAGTTCGCGGCCACAGCGAACCGGCACGACACGCGCGCCGAAGTTCAACTGTACGCGCTCGGGCATACTCCAGCCAATTCACCGACCGCGGCGGGCAGCCTCACCGGCGATCCGAAAAGGAGTGGGGTGTCCGCGTCGGCGTGGGGGCACGGATTGGCGCTCCGCGCAGGAGGGCATAGTAGTCAGATGATCGCCAAGTACGGGTACGTATGGCTCCCCTACGCCATCGCCGCCCTGCTGCTCATCGTCCTCGGCGCGGTGATCTCGGTGCGGCGCCGACGCATGACGCGCAGGCTGGCCGAGTTCGTCATCGGCCGCGCTCTGGCTCTCGCCCTGCTTGCCCTGATCATCAGCCTGCTCGCCGACGCGGCGGCCGAGGGCGACGGCGTCACCGCCTTCGATCAGCCGATCTGGTCGTACTTCGTCGGCCATCGCAGCAGCGCGGCAACCTCGTTCTTCAAGGCGGCCAGCACCGTCGGCAGCACCGTGACAATGGGCGTTCTGGCCACGATCGTCGTCGTCGTCCTGCTGATCCGCAAGGCCAGATCAGCGGCGATCACGCTGGCCGCGGTCGCGGTCGGCGCAGGGATCCTCGTGGTCGTCGGCAAGGCCATCGTGGGACGCACCCGGCCGCCGGTCGCCTACCGACTGGTCGTCGAGACCAATCAATCGTTCCCGTCAGGGCACTCACTCGCCTCGGCCGCGATCCTCGGCGGAATTGCGGTGTTGGCGGCCCGGACGATCGACCACCGGATCTGGCGGACGTCATTACGGATCGGCTGTGTCGTGGCAGTGCTGATCATCGGCGTCAGCCGCCTGTACCTGGGCGTGCACTGGTCCACGGACGTGCTCGGCGGTTGGCTCGCCGGGATGGCCTGGTTGATGATCTGCGCGACCACCGCGCGGGTCGTCCACGAGCTGGCTGGCAACCCGGCCGGCCAGCGCATGTTGGCGCCGCGACGCTTACGGGGCGCTGCTGTCGACCCGTGACAGCGGGGGCCGCAACAGCCCAGGCGGAGAGCGATCGGGGCAACGTATCCCGGCGCCGACGGGCTCGCTCAGTCCAGGCTGATCGGCACCACGCCGTGCGGTTCCAAGGCGGCCGCCCCGGCATCAGGAGCGGTGAGCACCGAGATTCCGTCGGACAGGATCGCGACAGAGTGCTCGAAGTGCGCCGCCCTGGCGCCATCCCGGGTGACGACGGTCCAGCCGTCGGCCAACTCCCGGGTCGACGGCTTGCCCAGCGTCAACATCGGCTCGATGGCCAACGCCATTCCAGGGGTCAGGCGCAGGCCTTTCCCCCGGCGCCCCTGGTTCGGGATGAACGGATCCATGTGCATCGCGGAGCCGATTCCATGGCCGCCGTAGCCGGACACCGATCCGTAGCGGCGCCCGTCGGCCCGGCCGGAGCTTTCGGCCGAGTTGTCGATCGACCACGAGACGTCGCCCAACCGGCCGCCGGCCTTCACCGAAGCGATCCCGGCCCACATTGCCTTCTCGGTAGCGAGCAACAGGTCGACCTCGGCCATCGACGGCGGCCCGCCCACGTGGACGGACACCGCGGAATCGGAATGCCAGCCGTCCAGGATGCAGCCGGCGTCGATCGACAGCAGATCACCGTCGGCGAGCACCCGGTCCGCGGAGGGGATACCGTGCACCACCTCGTCGTTGACCGAAGCGCAGATCGTCGCCGGGAATCCACCGGACCCGCCGTGCGAGCCGTAGTTGAGGAAGTTGCTCACGGCACCGGCGTCGGCGATCACCTCCGCCACCGCCTGATCGACGTCCGCCGTGGTGGCCCCGGGCTTGACGACCTCGAGGCCGGCCGCGATCGCCCTGGCCAGGATCAAGCCCGATGCCCGCATCGCCTGCAGCTCGCCGCGGGTCTTGTATTCGACGGCGCGGTCAGCCATGCGGAGCGGGCGTGCGCCCGGCGCCGGCGATCGCGTCGACGACCCGCCGGTGGACCTCGTCGACCGTTCCCACCCCGTCGACGTGCCTGACCAGGTCTCCGTAGAAGCCGATCAACGGCTTGGTCTCCTCGTGGTAGATCGCGAGCCGGCGGCCGATGGCCTCGGTGGTGTCGTCGGCCCGGCCGCGCGCCGCCATCCTGTCGATCAGCACGTCATCAGGGGCGGACAGCAGGATGACGAAGTCGATCGCCTGCTCGCGACCCTGCAGCAGCGTCGCGAGCCACTGGGCCTGCGGGGTATTCCGCGGGAACCCGTCCAACAGGAAGCCAGGCGATGTATCCGGCTCGGCGAGCCGGTCCGCGAGCAACTGCTGGGTCAGCTCATCGGGCACCAGGGCGCCGGTCTCCATGTAGTGCTTCGCCTGCCGGCCGGTCTCGGTGGAAGCGTTCAGGTTGCGGAAGATGTCGCCGGTCGAGATGTGCGGGACGCCGACGGCCTCGGCCAGAAGCTCTGCCTGGGTACCTTTTCCGGCGCCCTGCGGGCCGACGATGAGCAGTCGCATCAGCGGAGAAATCCTTCGTAGTTGCGCTGCATGAGTTGGGTTTCGATCTGCTTCACGGTGTCGAGTCCGACGCCTACCATGATTAACACCGCAGTGCCGCCGAACGGGAAGTTCTGGTTCTGGCCGCTACCGGTGAGGGACAGGAACAGGTTCGGCAGGATCGCCACGATGCCCAGGTACAGCGAACCGGGCAGGGTGATCCGGGAGAGCACGTACTGCAGGTACTCGGCAGTAGGCCGGCCCGGCCGGACCCCGGGGATGAATCCTCCGTACTTGCGCAGCTCGTCGGCCCGCTCGGTCGGGTTGAACGTGATCCCGACGTAGAAGTAGGTGAAGAAGACGATCAGCGCGAAGTACAGGCTGATGTGCACCCAGCTGCTCTGATCGATGACGTAGAACGACAGGAACCGGGCGAAACCGGAGTAGGTGATCGCGCCGGTGACGGCGTCCCTGGACCCCGTGGCCCCGATCAGTTGCAAGATCAGAGTCGGGATGTACAGCAGCGAGGTGGCGAAGATGACCGGGATGACCCCGGCCTGATTGACCTTGAGCGGCAGGTAGGTGGAGGTGCCGCCGTACATCTTCCGGCCGATCATCCGCTTCGCGTACTGCACCGGGAGCCGGCGCTGACCCTGCTCGACGAACACAACGGCCGCGATGATGGCCAGCCCGATCAGGATGATCACCCCGAATACGACGCCGCCGCCGTTGGTCAGGATGTTCTGTCCCTCGGCCGGGATCCGGGCCGCGATGGAGGTGAAGATCAGGATCGACATGCCGTTGCCGATGCCCCGGTCAGTGATCAGCTCGCCCATCCACATGATCGCCGACGTGCCGGCGGTCATCGTGAGCACCAGGACGATGAGCTGGAAGGCGCCGCGGTCGGGGATGACGTCCTGGCTGTTGGCACAGTTGGTGAACAGCTGGCCGTTGAGCGCCAACGCCACGAAAGCAGTGGACTGCAGGATTCCCAGCCCGATCGTCAGGTAGCGGGTGTACTGGGTCATCTTCGCCTGGCCGGGCTGGCCCTGCTTCTTCAGCTGCTCGAACCGCGGGATCACGACGGTGAGCAGCTGCACGATGATCGACGCCGTGATGTAGGGCATGATGCCCAGCGCGAAGATTGACAACTTGAGCAGGGCGCCACCGGAGAACAGGTTCAGCACCGTGGTGAGGGTGTTGTCCTTGCCACCCGTGGCGCCGATGCACTCGGTGACCTTCTTGTAGGAGACGCCGGGCGATGGAAGAGTTGCGCCGAGGCGGTACACCGCGACCATGCCGAGGGTGAAGAAAATCTTCCTGCGCAGGTCGGGCGTCTTCAGCGCCGAGACGAATGCGGCGAGCAATGGTCCTCCTGTCGCCACCGCCCCTGGGCTGGGGATGAAGCGGCGATATCTCATCCACGGAGCCGGCTGGCGCCATGTTCATCGGCCTGGGTTCACCGGCCTGGATTCAGCGGCCTGGGGAAAGGCTATTCGAAAAGATTCTAATGCACCGAACCCCCGGGTCCAGGCCGGTCAGGAACACTGGCGAGGACTTCCGGGGGAACGATGGAACAACTGGAGCATCGCACTGCTACCCACCCGCCTCGACGACGGTGGATCGGCGGGCGGCCTGCGACGTCACACGGCGGTGGTGCTGCCGCCGGCGGCGCTGATCTTCTCCCTGGCCGCCGCAGAGAACGCATTCGCCGTCAGGTCGATCTTGACCTCGCCCAGCTCGCCGTCGCCGAGCACCTTGACCGGCTGGCCGGAACGCACTGCCCCGGCGTTGACCAGATCGAGGATTCCGACGGTGCCGCCTGCTGGGAACAAGGTCGCGATCTGGCCGAGATTGACGACCTGGAAGGTGACCTTGAAGCGGTTCTTGAAGCCCTTGAGCTTGGGCAGCCGCATGTGCAACGGCAGGTTGCCACCCTCGAACGAAGCGGGGGTGTTCTTCCTGGCGCCGGTGCCCTTGGTACCGCGACCGGCGGTCTTGCCCTTGCTGCCCTCGCCGCGACCGACCCTGGTCTTGGCCGTCTTCGCGCCGGGAGCCGGGCGGAGGTGGTGGACCTTAATCGTCATGCTGTGTCACCCGCTTCACTGTCCTTGATGAATTCGACCGTCAGCAGGTGCCTGGCGGACTTGAGATAGCCACGATTCACGGCGTTGTCCGGCACGGTCACCACCTGATGGATCTTCTTCAGGCCCAGGGACCGGACCGACTCCCGGGCGTTCGGCTTGTTGCCGATCGTCGAGCGGACCTGGGTGATCTTGAGCTGCTGAGACATCTCACACCCCCTGTCCGGCGCGGGCGCGCAGCATCGCGGCCGGGGCCACGTCCTCGATCGGCAGGCCTCGGCGGGCCGCGATCTCCTCCGGGCGCATGAGGCCCTTGAGTGCCGCGATCGTGGCGTGGACGATGTTGATCGGGTTGTCCGAACCGAGCGACTTGGACAGCACGTCGTGGATGCCGGCGCACTCCAGCACGGCACGCACCGGACCGCCGGCGATGACACCGGTACCGGGGCTGGCCGGCCGCAACAGCACGACGCCGGCCGCGGCCTCACCCTGGATCGGGTGCGGGATCGTGGCCGCGATCCGCGGGACCTTGAACTGGTTCTTCTTGGCCTCCTCGACCCCCTTGGCGATGGCGGCCGGAATTTCCTTGGCCTTGCCATAACCGACGCCGACGGTGCCGTCGCCGTCACCGACGACGACCAGAGCGGTGAACGAGAAACGTCGTCCACCCTTCACCACCTTGGCGACGCGGTTGGTGACGACGATGCGCTCCAACAGCGGGTTCTTCTCGACGGGCGCGTCGCGCCGGCCGCCGTCACGGCGACCATCGCGGCTGCCGCGCCGGTCGCCGCCTTCGGTGCGGTTGCCGCCGCCGGCGCCTTGGGCGCCGCCGAAGCCGCCACCGCGAGCTGGTCCGGGCATCAGATGTCCCCCTCGATCACGAATGTGCGCTTGCTGTCTGTCATGTCAGAACTCCAGGCCGGCGCCGCGGGCGCCATCGGCGAGAGCGGCGATCCGCCCGTGGTAGGCGTCGCCGCCGCGGTCGAAGACGACCTTGGACACCCCGGCGGCCTTGGCACGGTCGGCGACGAGCTCACCGACCCGGCGGGCCTTCGTGCTCTTGTCGCCATCGGCGGCGCGCAGGTCGGCCTCGAGGGTCGAGGCGGAGGCCAGGGTACGGCCGACGGAATCATCAACGACCTGCACGGCGATGTGCCTGGCCGATCGGGTGACGACCAGGCGCGGGCGCACAGTAGTGCCGGCGACCTTCTTCCGCAACCGGAAGTGCCGCCGTGCCCGCGAGAGTGCGCGAGCCTGGGAAACGTTGCCTGCCATGGTCACTTACCCGTCTTTCCGACCTTGCGCCGGACGACCTCGCCGGCGTACCGCACACCCTTGCCCTTGTACGGGTCGGGCTTGCGCAACTTTCGAATGTTGGCGGCGATTTCGCCGACCAGCTGCTTGTCGATTCCCTCGACCTTGAACCGCACAGGGGTCTCGACGACGAACGAGATGCCATCCGGCGCCTTGACCGGAACCGGGTGGGAGTAGCCGAGCGCGAAGACCAGATCGCGACCCTCGGCCGCCACCCGGTACCCGACGCCGACGATCTCCATCGACTTGGAGTATCCGGTGGTCACCCCGATGACCATGTTGTTGACCAGCGTTCTGGTCAGCCCGTGCCGGGCGCGGGAATCACGCTCGTCGTTCGGGCGGGTCACCGCGAGGGTGCCGTCTTCACTTCTCTCGATGGCGATGGGTTCGACCACCGAATGGGACAGGGCACCCTTCGGGCCTTTGACCGTCACCAGCGGACCGTCGATCGTCACATCGACCCCGGCCGGAACAGGGATCGGAAGTCTTCCGATTCGCGACATGAGAATCCCCTACCAGACGTAGGCGAGAACTTCCCCGCCCACCTTCTTCTTGGCGGCCTGACGGTCGGTCAGCAGACCGGTCGAGGTCGAGATGATGGCGACGCCCAGGCCACCGAGGACCTTGGGCAGATCAGTTGAACGGGCGTAGATGCGCAGCCCCGGCTTGGAGATGCGGCGGACGCCGGCGATGGAACGCTCGCGGTTGGGGCCGTACTTCAGGTTCACCACGAGCGACTTGCCGACTTCGGCGTCCTTGGTCGTCCACGAACGGACGTAGCCCTCCTTGACGAGGATGTCGGCGATGTGACCCTTCAGCTTCGAGAAGGGCATCACCACCTCGTCGTGGTAGGCCGAGTTGGCGTTGCGGATCCGGGTGAGGAAATCCGCGACCGGGTCTGTCATGACCATGACTGGTAGTGCCCTTCTCGCCTGGTTCCCGCCTGCCGCGCAAGCGGAGCCGGGCCTGTGACGATGTAGCGCGCCGGTTGACGCGGCCGGGGACCGGACGGAGGTGTCCGATCCTGGGATATTCGCAAATCTGGACGGAGCTGGGGTTACCAGCTGGCCTTGGTGATGCCGGGCAGTTCGCCGGCGTGCGCCATCTCCCGGAGGCAGATGCGGCACAGGCCGAACTTCTTGTAGACCGAGTGCGGGCGACCGCACCGGTTGCAACGGGTGTAGCCGCGCACCACGAATTTGGGCTTGCGCTTGGACTTCATGATCAGAGCGGTTTTAGCCATCGGCTCAGTTCTCCTTGAAGGGGAAGCCCAGGAGCTTGAGCAGCGCCCGTCCTTCGTCATCGGTGGTAGCGGTCGTCACTACGGTGATGTCCATGCCGCGCGGGCGGTCGATCCGGTCGATGTCGATCTCGTGGAACATCGACTGCTCGTTCAGGCCGAACGTGTAGTTGCCGTTGCCGTCGAACTGCTTCTGCGACAGGCCGCGGAAGTCCCTGATCCGTGGGAGCGCGATCGTCACCAGGCGGTCGAGGAACTCCCACATCCGGTCATTGCGCAGGGTGACCTTGGCGCCGATCGGCATGCCCTCACGCAGCTTGAACTGGGCGATCGACTTGCGGGCCTTCTTGACCTCAGGCTTCTGCCCGGTGATCAGGGCGAGGTCGCGAACAGCGCCCTCGATCAGCTTCGCGTCGCGGGCTGCCTCGCCGACACCCATGTTGACGACGACCTTGACGACGCCAGGAATCTGCATCACGTTCGCGTAGGCGAACTGCTCGTGCAGGGCCGACTTGATCTCGGCGGCGTAACGGGTCTTCAGCCGCGGGGCCACCTTCTCGGTCCGCTCTGCGGTCTCCGCGGCGGTGCTGGTGTCTACTGACATGCTCATCAGAGGTCCTTACCGGAACGACGCGACACTCGAACATTCCGGCCCTCGTCATCCACCCTTTTACCGACTCTGGTCGGCTTGTTGTCGCCGTCGACGACCATCACGTTGGAGATGTGGATCGGCGCTTCCTGGGTCACGATGCCGCCCGACTTCGCACCACGCTGGGTGGTTGAAACCTTGGTGTGCTTCTTGATCCGGTTGACGCCCTCGACCAGGATCCGGTCGCCTTCCGGGTAGGCCTGGATGACCTTGCCCTTCGCGCCCTTGTCCTTGCCGGCGATCACCAGCACGGTGTCGCCCTTCTTCACCTTCATGCTCATGGCTACAGCACCTCCGGCGCCAGCGAAATGATCTTCATGTACTTCTTGTCGCGCAGCTCCCGGCCGACCGGCCCGAAGATGCGGGTCCCGCGCGGGTCGCCATCGGCCTTGAGCAGCACGGCTGCGTTCTCGTCGAACCGGATGTACGACCCGTCCTGGCGTCGCTTCTCCTTGACCGTGCGCACGATGACCGCCTTGACGACGTCGCCCTTCTTCACCCCGGCACCCGGAATCGCGTCCTTGACCGTGGCGACGATGATGTCGCCGATCCCGGCGTACCGACGGCCGGAGCCACCGAGAACGCGGATGCACAGGATTTCCTTGGCGCCGGTGTTATCGGCGACGCGGAGCCTGGACTCCTGTTGAATCACGTCAGTTCCAACCTTCGTGGTATGCGTGACCTTGCGTTTCCGCTCGGGCACACAAGTTGATCTGCCTGCTTCGGATCACCGATTTCCGACCGGATCTCCTGGGAAATGGACGACGTCCAGGTCCCATCCCCGCGCCAACTGCAGGCGGGAGATTTTGTCGAACTACTTCGCCTTCTCGACGATCTCGACCAGGCGCCAGCGCTTGGTCGCGGACAGCGGCCGGGTCTCGGCCAGCAGCACCCGGTCGCCGATGCCGGCGATCCCGTTCTCGTCGTGCGCCTTGACCTTGGAGGTCCGGCGGATGACCTTCGAGTACCGCGGGTGCTTGACCCGGTCCTCGAGCTCGACGACGATCGTCTTCGTCATCTTGTCGGAGACGACAAGACCCTCGCGGACCTTGCGCTCGCCCCGCTTCACCGCGGCCGGTACGGTTTCGGGGGCCTCGACCTGGGTTTCGACGTTCTCGTTCTGTGGCTCGCTCACGCGGCACCTTCCGTACTTTCGGTGGAACCATCCGGATCGGAGGACAGCCCGAGCTCGCGCTCGCGCATCACCGTGTAGATCCGGGCGATGTCGTGCCGGACAGTGCGCAGCCGGCGATTGTTGTCCATCTGGCCGGTGGCCATCTGGAAGCGGAGGTTGAACAGCTCCTCCTTCGACTCGCGCAGCCGGAGCAGCAGCTCCTCGGCGCCGAGTTCACGCAGTTCTGTCGCTGTGGCAGCAGCCATCAGGATTCACCGCCTTCCCTGGTCACGATTCGGCACTTCATCGGCAGTTTGTGGATCGCGCGGCGCAGCGCCTCGCGGGCAATGGCCTCGGTCGGATAGCTCATCTCGAACATGACCCGACCGGGCTTGACGTTGGCGACCCACCATTCCGGTGAGCCCTTGCCGGAACCCATCCGGGTCTCGGCCGGCTTCTTGGTCAGCGGCCGGTCGGGATAGATGTTGATCCAGACCCGGCCGCCACGCTTGATGTGCCGGTTGATGGCGATACGGGCAGACTCGATCTGCCGGTTGGTGACGTAGGCCGGCTCGAGGGCTTGGATGCCGTAATCGCCGAAGGTGACCTGGGTCCCGCCGGTCGCCATGCCGGTCCGATGCGGGCGATGCTGCTTGCGGTGCTTGACCTTGCGGGGGATGAGCATCGGTGTCAGCTCTCCTGGGGGGTGGCCGCAGCGGCCACCGGCTCGTCGGACCCGCCGTCGCCGGCAGCCGCCCGGCCTGCGTCGGTGGAGGTGGGGGTGGTGCCGGTGGCGCCCGAACGGCGACGGGCGGGACGCTCGTCCCGGCCGGCCGGCGGCCGGGCTCCGGCGTTGCGCTGGGCGGCCAGGGCATCAGCGGTGCGCTGCTCGCCCAGAGTGCCGGTTTTGTCACCCTTGTAGATCCAGACCTTCACGCCGATCCGGCCGAAGGTGGTCTTCGCCTCGAAGAATCCATAGTCGATGTCGGCACGCAGGGTATGCAGCGGCACCCGACCCTCGCGGTAGAACTCGGAGCGGCTCATCTCAGCGCCACCAAGACGACCGGAGCACTGGATGCGGATGCCCTTGACCGAGCCCGAACGCTGGGCCGACTGCATCGACTTGCGCATGGCGCGGCGGAACGAGACACGGTTGGACAGCTGCTCGGCGACACCCTGGGCGACCAGCTGGGCATCGGACTCGGGGTTGCGCACCTCGAGGATGTTCAGCTGGACCTGCTTGCCGGTGAGCTTTTCGAGCTGGCCGCGGATGCGGTCGGCCTCGGCGCCGCGGCGGCCGATGACGATGCCCGGCCGGGCGGTGTGGATGTCGACACGGACGCGGTCACGGGTGCGCTCGATCTCCACCTTGGCAATACCCGCCCGCTCCATGCCCTTGGCCATCAACTTGCGGATCTGGACGTCCTCGGCCACGTAATCGGCGTAGGACTTGTCGGCGTACCAGCGTGAGGTCCAGTCGGTGGTGATACCGAGGCGGAACCCGTGCGGGTTGACTTTCTGACCCACTAGCGGGTCCCTCCCTTCGCTTCGGACTGTCCGCGGCCGCGGCGTCCGCTATCTGTGCTGGATCCGGCGACACCTGATCGGGCAGTGCTGGATCCGGTTCTCGACCTGGCAGCGCCCGATCTCGTACCGGGGGTGTCCGCGGGCGCACCGGCCAGCGAGACCAGTTCGATGGTGATGTGGCAGGTCCGCTTGCGGATCCGGAACGCCCGGCCCTGCGCCCGCGGCTGGAACCGCTTGAGCGTCGGGCCCTCGTCCACGTAGACGGTGTCGACGAACAGCGAGGCAGGGTTGAGGCCCTGGTTGTTCTCGGCGTTGGCCACCGCGGAGGCGAGCAGCTTGGCGACCGGTTCGGCAGCAGCCTGGGGCGAGAACTGCAGGATCGAGGCCGCGGCTGCGACGTCGGTCCCGCGAATCAGGTTCACGATCCGTCGCGCCTTCATCGGCGTCATCCGCAGGTGCTTGACCTGGGCCCTGGTACGCGGCAGCTCGGGAGCAACCGTTCGTTTGGCATTCATCTGGTGATCCCTGTTCCCGTACTCAGCCGCGCCGGGCGCGGCGGTCGTCCTTGATGTGGCCCTTGAAGGTCCGCGTCGGGGCGAACTCTCCGAGCTTGTGGCCGACCATCGACTCGGTGACGAAGACCGGGACGTGCTTGCGGCCGTCGTGCACGGCGATCGTGTGACCGAGCATGTCGGGGATGATCGTCGAACGGCGGGACCAGGTCTTGATGACCGCCTTCGAGTTCTTGTCGTTCGCGACGTCCACCTTCTTGAGCAGGTGGTCGTCGACGAAGGGGCCCTTCTTGAGGCTGCGTGGCATCTCTTGTCTACCTTCCTACTCAGTTCTCGGTGTTCGGGATGGAGATGGACTGGCTCAACTGCGGGCTCATCGCTTCTTGCCGCCCTTGCGCCGGCGCCGGACGATCAGCTGATCGCTGGCCTTGTTCGGGCGCCTGGTGCGGCCTTCGGGCTTGCCGCCCGGGTTCACCGGGTGCCGGCCACCGGACGTCTTGCCCTCGCCACCACCGTGCGGGTGGTCCACCGGGTTCATCGCGACACCGCGGACGGAGGGGCGCTTGCCCTTCCAGCGCATTCGGCCGGCCTTGCCCCAGTTGATGTTGGCCTGCTCGGCGTTACCGACCTCGCCGATCGAGGCCCGACAGCGGACATCGACGTTCCGGATCTCACCGGAGGGCATCCGCAGTTGAGCGTAGGGACCGTCCTTGGCGACCAGCTGCACCTTGGTGCCGGCCGAGCGGGCGATCTTCGCTCCGCCGCCTGGCCGCAGTTCGATGCCGTGCACAACCGTGCCGACCGGGATGTTGCGCAGCGGCAGATTGTTGCCGGGCTTGATGTCCGCGCTCGCGCCGGTCTCCACGGCGTCGCCCTGGGCCAGCCGGTTCGGCGCGATGATGTAGCGCTTCTCGCCGTCGGCAAAGTGCAACAGCGCGATCCGGGCCGTGCGGTTCGGGTCGTACTCGATGTGCGCGACCTTGGCCGGCACGCCATCCTTGTCCGACCGGCGGAAGTCGATCAACCGGTAGGCGCGCTTGTGCCCGCCGCCCTGGTGCCGGGCGGTGACCCGGCCGTGGACGTTGCGTCCGCCCTTGGAGTGCAGGGGCGCGATCAGCGACTTCTCTGGAGTCGTCCTGGTGATCTCGGCGAAATCTGCCACCGAGGCGCCACGACGACCAGGAGTGGTCGGCTTGTACTTACGGATACCCATGTCCCTCTAGTCCCTATTCGCCATGCCTGGTCGGATCGTCATACCGGCTCAGGCGCCGGTGAAGATCTCGATCGCCTTGCTGTCCGCGGACAGCGTGACGATCGCGCGCTTGGTGGCCTTGCGTTGCCCGAAACCCGCGCGGGTCCGCTTCCGCTTGCCCTGCCGGTTCATCGTGTTCACCGAGGTCACCTTGACGTCGAAGATCTTCTCGACGGCAATCTTGACCTGGGTCTTGTTCGCATCCGGGTGCACCAGGAAGGTGTAGCGGCCGGTCTCGAGCAGGCCGTAGCTCTTCTCGGAGACGACCGGCGCCAGGATGATGTCGCGGGGATCGGAGATCACTTCGCGGCCTCCTTCTCGTCACTCGCGGTCGGGTCGTTCGCGATCAGCGCCGCGGCCGTCTTACTCGACGGATCGGCGAACGCCAGGAACTCGTCCAACGCGCTCTTGGTGAACACCACGTCATCGCTGACCAGCACGTCGTAGGTATTGAGCTGGCCGGCTTCGATCAGGTGCACGTTGTGGGCGTTGCGCAGGCTCTTCCAGCCGTTGACGTCGTCGCGGGCCATCACCACCAACACGTTCTTGGCCGTGGAGACTGCCGCGATCGCCGCGATGGCTGTCTTCGTCGACGGCAGGTCGCCCTCGACGAGCGAGGACAGCACGTGGATGTTGCCGCCGCGGGCCCGATCGGAGAGAGCACCGCGCAGGGCGGCAGCCTTCATCTTCTTCGGGGTCCGCTGCAGGTACAGGTGCGGAACGGGGCCATGCGAGGCGCCACCGCCGACGAACTGCGGCGACCGGGTGCTGCCCTGGCGGGCCCGGCCGGTGCCCTTCTGCCGATACGGCTTCTTGCCGCCGCCGGACACCTCTCCGCGGTTCTTCGCCTTGTGCGTGCCCTGGCGGGCTGCCGCGAGCTGGGCGACGACCACCTGGTGCATCAACGGCACGTTGGCCTGGACACCGAAGATCACTTCTGGAAGGACGATCGAGTCGCCCTTCTCACCGGCCGGAGTGGTGATCTGCACGGTCGTCTTCGCCGGGGCGTCGATCTCGGTGGTGGGGGTGCCGAGGTCGGTCACCGCATGTTGGGCGACATCCTGGGGGTCAGTCACTTCGATGCTCCCTTCACGAAGGCCGGGCCGAGGTTCTTGACTGCGGACCTGACGAAGACAACGCCGCCCTTGGGACCGGGGATGGCGCCCTTGATGAGGATCAGACCCTTGTCGGCGTCGACCGCATGCACGGTGAGGCTCTGGATGGTGACCTTCTCGTGTCCCATCCGGCCGGCCATCCGCATGCCCTTGAACACCCGACCGGGCGTGGAGCAGCCGCCGATCGAACCTGGGCCGCGGTGCTTGCGGTGCACACCGTGCGAGCTCGACAGGCCCTTGAATCCGTGCCGCTTCATCACACCGGCGGTGCCCTTGCCCTTGGATGTCCCGGTCACGTCGACCAGGGCGCCGGCGTCGAAGACCTGCTCGGCCGTCAACTCCTGGCCGAGCTCGTAGCCGGAGACGTCGTCGGTGCGTAGTTCGGCGATGTGCCGGCGAGGGGTGACCCCCGCCTTCGCGAAGTGTCCGGCGACCGGTTTGGTCACCTTGCGCGGGTCGACGGCGCCGAAGGCCAGCTGCACACCCGTGTAGCCATCGGCTTCGGGCGTACGAACCGCGGTGACGACGACCGGTCCGGCGGCGACGACGGTGACCGGTACGACCCGGTTCGACGCGTCGAAGACCTGGGTCATCCCGAGCTTGTGGCCCAGAATCCCCTTGATCGTGTTTGCCATGATTGAAGTACCCATCTCCTCGAGATCTGTCAGCCCGAGGGGTCGAAAGATCCCTACTGGATGTTGACGTCGACCGAAGCCGGCAGATCGATGCGCATGAGTGCGTCCACCGTCTTGGGCGTCGGGTCGAGGATGTCGATGAGCCGCTTGTGGGTGCGCATCTCGAAGTGCTCGCGCGAATCCTTGTACTTGTGCGGCGAGCGGATGACGCAGTACGTGTTCTTCTCAGTGGGCAGCGGCACCGGGCCGACGACCCTGGCGCCGGTGCGCGTCACCGTCTCCACGATCTTGCGAGCCGACGCGTCGATCGCTTCGTGGTCATAGGCCTTCAGCCTGATGCGGATCTTCTGTCCCGCCACGCTTGCCGTCCTTCTGGTTGGTCGAACTGGGTCTCGGTCACGCTTGTTACTCGTCACGCTTGTTACTCGTCACGCTGGTCGTCGCCGGCTCTCGTGAGCCGCACAGCACCTTTCGGCGCCTGCTGCTCCACGGGCATACGCCCGCCACTGTTCTGCTGTCCGGGTTCACCGGTCCACGCGGTCGGGTGTGTCGCCCGGACGCTGGCGCTCCCCGTCGGACTTCTGCCAAACCTGCCGGCCCGGCTGGGGGAGAGCCGTGGACCTGCTGCGCTCGCGGGGAGCACGGAGGTTACGCACTTTCGTCACACCAACTGCGCTGCCGAACAAGACTCTGCCCAGCATGATTGATTGCTGTGAGCCCGCCGGTATCCATCCACGGGCTCTATCGAACGGTGGTCGGCCCCTCCCCCCGCCCCACCCGCCACCGGACTTCCGTGACCGAGCTTCTGAGGACATGCCGAGAACCTGATCCGGGCCGCAAGGAACGGCAGCCCGATGGCCAACCAATGAAGTATGCCTGACCCGACGCCCGGACTTCAAATCGGCCGAGTGTCGGTGCCTAGGTTGGGCGCCCACCACAGCACCGCGGCGGAGGCCATCGGGTACCGGCGAGCACTGGGATTCGCCGACGGACGATCCGAGAGCCCCGGTGAATCCCGGGCACGAGTCCTGATGAAGGTGTTGGGAGTAGCTGCTCCGGAGTTCCAATGCGAGGTTTCGACTCCGGCAACAAGTTCGTCGGACGGACAGACCTGGCATTGGTCGACAAGGGAGTGCTCATCGAATTCGACGGCATGGTCAAGTACGGCGATCTACTACGCGGTCATCTGACGCCGCAGCAGGTGCTCGCCGCGGAGAAGCGCCGAGAGGATGGCCTGCGTGGGCTCGGGTGGCTGGTCGTGCAGATCACCCGGTCGGACTTCGACCATCCTGGGTCGGTGACCCTGCGGCTCGACGAGGCGATTGCTCACGGGCAACGGGTCGTTGCCGGCAACGGGTTGATGGGTTCGGTGCGCCTCAGATCGCCGATCTGCTTACCCCGGTAGCCCGCGCTTCTCCGCCGACCGTCGGCATCCTCGCAACACCAACGGAGAGTCGACAACACCCGCGACCGTCGCAGGAGCTGCGAGGCCTCCGCAACTGTTGCCACGAGGCGGACCTCACCGGGACCGGGCGGCAGATCTCCATCAGCCGGACAGCCCCGCGTCAGCCACTCGATCCACCGCCCAGCGAATTGCCGCCCGGGACGCCGAAGGCCGGATCACCCCTCGGCGACCCGGCCCTCGGCCAAGCATGTCCCGGGCGAGCCCGGGCAGGACAGCGATTACGCGGCGATCGACTACTTGACGATCTTGGTGACCGACCCGGCGCCGACGGTACGGCCGCCTTCGCGGATGGCGAAGCGGAGGCCGTCCTCGATGGCGATCGGCTGGATCAGCGAGACGGTCATCTGGGTGGTGTCGCCCGGCATGACCATCTCGGTGCCCTCGGGGAGGGTGACGACGCCGGTCACGTCGGTGGTACGGAAGAAGAACTGCGGCCGGTAGTTGTTGAAGAACGGCGTGTGCCGGCCGCCTTCGTCCTTGCCCAGGATGTAGACCTGCGCCTCGAACTCCGTGTGCGGGGTGATCGAGCCGGGCTTGACGACGACCTGGCCGCGCTCGACATCCTCGCGCTTGGTGCCGCGCAGCAGCAGACCGGCGTTGTCGCCGGCGGTCGCCGAGTCGAGCAGCTTGCGGAACATCTCGATGCCGGTGACGGTGGTCGTGAACGACTTCGGCTTGATGCCGACGATCTCTACCGTGGCGTTGACGTTGATCGAACCGCGCTCCACCTTGCCGGTGACGACGGTGCCGCGACCGGTGATGGTGAACACGTCTTCGATCGGCATCAGGAACGGCTTCTCGATGTCGCGAACCGGTTCCGGCACGGACTCGTCGACTGCGTCCATCAACTCGACGATCGTTGCGACCCACTTCGGGTCACCCTCGAGGGCCTTGAGGCCGGAGGTACGGATGACCGGGGCGTCCTCATCGAACTCCTGCGCCGCGAGCAGCTCACGGACCTCGAGCTCGACGAGCTCCAGGATCTCCTCGTCGTCGACCATGTCGGCCTTGTTGAGGGCGACCAGGATGTAGGGCACGCCGACCTGGCGGGCCAGGAGCACGTGCTCCTTGGTCTGCGGCATCGGGCCGTCGGTGGCGGCCACGACCAGGATCGCGCCGTCCATCTGGGCCGCGCCGGTGATCATGTTCTTGATGTAGTCGGCGTGACCAGGGGCGTCGACGTGCGCGTAATGGCGCTTCTCCGTCTGGTATTCGACGTGCGCGATGTTGATGGTGATGCCGCGCTGGCGCTCTTCGGGTGCCTTGTCGATCTGATCGAACGCCGAGGCCTGGTTCAAGGTCGGGAACTTGTCCGCCAGCACCTTCGTGATGGCCGCGGTCAGGGTGGTCTTGCCGTGGTCAACGTGGCCGATGGTGCCAATGTTGACGTGCGGCTTGCTCCGGTCGAACTTCGCCTTCGCCACTGCTGGTCCTCCTCAGGACTTGTCGGTGCGCCACGCGGCGGCCCGTTCTCGGGCCGTCAGGCGCTGTGGGTAGATCTGGACCTGACCGATGTGCGATCTGGACCCTTGATGGGGCGCAAACATTCACTGCCCCACCGAGTTTGTGAGGTGCG
>JBBRDH010000105.1:0-18731 GCA_038204125.1 Mycobacteriales bacterium
GAGCGAACGAGGCCCGATGAGCGACCTCTCGTCGATGGGCGAGAATGCATGCACCATGACCGTTCAACTCCGCAGCGCCCTCGAGTCCCTGCCCGCGTACGCACCGGGCCGAAATGTCCCTGGCGCCATCAAGTTGGCGTCCAACGAGCTGTCCTTCCCGACGCTCCCGGCTGTCGCGGAGGCGATCGCCGCGGCAACCGGGGCCGGCACCGCCGGAATCAACCGGTACCCGGACAACGGGACCCGGACGCTGATCGAAGCCCTTGCCGGGCACACCGGAGCCCCGGCGGACCGGATCGTCGCCGGCTGCGGGTCCGTCGCGCTCTGCCAGCAGCTCGTCCAGGCCACCTGCGCCCCTGGCGACGAGGTGATCTTCGGCTGGCGGTCGTTCGAGGCATATCCGATCGTGGCCCAGATCGCCGGCGCCAGCCCGGTGAAGGTCGCGGTCACTGCAGAGCACGAGCTGGACCTGCCGGCGATGGCGGCCGCCGTCACCCCGGCAACCCGGCTGATCTACCTCTGCACGCCGAACAACCCCACCGGCACCGCCGTCACCGATGGAGGCGTCGCCCGGTTCCTCGATACCGTGCCGGACAACGTGCTCATCGTCCTGGACGAGGCCTACCGGGAATTTGATACCGCACCACACTCCCCCGAGGGCATCGCAAACGCTGCCAGGCGGCCGAATGTGCTGTCCCTGCGCACCCTGTCGAAAGCCTATGGATTGGCCGGGCTACGGGTCGGATATGCGGTCGGCGACCCGGCCGTGATCACCGCGCTGAAAAAGGTGGCCATTCCGTTCGCGGTCAGCTCGCTGGCGCAGGTCGCCGCGGTCGCCGCCCTGGGCTGCGTGGAAGAACTGCGACCCCGCTGGGAGCAGGTCATCGCCGAGCGCACCCGGGTCACCGAAGCGTTGCGCAGCAACGGGTACGAGGTTCCGGATTCGCAGGCGAACTTCGTCTGGCTGCCGATGCGGGAACGAGCCGCCGAGTTCGCGGCGCATGTGGAGACGCAGCGGGTGATCGTCCGGGCGTTCCCCGACGCCAGCGGCGGCGTCCGGATCACCATCGGTTCACCGGACGAGAACGACGCCCTCCTCGCGGCAGCGAAAAGCTTTCAGCTCTGAAGTCCCACCGGCACGCTGGTGATCAGCTTGCGAGAATCCGCCAGATGGCGACGACCCCGAGCACCACGATGACGCAGCGCAGCACGACCGGAGAAAGCCGGCGGCCCACATGCGCACCGACGAAGCCGCCGATCAGCGAGCCCAGCGCGATCAGACCCGCCGCGTTCCAGTTGATCCGGTGGAAGGCGACGATCGTATAGGCCGAAGCCGCCACCACGTTCACCACCAGCGACAGCAGGTTCTTCGCTGCATTCATCCGCTGCATCGTCTCGGGCAGCAGGACGCCCATGATGCCGATCAGCAGAATCCCCTGCGCCGCGGCGAAGTACCCGCCGTACACGCCGGCGAGATAGGTGGAGATGAACAGCACCACCAGGCGCCCACGGCCGACGACGGTCACATCCCGGCCGGTTCGCTCCGCTCGGCGCCGCACCCAACGCTGAATGGCGTTCTGGGTGACGACGAGGATCAGCGCGATCACCAACAGGACGGGCACGACGCGCTTGAAGGTGTTCTCCGGCAGGTGGAGCAGCAGCCAGGAACCGGTGACCGCGCCGAGCAGGGACCCGGGAATCTGCCACGCCAGCCGGCGCCACTGACCCCGGAGCTCCCGGCGGTAACCCCAGGTCCCCGATAGGCCACCGGGTACCAGGCCGACCGCGTTGGACATGGTCGCCGTCACCGGGGGGAAGCCGAAGGCGACCAACGTGGGAAAGGTGATCAGCGTGCCCGACCCGACGATCGTGTTGATAGTGCCGGCACCGATGCCGGCCAACAGGATCAGGACGACCTCCGCAGCACTCACGCTGGCACCCTACGGCCAGTTCAGTCCGACGAACGCGCAACGGCCCGGCGGGAGTCCCGCCGGGCCGCGACGAACGCTCAGCCAGTTTCAGCCAAGCATCGGATCAGTCATCATCTCCGTCGTCATCGGTGTGCGGCTTGGCGACCCGGACGACGGCGCCGCCGTTCGGGGCCGGGCTGCTCGAACCGGTGCTGACGTACATCGCACCGTCCGGGCCCTGGTCGATGCCGGCCGGCAGCGGAACCATGCCGCTGCCGATGTGGGTGATCATGCTCGGATGCCGGAAACTCGCCATCGCCAGGTCACCGGGAGCACCGGCAGCGTTGGGGTACAACAACTCCGAGGCCCAGAAGTTGCCGTGCCGGTCGAAGGTACAGCCGTTGATCGTGGTGTAACCGCTCGCCCAAAGGGTGGCGTAGTGTTCCCAGTCGGTGGAATTCGGGTTCACCCGCCAGACGTTGGACTGACCCGAATGGGCAGGCGAAATGAGGTTGGAGACAAGGTCGAGCGCGCCCACATAAAGATAGCCGTCCGGGCCCTCGGCGATGCAGGTCGGCGTCGCGTCGCGGTGGGCGCCGAAGGTCTCGTTCGGGATGTATGAGATCACCCGTGCTGTGCCGTCGCGCAGGACTTCGTTGATGGTGTTGGCCCCGGCGTCGGACACGAAGGTCCGGGTGCCGCGGTGCTCGCTACTGGTGACGAGCGCTCCGTACGGGTTCGAATCGGGGAAATCCGTGAACAGGTCCTTGTGGTCCGATGTCCACTTGAAGTTCTGGTCGCCGACGTTGCTCAGGTCCTTCGCCGCGCCGGTTCTGCTGTTGAGCTGGAACAGGTGGCCGATCTGCGGCACGTCCACTCCACTGCCTGCCTTCACCCCGTCGTGCGAGAGGCTCAAGAGCGCGACGACCTTGCAACGGCCGCCGTGGTCGTCATCGCGTTTGCAGCTGTTGCCGGTAGCGGAGACGCCGGCGGGTCCCAGCACATCCGGGGTGGGGCCGCCGAAGTCGACCGAAACCGACGTGAACGGCGTCGACCAGGCCTTTTTCAGACCCATCTGAGACCAGGTGTACTTGCTGACCGAGCCGGTCATGCTCACCGCGGGCGGCGGGGTGGTGGCCAGTTTGCCGGCCTGCGCGACGTAAAGCCCGCCGCGACCGTCGAAAGCCAGGCCGCGCGGCGCATTGAGGCCGGAAATGACCGTCTTGAATCGCCAGCCGGGAGAGGCAGCGGAGGCCACCCCGCCGAAGCCGAGCGGTCCGATGGTCAGTGCCGCTACCACTGCAGCGGCCCCGAACGATCTGAGCTTCATGCAACCTCCAGGCGTGAAAGGTCGCGCTGCGTCGCGGGTTCCAGTCTCCGAGGGCAGCGGTTCACCCTCCGGTGGCCGGTCAGCTCTGACCAGCGGCGGCCTTGCGAATTGCGCGGTTTTGCGCCGATTGACAGGGGCGACGTTGCTCCCTTGCCGGTCCCGTGTCAAGGTCCGTTGGGCGAAAAGATAACTGCGAGTGGATAGCCACCGTTCATGTCACTCGAATGGCGGAGGCGACAGGATTCGAACCTGCGAGGCTGTTACACCCGGCCGCTTTCAAGGCGGCTTCCTTAGGCCACTCGGACACGCCTCCAGGTTCCAGCCTAGAGGGTCGGAGTCGCCGCCGGTTCCAGCAGCGGGCCCCGAGGCCACGGCACCTACCGGAGACGACGCGGTTCGATGATCGTTTCGACCGCCTGCCCGTCCGGGCCGGGCCGGACGTCGTAGGCAAAGCAGTTCGGCCGATCGGCGACTGCTCCGATCAGGTCCGTGTCGGTGTAGATCAATGCGACCCCGTCGTCGGTGGCATACCCCCGCGGCAGGGTCCCGTCGGAGATCAGCCGGTGATAGAGCGGACGCCGCTGCGCCTCGGAGTTGTAGTGCACGCCATTGGAATAGGGCAGGAACCCCAGCCCGTTGGTCACCGGTCGAAGGGTCGGGCCGAAGGAGTCGGTGGTGCCGCCGACGTGCCAGCACAGCGAGCCGGCAGATACCCCGCCGAGCACCACCCCGGACTCCCACGCCTGCCGGAGCAGGTCATCCCAACCGTGCAACCGCCAGAGCGCCAACAGGTTCGCCACCGACCCGCCGCCCACCCAGATCACGTCCTGGGTCAGGAGGTGACCGCCGACGTCGCCGATGTTCGGCATCGTGAACAGTTCCAGGTGGGAGGCCCGGAACCTTCCGGTCAGCGCGGAGTAGACACCCGCGATCAGCGCCGAGTCGTCACCGGTCGCGGTACCGAGGTAGCAAACCTTCGGCGTGCCGGTCGCGCCGGACAACTCCGCCGCCAGGTCGAAGACCGGTCCGGGCTCCCAGTCGAAACGGTCCCGGCCGCGCGAGTCGAACCCGATGGAGGTGGCGACGATCGTCGGCAGGTCGGCAGGCATGAGCCGACCCTAATCACCGACGCGGGGGCCAACCAACCCGCGACCGATCAGACGCGCGGTTCCAGCACGAACACCGGGATGACGCGGTCGGTTTTGCGCTGGTAGTCGGCGTAGTCGGGATAGGCCACGACGGCCCGCTCCCACCACTGCTCCCGCTCGGTACCGAAGATCTCCCGGGCCGTCATCTCCACGGTCAGTTCCCCATCCCGCAACTCCAGGTCCGGTTGGGCCTTGAGGTTGTGGTACCAGACCGGGTTCTTGGGGGCGCCGCCCAGCGAAGCGACTGCCGCATAACGACCTTCGTGTTCGACCCGCATCAGCGGAACCTTCCGCACCTTGCCGCTGCGGACACCCACCGTCGTCAGCACCACGACCGGCATTCCGCGCAGGGTGGTGCCTTCCCGGCCGCCGGAGGCCTCGTACTCCTCGACCTGCTCACGAACCCAGGCGGCCGGGCTCGGCGCATACTCTCCCTCGATGACCATGCTTCGAGGGTAATCGCCCCCGCGTCGGTGCACCGCGCGAGCCGGTCACCCATCCCCTGCGCCGGCTGAATCGAACTATCTGCCGGATCTGGACCAGAGGGAGAATGTCGTGAGCGGTGTGATCGAGCGGCCCAGGGTCGCGGTGGTGGGCAGCGGCGTGTCCGGCCTCACCGCGGCGTACCTGTTGCAGAAGCGGTTCGACGTGACCCTGTTCGAAGGTGACAACCGACTCGGCGGCCACGCCCACACCCACGACATCGTCGGGGCGGACGGCCGGGTACTCGGCCTGGATACCGGATTCCTGGTCCACAACGAGCGTACCTATCCACAGTTGCTCCGATTGTTCGCCGAACTGGGGGTGCTGACCCAGGAGTCGGAAATGTCGATGAGCGTACATTGCGAGGGCTGCGGGCTGGAATATGCCGGCGCCCGCGGGCTGCGCGGCGTATTCGCCCAGCCCTCTGCCGTCATTCGACCGCAGTATCTCCGAATGCTGCTGCAGGTCAAGAGATTTCATGCGGAGGCGCACCGGGTCCTGAAGAACGAGGACGACGACCGCACGCTCGGCGAATTCATCGAACAAGGCCGGTACAGTCGCTATTTCGCCGATCATTTCCTGCTTCCTGTCGTGTCCTGCGTGTGGTCGTGCGGATTCGACGGTGCCCGCAAATATCCGGCCCGCTATCTCTTTGCATTCCTCGACAATCACGGACTGCTGGCGGTGACCGGGTCGCCGCAATGGCGCACCGTGGTCGGCGGATCGCGGACGTACGTCGACCGGGCGGCGAAGAATCTGTCGGCCGTGGCCACCGCCACCGCCGTGCGTTCGGTGACCAGGCATGCCGACGGAGTGGAGATCAGGGACGAGTCGGACCAGGTACACGCCGCCGACCATCTCGTACTGGCCGGGCATCCCGACCAGAGCCTCGCGCTGGTCACCGACGCCACCCCGGACGAGAAGCGACTCCTGGGCTCCTTCGAATACGTGGCATCGAAAACGGTCCTGCACACCGACTCGTCGGTGCTCCCGAAGGCGACCGGCGCCAGAGCCTCCTGGAACTTCCGGATGGAGCAGTGCGACGCCCCTGACCGCCAGGTCAACGTCAGCTACCACCTCAACCGGTTGCAGCGGGTACCCGGGCCGGTCGACTACCTGGTCACGCTGAACAGCCCCGGACTCGTCGACCCGTCGAAGATCCTCGCCGAGATGGACTACGCGCACCCGACGTACACCACCGGATCCGTTGCCGCGCAACGGGAGATGGGCACTTTGAACACCGGGCGAACGACCTTTGCCGGGGCCTGGCAGGGCTGGGGATTCCACGAGGACGGCTGCGCTTCCGGTGTCAGGGCCGCCCGGGCTTTCGGGGTCACGTGGTAACCCGCCAAGAGGTCGATCACAACCCGCCCGGCCGGCACCTTGCCACCACGGTTCAGCCGCCGGGCGCGTTCGCCAGTGGTCAGACCCTCATCTACCGGAGCACGGTCCGGCATCTACGGAAGTCGACCGTCACCCGCGAATTCTCCTATTCCGGGTACTACTGGCTGATCGACGTCGATCATCTCCCGCGCATTGCCCGACTCCTGCGCCCATTCGCCCGCTTCCACGCCCGGGACCACCTCGGCGACCCGGCCGGAACTCTCTCCGGCAATGTCCGGGGGTACCTCGCCGATCACGGGGTCGAGGCCGACCGCGTTCGGTTGTTGACCAGCCCCCGGGTGGCCGGGCACGCTTTCAATCCGCTCTCGGTGTTCTACTGCGACCTTCGAGGCGAGCAGGTCGCGGTCATCGCGGAGGTGCACAACACCTACGGCGGCCGGCACGTCTATCTGCTGCGTCCCGACGGCGCAGGTCGCGACCGGGTGGACAAGGCCTTCTACGTCTCCCCGTTCCTGCCGATGGGTGGGCAATACCTGATGCGAACGCCGCCGCCGGGTGATGAGCTGCATGTCTCGATCGCACTGCGGATCGCCGACCGGACGCCCTTCGTCGCGACCCTGACCGGCAGCGGCCGGCTTGCGACCACCGGCACAATCTCCGCGGCGCTGCTGAGGTGGCCGTTCGTCACGCTGCGGACATCGGCGCTGATCCGCTGGCAGGGACTGCGGCTGTGGCTCCGCGGCATTCCCGTCCAGACCCGGCCGCCCGATGCCACGGGTCCGGAAACCGCCCGCTGAAGCGGTGCATCCTCGGCTACGGAGCGTAGATCCAGCCGCCTGAGCCCAGCGGCGGAGCGCCGGTTCGACCACATTGCCAGACTTCGGCTTTTCCCTTACGCCCTGGGTGGGAACTACCCTTGCGCGGTGCCCGTCGGCGACGGCGAGTCACCGGAGGCAACTTTCATGCCCGTGACTTCAGCGGCGGCTCGTGCCCAGCCGATCGAGCGAGCCGGACAACCGACGCGGCCAGACAACGACAAGGACAAGGACCGTCATGGATTTCAACGACAACGCCAGTCTGGACACCTCCCAGGTCGAGGACCGACGCGGTTCGGGCGGCGGCGGCGGGGGTGGTGGCGGATTCGGCTTCGGCGGCATGGGGGGTGGCGGCGGGAGGGGCCGCGGCGGCCTCGCGCTGGGCGGCGGCGCACTGGGCATCATCGTCACCATCGTCATCGTGTTGATCAACTCGTTCGGCGGGTCCGGCTCGGGCGGCGGCACCACCACCGGCGGCGGGTCCGGCGGTGGCCTCGGCGGGGCGCTCGGTCGGCTCGGCGGGGGCGGCGCCGGCAACGCGGTGGCGAACAACACCGATCTGGCCAATTCCTGCAAGACCGGCGCGGACGCCAACAAGAACGACGACTGCGCGGTGGTCGCCATCATCAACTCGGTGCAGGCCTACTGGGGTCAGCAACTGGGTCGGTCCGGCACCAGCTACACGAAGTCCTCGACGGTCTTCTTCACCGGCTCGACCCCGACGGGGTGCGGCACCGGCCAGACCGGGATGGGCCCGTTCTACTGCCCGAGCGACAAGAAGGTCTACATCGATCTGAGCTTCTGGAACGAGCTCAAGACGCAGTTCGGCGCCGACGCCTCGACGTTCACCCAGGCCTATGTGCTGGCCCACGAGTACGGCCACCACGTGCAGGATCTGCTCGGCACCAACTCCCGGGTCGGTGCGGCCAAGGGGGCCACCTCCGGTTCCGTCCGGCTGGAGCTGCAGGCCGACTGCTACGCCGGGGCCTGGGCCAATCACGCCTCCACCGTGGCCGGCGCGGACGGCCAGATCCTGATCAACAACATCACCCAGGACGACGTCACCAATGCGATCAGCACCGCGGGCAAGATCGGTGACGATTACATCCAGACCAAGATCGCCGGCCAGCAGGTGGACACCTCGCAGTTCACCCATGGCAGCTCGGCGCAGCGGCAGAAGTGGTTCACCACCGGCTACCAGACCGGGGACCCGGCCCGCTGCAACACCTTCGACACCAACAACCTGGGCTGAGCGGAACACGCCGGCCCAGAAGCCCGACACCCAAATCGGGTAGCTCAGAACTCGAACCCTTCCGGGAACGGGTCGCCCGGGTCGAGCAGGTACTGCCCGATGCCAGTCACCCAGGCCCGACCGGTGATGGTCGGTACCACCGCGGGGATCCCGGCCACCGACGTCTGCGCGATCAGCCGCCCGGTGAACGTGCTGCCGATGAACGATTCGTTGACGAAGTCCTGGTCCAGGCCGAGTTCACCGCGGGCCCACAACTCGGCCATCCGGGCAGACGTTCCGGTGCCGCACGGGGACCGGTCGAACCAGCCGGGATAGATCGCCATCGCATGACGCGAGTACCGCGCGGTCGATCCCGGTGCGATGAACTCGACGTGGTGGCAGTGATCAACCCCGGCGATCTCCGGATGGTGCGGCGGGGCGGTGGAGTTGATGGCGTCCATGATCTTCAGTCCGGCGTCGACGATGTGCTGCTGGGCGGCGCGGTCGAAGGGTAGGCCCACCTCGTCGAGGTCGACCATGGCGTAGAAATTCCCGCCGAAGGCCAGGCTGTAGGAGATGTTGCCGAAACCCGGCACCTCGAGCCTCTGGTCCAGCGAGACCGGGTAGGCGGGCACGTTCTCGATGGTCACCGAGTCGGCATGCCCGTCCGACACCGCCACCCGGGCCACGACCAGGCCGGCCGGCGTATCGAGCCTGATGGTGGTCACCGGCTCGCTGACGGCCACCATCCCGGTCTCGACCAGCGCCGTGGCCACCCCGATGGTGCCGTGCCCGCACATCGGCAGTAGCCCGGAAACCTCGATGTAGAGCACCCCGAAGTCCGCGTCCGACCGGGTCGAGGGCTGCAGAATGGCGCCGCTCATCGCCGCATGGCCGCGCGGTTCGTTCATCAACAGCCGCCGCAGTCCGTCGAGGTGCTCGATGAAGTGCAGGCGCTTCTCGTTCATGGTATTGCCGGGTACAACCCCGAAACCGCCGGTGAACACCCGGGTTGGCATGCCCTCGGTGTGGGTGTCGACAGAGGTGAACAGCCTGCTGGAGCGCATGTGTCGGTTCTGTCCGGCTCAGCGGGCGGCGAAGAAGTCGAGGGCCTTGCGGGTGTCCCGCCGGACTATTGCCTCGTGCTCCGCGGTCAATGGCCCGCGCGGGGGTCGGGTGCGGCCGCCGTAGCTGTGGCCGGCGATGTCGACCGAGAGCTTGATCGCCTGGACGAATTCGGTCTTCGAGTCCCACCGGAAGACGGCCACCAGGTGCTTGTAGACCTCGCGCGCCTCGCCGATCCTGCCCTCGCCGACCAGGTTGACGATCTCGACGGCCTCGACCGGGAAGGCGTTGGGGTACCCGGCGAACCAGCCCACCGCACCGACCAGCAGCGATTCGAACAGCAGATCGTCTGCGCCGCAGACGATGTCGATGTCGCACAGCTCCTGGATCTCCAAGAGCCGCCGGACGTCCCCGGAGAACTCCTTGACCGCAACGACGTTGTCCAGTTGGGCGAGTTCGGCGATCAGGTCGGGCGTCAGATCCACCTTGGTGTCGAAGGGGTTGTTGTAGGCCATGATCGGTAGCCCGACGGCGTCCACCCTGGTGAAGTGCTCGACGACCTCGGCGCGGTTGGCGCGATACAGAGTGGGCGGCAACAACAGTGCAGCGTCCGCGCCGTCCTGCGCGGCGAATTCGGCCCACTTCACGGCCTGATGCCAGCCGACCCCGTGCACTCCGGCGATGACGATGCCCCGGCCGGCAACCGTGTCGACTGCCACCTTGACGACCCGGCGCCGCTCGTCGTCGGTCAGCGACGAATACTCGCCCAACGAGCCGTTGGGACCGACTCCGCGGCAACCACTCTCGATCAGGAAATTGCAGTGCTCGGCATAACGGTCGTAGTCCACCGCCAGGCCCGCCGGAGCCGACGAATCTTCCTTGAAGGGCAGGGTGGTCGCCACGACGACGCCGCCGAGGTCGAACTTCTGACCGCTCATCAACATTCCTCTCGGGGTGCTTCGGGGGACTGGGTGGGCGACGGGCCCGGTGGCTGGGCCGATACCTGGGCGGCGAGCTCGCTCATTCGGATGGGCGAGACGATCGGGCGGTTGTCGACGCTCGCCCCGTCCAGACCGGCCGCAAGGCCGGCGGCCCGGCCGCGGTCGGCCAGCAATTCCTCGACGGTCCGCCCGCAGATCCGGCCCTGACAGATTCCCAGCCCGGCCCGGCTGCTCAGTTTGACCGATCGCAGCCCGGTCGCCGCGGTCGCCGCCGCACTGTCGCCCAGCGCGCGGTAGGACACGTCCTCGCAGCGGCAGATCAGAGTGTCCGGCACGAGCCAGTCCGTCCACCCGGCTCCGATGCCATGCGCCCTTTCGATCCGGGAAGCGAAGCCGCGCAGCCGGGCCCGGGACCGCACCGCGGCGGCGACCGCCGGGTCGGCGACGGATCCACCCGCGGCGCAGTGGCCGGCAACCGCGCCCTGGGCAAGGGCTGCGTCGGCACCGCCGATACCGGTGATCTCGCCGGCGGCAAAGACCGTCGGCACACTCGTCCGGCCGTCGGCATCGACCTGCACGAACCGGTCGGGGTTCAGTGCGCAGCCGGCGGCGATGGCCAACTCCAGCCGCGGGGTGAACCCGTGGCTGACGCAGACCGCGTCCGCGGAGATCCGCCGCTGCGTGCCGCTGACCGGGGACCAATTCGAATCCACCCTGGCCACCGTGACCGCCTCGACCCGGTCGATGCCGTGCGCCGCGACCACCGCCATTCCGGTGCGGTACGGGATCCGACGCCGGAGCTGATTGCCGGCATAACCCGCCAACTCGCCCAGCTTGGCCCCGGCTCCGGCCCCGGCCAGTTCCCAGGCCAACTTCCAGGGCCTGGTCAGCCAGCCGGCAGCCAGCCGGGTGCGGTGGGATGCCTCGAACACGCCGACGACTGCCGCTCCGGTGCTGCTCACCGATTCGGCGACCGGCAGCAGGAACGGTCCCGCCCCGGCAACCACCACCCGGTGCCCGACGGCGACCCGCTCCCCCTTGGCCAAGGCCTGGGCGGCGCCGCCGGAGAACACGCCCGGCAGGTCCCAGCCCGGAAAGGGCAGGGTGCGGTCGTGGGCGCCGGTGGCCAGGATCAGCGCGTCCGGGGTCAGCACGGAACGGCGACGGTCACGGCCGTCCGGCGGACCTTCGAGCATATGCACGGCCGGCCTCCCGTCACCGGTTCGTTCGATCGCCCACACCTGGCTGGAGGTTCGAATCAGGCACTGCTGGTCCGCCTCGAGTGCGGCCCGGAGTCGCTGGAAACGGCGCCGGCCGTGCTGCAGCAACCCCGCCCCGGCGGGTGATTCGTCGGCGGATGAATCTTCGGCGGCCATTTCTGGGGTGGCGGCCCGTTGCGCGGGCAGATGCCGCCAGTACTGTCCGCCCAGCTGATCGGCGGCGTCGAGCAGGGTGACCCCGGCGCCGGCGGCGCGAGCGGCAGTGGCGGCGGCGAGGCCCGCCGGGCCGGCCCCGACGATGAGCACCTGCCTCACTGGTCCCCCGCGGAGTTGTAGCCCGCAGGCCGGCGGGCCGGGAGCAGATCGTGTTGGCTGGTCAGGACGTCGCCGTCGGCGGCGCGGCGCTGGCACGCCCGGACGTCTCGGTCGCCGTTCACGGTGATGATGCAGTCGAAACAGACACCGATGCCGCAGAACACGCCGCGCGGGGCGCCGGTGGTACTGGTCCGCCGCCAGCTGAGCACGCCAGATCCGAGCAGCACCCCGGCGATCGTCTGACCCGCCAGTCCGGTCACCGTCCCGCCGTCGAGACTCACCGTGACAGTTTTCGCCGACCTCGGACCGACCCGGTCGGCCGCCGCCGGCAACCGCCGAGGACCCTGGGTCATGCCGCCGCCAGGTAGGGCCGCAGGGTGGGGCGGTCGGCGAGGAAGGCGGCAGCGTCGATCGGGCTCTCCGCCCCGGTGACGGCCGCCGTCACCAGTTCGGCGGTGCCGGTCGACAGCCCAATCCCGGCACCTTCGTGGCCGGTGGCGTGAAAGAGCCCGGGCAGCCGGTGATCAGCGCCGATCACCGGAAGGTGGTCGGGCATGAACGGCCGGAAACCGCCGTAGGCCCGCATCACCGACGCCCCCGCGAGGAAGGGGAACAGGGCGATGGCCTTGGCCGCCAGCTCCCGCAACACCTCGACCCGCAGCCGGCTGTCGAAGCCGATCTGCTGCCGGGACGAGCCGATCAACACCGTGCCGGCAGCGGTTGATTCCACCACGCTGGAAGTCTGCAGGTTCGCCTCGCCTGACTCGACGGCCCCGACGTAGTCGGCGTCGTAGACCTTGTGGAAAACCCGCTGCGGCATCCGGGTGGTGACCAGGACCATGCCGCGGCGGGGGCGGACCGGGAGCCGGACCCGCAGCGTCGCGGCGACCTCGCCCGACCAGGGCCCGGCGGCCAGAACCACTGCGCCACAGGACATCGGGCCTCGATTCGTCATTACGCCGGTGAGCCGGCCGCCGGCACCCAGCAGTGGACCCGTCACTGCGGCCCCTTGGCGGACCTCCGCCCCGCGGCGGCGGGCGAGAGCCAGCATGGCCTGCGCGGCGATCACCGGCTGCACCTGAGCATCCTGCGGGTAGTGGACCGCCGCGGCCACCGCGGGGTTGAGGTCCGGTTCCAGCCGCAGCGCCGCGGCCGGCGAGATCGGAGTCGCATCGACCCCGGCGGCGGCTTGGACGGCGGCGAATGCGAGTAGCGGCCCGGCGCCGGCCGCAGCGGTCGCCACGACCAGACCACCCTTGCGGTGGTACTCGATCGACGGAAAGTCCGGACCGAGCTCTGCGACCGCCTGGTCGACCAGGCCGGGCCAGAGGCCGAGTGAGAACTGCGCCAGCCGAAGCTCGTCGCCAGGAGCTTTGTCAGAGACCAGCAGGTTCCCCTCCCCGGCCGCAGTCGTCCCGCCGGCCGTTGCGCCCCGATCGAGCACCGTCACCGTCAACCCCGCCATGCTCAGAGCTCTGGCGCAGGCCGCTCCGACCACTCCGGCACCGATGACGACCACATCTGGGCAGACATCGCCGCTCACCTCACCGCTCCCTCATCCGCGGCGCCGCGAGATCGCCACTCCGCACAGACACACGGCACCGCCGATCAGGGCCAGGACCGCGGGCACCTCTCCGAGCAGCAGAGCGCCGCCCAGAATCGTCAGCGGCGGGACCAGATAGGTGGTCACGCCGAGCCGGCCTGCGTTCATCCGGGCCAGCGCGTACGCCCACGTACTGAAGGCGATCGAGGTCGGTACCAGCCCGAGATAGATCACGCCGCCGATCGCCGAAGCAGGCGCCGTCTGCAGATTCCGGACCATCGCGGGCAGATATGGCAGACAGCCCACCGCTCCGATGGCGCACGCCATGAAGGTCAGTTGCAGCGCCGGAAGATGCCGCAGCACCGGTTTCTGAGCCAGCACCCCGACCGCGTAGGCCACCGCTGCCAGCAGGCAGAGCAGCACGCCGACGGTGTCTGCCCCGCGCTGACCGGCAGTAGCAATGCCGGTCGAGATACCGATCAGCACCGCACCTGACAGGGCCACCCCCGCGCCGATCAGCAACCAGCGGGGAAACCCCTCGCCGAGCAGCCAGCCGGCACCCAGCGCAATCAGCAGCGGCCCGATGTTGATCAGCATGGCCGTGGTGCCGGCATCCAGCCGCTGCTCGGCGGCGTTCAGCGCGACGTTGTAGACGGCGAACCAGCCGACGCCGCAGACCACGACCAGCCCCCACTCCCCGCGGGTCGGACGCACCCACTGCCGCCGGCCGAGCACCGTGACACCGAGCGCAACGGAGCCGATGAGAAGCCTGCCGAGCGCGAGCGGCCCGGCACTGATGTGTGGCCCGACCCAGCGGATCGCGACGAATGCCGACGCCCATGCCAGGACGGTGACCACGACGGCCACCACCGGCAGCCAGGCGGCCCGGCGATCACCGGAGTCGCCGGGCGGAAGCGAGCCGGTGACCGGACGGGTCGCCGCCGGCGGCCGGTCGGCGCGCGGTCCGGCCGACGGACCGTTGGCCGGACCGACCTGAGGCACTGCAGACGGTCCGGTTGACATGGCAGCAGGCTAACCCGTGACACTGACAGGCACGTTCCTGATGAGTAGGAGAGCTCATGTTGCGCGGACAGAAGATCGGGCTCAGGGCCCGCGAGGAATCCGATGTTGCGATCCTGCACAACGAGCTGTACGGGGATGTCCTGACCCGGTCGCGGGCAGATTCGAAGCCGTGGCGCCCGATCCGGCCCGAATCGCCCCTCTCGCCGTTCGCGGTGAGCGACCCCGATCAGTCCGAGGCGTGCTTCTCGGTCGTCGAACTGGCGACCGATGAACTCGCCGGCGATGCGCTGCTGTCGGGTTTCGACCACCTCGCGAGATCGGCGCACCTCGGAATGTCCCTGCGCCCGGGGCACCGTGGCCGCGGGCTCGGCGCCGACGTCGTCGCACAGCTGTGTTTCTACGGATTTGCTGTGCGGGGCCTGCACCGCCTCCAGATCGACACCCTCGCCGACAATCTGGCCATGCGGCAGGTAGCCGAACGAGCTGGTTTCCGACTGGAGGGCACCCTGCTGCGTTCGGCCTGGGTGGTCGGCCAATTCGTCGACGAAGTCATCTACGGACTGCTGCTCGAGGACTGGCCCGGCGTGACGCCCTGACCAGACAGGACAGGTGTTCGAACACCTGCTAGTGTCTGGAGACCGATACACCCGACTGGGAAGGACCTCCGTGCCGACCGCTTCCAGCAGCTTCACCGTCGAGCAGACCACCAGCGCCCCGGTCGACTGGGTCGGTGGCGAACTGGCCCGGACCCGTTTCGACAAACTGTTCAGCGGCGACCTGGCAGGCACCGGCGTCGTCGAGGCGACGATGCTCAGGCAGCCGGACGGGCTCTCCGTCTACGTGGGTGTCGAGCGCATCACCGGAGCTCTTGCCGGGCGGCAGGGCAGCTTCCTGCTCCTGCACTCGGCGGTGGCATCCGGGTCGGGGCAGCAAGCGTCGTGGACGATCGTCGATTCGTCGGGCACCGGCGAACTGGCCGGCATCTCGGGCAGTGGCCAGATTCTGCCCGATCATCAATTCACCCTGGAGTACACCCTGGGCGACTGATCGAGCCGACCGACGGCCGTGCCCGGGCTATGACCCGAAGGATGCCCGGCAGGCGTCGAGCCCGGTGACCTGGACCGCCCAGTCCGGGCGACGGAACGCACCGGGCGTCAGCAGCAATCGACGGTCCTCTGCGGCCTCTCCCGGGCGCCGTTGCAGGATCACGCTGCCGTCAGCGACGTACCCGAGCTTCTCCGAGACGGCCAGGGACCCCGGGTTGTCGATGAAGGCCGAACTCTGCGCCCGCGTCGCCCTGAGGTGATCGAACGCGAAATCAATCACGGCGGCGCGCATCTCGGTGCCGAAGCCCTGGCCCTGATGAACCCGGCCGAGCCAGGACCCGGTGGCGACCACTTTGGTCACCGGGAAATCCTGACCCGTCAACTCCTGGATTCCGATCAGCGCCCCCTTCGCCCGGACTCCGAAGTGCACGGTCCAGTTCGCCGGTTCACTGGTCGCCCTGGCCCGCCAGAAGTGCCGCAGAGTCTTGGCGATCAAGACCCCCGGCTGCTCGTCGGTCCACGGCACGGCGAACGGCATCCGGTCCGGGTCATGGATGCCGCCGAGCACGAGGTCCACCAGTTCGGCCAGATCGTCGTCGCACACCGGTCGCAGGATCAACCGGGGAGTCGCCAGGCGCAGCCCGAACAACGGCCAGTACCTGATCAGCGCATCACGAGAGCCGCGGGCCATTTCGGTTGCCATTCAAAGAGCCTGCCATCCGGTGACGCCGGTCCGGGCTCGTACCCTGCTACCCATGCAGGCAATCACCATGGATCAGTTCGGCGGACCCGATGAGATGCACCTTGTCGAGGTGCCCGATCCGGTGCCGGGGCCGGGTGAGGTACTCATCGACGTCACCGCGACCGCGGTGAACCGGGCAGATCTGTTGCAGCGACAGGGTTCCTACCCGCCGCCGCCCGGGGCGTCGGAGATCCTGGGCCTGGAGTGCTCGGGTGTGGTGGCCGAAGTCCACAGCAAGGTGACGGGTTGGCGGCCGGGCGCTCGGGTGTGCGCGCTGTTGGCCGGCGGCGGCTATGCCAGCCGGGTCTGCGTTCCGGCGGAACAGATCCTCCCGGTGCCGGCGGGTGTTGACCTGCGGGATGCGGCCGCGCTGCCCGAAGTGGCCTGCACCGTGTGGTCCAACCTGGTGCTGGTCGCCGGACTGCGCGCCGGCCAGGTACTGCTCGTGCACGGCGGGGCGTCCGGCATCGGGACGATGGCGATCCAGGTGGGCAAGGCGCTCGGGGCCACCGTGGCGGTCACCGCCTCCCGCGAATCGGCCCTGGCGCGGTGCCGTGAGCTGGGAGCGGAAATCACAATCAACTATGCGGAGACTGATTTCCCGGCCGAACTCGCCGCCGCGACCGACGGCCACGGGGCCGACGTCATCCTCGATGTGGTGGGGGCTAAATACCTGCAGCGCAACGTGTCCGCTCTCGCCGACGGCGGCCGCCTGATCATCATCGGGATGCTCGGCGGAGCCACCGCCGAACTCAACATCGGGGCACTGCTCGCCAAACGGGGGTCGATCACCGCCACCGCTCTGCGCAGTCGACCGGTGACCGGACCTGGATCGAAGTCAGAAATCGTCAGCGCGGTCCTGGATCAACTCTGGCCGCTGATCGCCGCGGGTAGCGTTGCGCCGGTGATCGACAGGGTGTTCCCGCTCGCCGATGCCGCCGCCGCCCACCGGCGGATGGCAGAAGGCGGCCACGTCGGGAAGATCCTGCTGACAATCTGAGCCGGCGTCCAACTGTCGACCGCCCCATGCATCTTTTCCATCAGAACCGGAGCGCTTCTTGATGTCCGACCCGCAGGGCCACCGCATCATCGTGATAGGACCGGACGGCCAGCCGGTCGGCATGGCCCAGCTGCCCCCCGGCAGTCGCGCCGAACCCGGCCAGGGTGAGCAGCGCTACCTCGACGGATCGCCGCAACCGTCGGACGGCGAAACCGAGAATCCCGGCGACGCGATCGGCGAGCCCGCGAAGGTCATGCGGATCGGCACCATGATCAAGCAGCTGCTGGAGGAGGTGCGGGCCGCGCCGCTGGACGAGGCCAGCCGGGTGCGCCTGCGGGACATCCACGCGGCGTCCATCAGGGAACTCGAAACCGGGCTCACCCCGGAGCTCAAGGACGAGCTGGAGCGCCTGACGCTGCCCTTCACCGAGGATTCGGTGCCGACCGATGCCGAGCGGCGGATCGCCCAGGCCCAGCTGGTGGGCTGGCTCGAGGGCGTGTTCCATGGATTGCAGACGGCTTTGGTCGCGCAGCAGATGGCCGCCAGAATGCAGCTCGACCAGATGCGCCGCGGCGCGCTGCCGCCCGGCTCTTCGGCCGCCGATTCCGGGCAATCAGGCGGTTCCGGCACCGGGCAATACCTGTAATCGGACGGTCCTGCAGTAGGGCAGGATCGCCGGATGGCAAACCTTGATCGTGGCCGGCTCGAATCGCTGTATCAGGCCGAGCGGGAGCGGTTCGTCCGGGAGCGGCCGCGTTCGGCGGCATTGGCGGCGGCGGCGGCCGCATTCATGCCAGGCGGTGTGCCGATGAGCTGGATGAAGAAGTGGCCGGGAGACTTCCCGGTCTTCGTGGACAAGGCCTTCGGTGCGCACTTCACCGATGTCGACGGAATAGACCACATCGATTTCTGCCTCGGCGACACCGGCGCGATGGCGGGTCATGGCCCGTCCGCGACCGTGGCGGCCGTCGAGCGTCAGATGCGTCGCGGGATCACCCACATGCTCCCCACCGAGGATGCCGCCTGGGTCGGCACGGAGCTCACCCGCCGGTTCCGGGTCGGTTCCTGGCAGTTCGCCCTGTCGGCCACCGATGCCAACCGCTGGGCCCTCCGGCTGGCGCGCGAGATCACGGGACGCTCAAAGGTCGTCGTCCACGACCATTGCTATCACGGCTCGGTCGACGAGGCGATCGCCATCCTCGACGAGGCCGGACGAGTCGTCCCGGTGCGTGGCTCGGTCGGACCGCAGGTCGATGTCGCGCAGACCACCCGGGTGGTCGAGTTCAACGACGCCGATGGGCTCGCGGCCGCCCTGGCCGACGGCGATGTCGCAGCCGTCCTGATCGAGCCGGCGCTGACCAACGTGGGGATCGTCCTGCCCGAGCCGGGCTACCACGATGCCGTTCGCGAGATCACCCGGCGGACCGGCACCCTCCTCATCATCGACGAGACGCACACGATCTGCGCCGGGCCAGGCGGCGCGACGGGCGCCTGGGGGCTCGATCCCGACCTCGTCGTCATCGGCAAGACGATCGGCGGCGGGATCCCGGCGGCGGCGTACGGCTTCAGCCCTGC
>JBBRDH010000106.1:0-18677 GCA_038204125.1 Mycobacteriales bacterium
ATGCGCATGCCACGACGGGGTCTGGCCGGAAGTCGAGCGCGCCGCGGTACTCGACTTCATCGACGCCGCACACCAACAGCGTGCCGACCACCTCGGCGGCCGGCCGGAGAAGTGATCGTCGACGACTCACTTGTCATCGACGCGGTCGCCGACACCGGTCCCCGCGGCCAGGTGAGCGAGAATCGCTCAACTGGTGCCCGAACGTTGCCGTCCTCCTTGGAGTTCACCATTTTCGGCCGAAATGTTCAGCCGAAACTGGAACCGCCGTTGACGTCAAGCAGCTGCCCGGTCATGAACGAGGCGTCGTCGGAACAAAGGAATGCGACAGCGCCGGCGATGTCGTCGGGCTGACCCGCGCGGCCGAGTGGGTTCGCGGTCAATTGCGCCTGCGCCGCGGGCGGCATCGCCGCTGTCATCGCTGATTCGATGAAGCCGGGACGGACCCCATTGACGGTGGTGCCGAACCGGGCAAGTTCCACGGCCGCACTGCGGACCAGACCGACGACGCCCGCCTTGGCAGCGATGTAGTTCATCTGACCGAGATTGCCCGTTTCCGCGACCACCGAGGAAATCAGGACGACTCGTCCGGGTCCGTCGGTCCGGAGCCAGGGCGCGGCCGCCCGTAGGCCCGCGAAGACCCCGGTCAGGTTGACCGCGATCACCTGGTCCCAATCGTCGTCGGAGAGCTTGTGGAACATCCGGTCCCGGGTGATTCCGGCATTGCCGATATAGGTGTCAAGTCCGTCCATCGCTTCGGCCGCGGTGGCGAAAGTCTGATTCAGGGCTTGGCGATCGGTGACATCGCATCCGAAACCCCAGGCCAGCGAACCGGTGTCGGCGGTGATCCGCTGCGCGGTATCTCTGGCGCCGGCGGCATTGATGTCGAGCAGGCACACCGACATCCCCTCGGCTGCGAGTCGGTGGGCGATCGCCGCACCGATGCCTTGGGCTCCGCCGGTGACGACCGCTTTTGTCACGCTGAATTTGTTGGGCATGGGGGGAACCTTTCGTTGATGGAGCTGGTGGGCCCGCGTCCGTCGGCGGGACCGACCTCGTCCTGGCGCTGCCTGACCGTCGAGGCTCAGGCATAGGTTCGCTTGACAGGAGTCACCCCGCAATCAGGCAACCCGAATCAGGCAATCCGAATCAGGCAATCCGAATCAGGCACCGAAAACGTAGGTGCCCGGCGCGTCGGCGAGGGCCTGGTGTTTCCGGTTGCCCGAGGTGGGCGGTTTGCGCATCGCGCCGGCGTGGTCGCCGATCCAGCCCGCCCAGTCTTCCCACCAGGTCCCGGCATGGCGGGTGGCTTTCGCCAACCACTGATCCGGTTCGGCCGGCAGGGGCTCGTTCTCCAGGACCCGGTGGGTCGATTTGGGATTGGGCGGATTGACGATGCCGGCGATGTGGCCGGAATTCGACAGCACGAACCGCACCTTGCCGGTGGGTAGGAGCGCGCCGGCGTAGGAGCTGCGCCAGGGGGCGATGTGGTCCTGCTCTGCCGCCAGGAAATAGAGGTCCTGTTTGATGGCAGGCACTTTCAGCTCCTGCCCGGCCAGCTCCATGGTCCCGGTCGCCAGCTGGTTCTCCAGGTAGCAGCTGCGCAGATAGAAGGAATGCATGTCCGCAGGCATGCGGGTGGCGTCGGCGTTCCAGCTCAGCAGGTCGAAGGCCGGCGGTTCTTCGCCGAGCAACCAGTTATTGACGGCGTACGACCAGATGAGATCGTTGCCGCGCAACAGGTCGAAGGTTCCGCGCATGCTGTCGGCAGGCAGGAAGCCGGTCTCCTGCATCGAGACTTCCAATTTGGCGATCAGCCGTTCGTCGGTGAAGACACCGAGCATGCCCGGTTCGCTGAAGTCGATGAGGGTGTTGAGGAAGGTCGCACTGTTGACCCGGTCACCGGCGCCGGTGGCGTCAAGGTAGGCCAGCAGGGCTGTGGTCAGCGTGCCGCCCAGGCACAGGCCGAGCAGGTTGACGCTCGGCGACCCGGTGATGTCGCGAATCACGTCCATGGCGGTGAGCGGACCGGAAAGCAGATAGTCGTCCATGGTGACGGTGCGCATGGTTTCGTCGGGATTGCGGTAGCTGATCAGGAAGACGGTGTGGCCCTTGCTGACCGCCCACTCCACCAGACTGCGCCCGGGAGCCAGGTCGAGGACGTAGTACTTGTTGATCCACGGCGGGCTGAACAGCAGGGGAATCTCATGAACTGTCGCGGTGCTCGGCTGATATTGGATGAGTTCCATCAGGTCGTTGCGGAACACGACCTTGCCGGGGGTGAGAGCCATGTCGCGGCCGGCCTTGTGCGCATCCGGCTGAATCTGGCGCGGCTGACCGTTGTTGTCGGCAAGGTCGTCGAGAAAGGTTTTCATCCCCCGCGCAAGGGACTGGCCGCCGGTTTCCACGGCCTTTTTCAACGCGGCGGGATTCGTCGCCAGGAAATTGGTGGGAGCGATGGCGTCCAGCACCGTCCCGGTGGCGAAGGCGGTCTTCCGGGCGACGGCGGCGGGCACGTCGGCACCTTGGGTGAGCGCGGAGACGGTGCGGGAGAAAATTTCGTATTGCTGGCGGAGAAGCCAGAAGGCCGGGTTGTCGGACCACGCCGGATCGGCGAATCTCCGGTCGGGCCCCGGGACCACAGGTCCTGGGAGGTCGTGACCCATGGCGCGGGCGCCGGCGACCACCTGGGCCTGCGCGACGTCGGTGTAGTACCTGCTGACGGCCTCGAGCACCCGCCCGGGGGAGTCGAACAGGGCGAGGGTCGTCTGGGCCAGGGCGGGAGCCAGGAACAGCGGGTCGAGTCCGGCGAGCGAGCTACGTCCGACCTGGTCGAAGACATATTCCAGAGTCGCCGCCATCCGGTCCCGGACGACCTCGTTGACCTGCGGGACGGAGTCGTGCTCTGGCGCTGTAGTCATCTGCTGCTTCCTTTTGTCAACTGCTGGGCCGGCGGCCCTTGAGGCGCCGGCGATCGAGGGTCACCTGCCGAAACGCCTGGTAGGAATCCTCAAGATTGCGCCGCTGCTGGGCGGTCAGATCCGGGTCTGCCCGGATCGCCTCGACTGCAGCGGAAGTTTCTTCCGAACCGGTGTCCCGACGCTCGCGCTCCGGCCCCCGCAAGGCCTCCGCCGAGGTCTGCAGGGAGTCGGCTATCGCGTTGAGGACACGTTCGGACGGATCCCGGAGACCTCGTTCGATCTGCGAGAGATACGGGTTGGAAATTCCGACCATCGCCGCCAGCTGCCGCATTGGCAATGAGGCGAACTCGCGTTGGCGCCGGATGATCTCGCCCATGGTCGGTCCGGGCGACTTGGGATCATTCGATGTCATGTCGGGCAGCCTAGGACGGATGCGCATCGGTGGCACGAGCCCGGCTCGAAGGCTCCGGTGCCCGTGCCATGCAATGCGTCCTACTTCAGCAGTTCGCGGGTCATGGAGGACGACACCGCAGCCATCTCGGTGACGATTTTGGCATTCTGCACGGCGAGGTCGTGCATCCAGTCCAACTTGGTGGCCTGCGCCAACTCGATCGTGAACTCGGTGTAGTTCTTCACGGCCCTGTCGTAGGTATCCAGCGACAGCGTTGCCGCCTTCTTGACCTGGGCGACGTAGCCGTCGGAGAATTCCCGGCCCTTCGCGGCCGCGGTCTCGAGGGCCGGGCTGATCGCCTCGGTGGCGCTCTTGACGTAGTCGCCCGCAACGGAGGCAGCCTGGACGGCACCTTCCACAGTCGCCTTGAGGCTGTCGGCGTCGAAGCCGTTGTTGATGCTCGTCGGGACGGTGATCGGGTGGGTCTTGGTGGACACCATGATCGGCCTCTTTCTGGTAGGAGTGACGGGCGCTTGTCACCTCGTCTGTTAGCAACATTAGCTGTGCCTGCTGCTAACCGCAACCCAAGGCAGCGTGCCCTGGCTCACAGCCCGCAATCCCCGGGTCCATGACCGCCGGGCCTACCGTCCGGCGCGGCCGGACCCGATCTCGACATCCCCCCACCATCCAGTCAGATGGTGCTACTGTCGGTCGAGGGATGGTGAGGTGCATGGCAGAGACGGAACGAACCGAAAAGATCACCATCAACCTGGGTCTTGTCGACCTGGGCGAGATCGATCTGCTGGTGAGCGAGGGCTATTTCGCCAACCGGACCGATTTCATCCGGGCCGCCATCCGGCGGCAATTGGACACCCGCTCCGCTGCCGTGAGCAACACGGTCGCCCGGCGCACCCTCGAGCTCGGCTCGGTGCATTACACCCGGGCACAGCTGGAGGGATACCGTGCGGCGGGCCAGATCGTGCACCTCCGGGTGGTGGGGCTGGGCAGCATCGACGAGGACGTCACCCCCGAATTGGCCATCGCCACCGTCGGTTCGGTCGAAGTGCTCGGCGCCTTCCGCGCGTCGCGGGAAGTGAAAGCCGCCCTGGCGGATCGCACCACCTGAGAAGTGAAAGCCGCCCTGGCGGATCGCAGCACCTGAAAGCGTTGCAGCGGGGAATGTTGTGATCGCCGCGACTGCACGGTCAACCTGATCATCAGAACCCGAGGAGCCCTGCTGTGTACGACAGATCAACTCACCCGACGGTCGCCCGGCTCGCCCGGCTGGTCCGCGACAACCTGCCAGGGTCTGCAAAAATGGCCCCCACCAAGCCATTCGCCGCCAGATCATCCGCCGGCCGGTTGGGTGCCGCCAGATCGATTGCGGCAAGGTCAGCCGCGGACCCGACCGGTATTCTCACTCAGCTCGGACTCACCGAACCCCCCGCCGGACCCGTCGATCCGGCCCCCCGTGCGTTTCCGCCGGCCGGCGTGGCAACCGGCAGGCCATTCCTGAGAACCTTGCCGGACGTCGCTGCGACACCCGCCTTCCTCGTCCAGCCGGCCGGGAATTCTGGACCAGGAGAAGCACCGGCGGCTGGCGGCGAGGTCAGGTATCTGAGATTCGGAGACGGCGCTGATCGCCGCACTTATCAGCTGTACATTCCGAGCGGATATCGAGGGGAGCCGGTGCCCCTGATCGTCATGCTGCACGGCGGCACGCAGAGCGCCGCCGACTTCGCAACCGGCACCGGGATGAACGCAGCCGCCGAAGCACACACCTTCCTGGTCGCCTACCCCGAGCAGTCCAGGAGCGCCAATCCCAGCGGCTACTGGAATTGGTTCCGGCCCCAGGACCAGCGGAGCGGTGGCGGCGAACCGGCCGTCATCGCGGGAATCACCCGCCAGATCATGCGCAGCCATTCGGTCGACCAGGACCGGGTATACGTCGCCGGACTGTCGGCCGGCGGAGCGATGTCGGTGGTCATGGCCGCCACCTATCCAAGCCTTTTCTCGGCTGCGGGAGTGCACTCCGGTCTGGGTTACCGCGCGGCGAACGACATTCCGTCGGCGTACGCCGCCATGCGGTCCGGCGGGACCCCCAGCACCAGTGGACCGGTGCCGCTCATCGTGTTCCACGGCACCGGCGACACCACTGTGGCGCCGGTCAATGCCGGGAAGATCGTCGCGGCCCGACTGGCCGCCAACTCGGCCGACCGGATCGGATCGGCAGTGAGCAGGGGCGGGGCAGGCACCACGCGACCGTTCGTCAGGACCGTGTGCACCGACCCGTCGGGAGCGGTCATTGCGGAATCCTGGATTGTCGAAGGAGCAGGACACGCCTGGTTCGGCGGCAACCCGGCCGGTAGCTACACCGATCCGAAGGGACCTGACGCCACCGCAGAAATGGTCCGATTCTTCCTCGAACACCCGGCCCGGCACTAGCACCGGGCCGGGTTGCCGGGCCTGACCCGGCCGGGAGTCTGTGCGCTCAGCTGCGGTGGGCGAACTGGGTCTCGTACAGCTCGGCGTACACCCCGCCCCGGGAGATCAGTTCCTCGTGGCGGCCGCGTTCGACGATCCGGCCGCCGTCCACCACCAGGATCTGATCGGCGCTGCGGATGGTGGAGAGCCGGTGCGCGATCACCAGCGACGTCCGCCCGGTCAGCGCGGCGGACAGCGCCCGCTGCACGGCGACCTCCGATTCGCTGTCCAGGTGCGCGGTCGCCTCGTCCAGGATCACGATGTCAGGGGCCTTGAGCAGCACCCTGGCGATCGCCAGCCGCTGCTTCTCGCCGCCGGAGAGCCGGTGGCCCCGGTCGCCGACCACGGTGTCCAGCCCCTCTGGCAGCGACTGGACCAAGTTCAGGATCTGGGCCGCCCGCAGCGCCTGCACCAGCTCGGTCTCGGTGGCCTCCGGCCTGGCGAAGAGCAGGTTGGCCCTGATGGTGTCGTGGAACATGTGGGCGTCCTGCGCGACTACCCCGATGGAGTCACGAAGTGATTGCAGGGTCGCATGTTTCACATCGACGCCGCCGATCAGCACGGCGCCGCGGTCGGCGTCGTAGATGCGCGGAACCAGTTGGGAGATGGTCGTCTTGCCGGCTCCGGACGGACCGACGAGGGCGACCAACTGGCCGGGCTCGGCGCGGAAGCTGACCCCGTGCAGGACCGGGGTCCTGGGGCTGTGGTCCGGGATCGCGATGCTCTCCAGTGAGGCGAGGGAGACCTCCTCGGCGCTCGGGTACGCGAAGTACACGTCGACGAATTCGACCGCCCTCGATCCGGGCCGCAGGACGGTGGCATCGGGCAACTCGTTGATCAGTGGTTGGAGGTCCAGTACCTCGAAGACCCGCTCGAACGAGACCAGCGCCGTCATCACATCCACCCGGACGTTCGACAGCGCGGTCAGCGGACCGTAGAGCCGGGTGAGCAGCAGGGCCAGGGCGACGACCGACCCGGCGTCCAGCGACCCGCGCAGCGCGAGCGTCCCACCCAGGCCGTAGGTCAGGGCCTGGGCCAGCGCCGCGACCAGGGTCAGCGAGGCGATGAAGATCCGCCCGTACATGCCGGTCGTGACGCCGATGTCCCTGACCCGGCCGGCCTTGTCCGCGAATCCCTTGGCCTCCTCGTCGGGTCGGCCGAACAGGGCGACAAGCAGCGCGCCGGAGACGTTGAACCGTTCCGTGGTGGTGGTGTTCATCGCCGCGTTCAGGCCGGCGGCTTCCCGGGTCAGTGCCTGCAACTTGCGGCCGAACCACCGGGCCGGCAGGACGAACGCCGGCAGCAGCACCAGCGACAGCGCGGTGACCTGCCAGGACAGGCTGAACATCACCCCGGCCGTCAGGATCAGGCCGATGACGTTGGAAACGATGCCCGACAGGGTCGAGGTGAACGCCTGTTGGGCGCCGATGACGTCGTTGTTGAGCCGACTTACCAGCGCCCCGGTCTGCGTCCTGGTGAAGAAGGCCAGGGACATCCGCTGGATGTGGTCGAAGACCTTGGTGCGCATGTCGAAGATCAGGCCCTCGCCGATCCGGGCCGAGAAGAACCGGGAAATCAGCGAATTGCCGGTGTCGACGACGGCGAGGCCGGCGATCACCAGAGCCAGCAGCACCACCGTGCGGACGGCGCCGTGCCGGGAGATCGTGTTCACCACGGCGCCCGCCAGCAGCGGCGTGGCCACCGCGATGACAGCCGAGAACACCGTCACCGACAGGAAGAACGTGAGCTCCCGCCGGTACGGCCCGGCGAACTCGAGAATTCGGCGGGCGATCCCAGGGGCGAGGGTGTGGTTCTTGACCGAGTCGTCCTGGTGCATCGCTCGGAAGGCGGCTCTGGCGGAGCCGCCCATGGGTCCTGATGGGGGCACCTGGCCACCTTTTCTCACTCGTCGTCGATTCAACATCCGGCGGAGATGACAACACCGGCCGCCACTCAATCGGTACCACCTACCGGGTCACCGTGGTTCGCGACCCTCCGGGCGGCGTCGGTCACCGGGCAGCCAGGCGGTCGGGAGGCACGGCGCGAGCGGTTACCGTCAGGGGTGCTGGTCGTCACGCGCGGGCGCGAGGCACATACGCGCAGGTCAACGGGCGCGAACCCGAGGGGGACACGTGACGACGACACCGCAGCAGAGTTGGTCGGCGACCGAGCACATCCACGACGAGGTCCGCGAGCTGATCCGGCGCCGCGGGTTGGACCCGATCTCCGATCAGCGGTCCACCCGGCTGCTGATCGAGGAGGTGATCAGCCACTACGAGGAACGGGTGCCGACGTCCTCGCTGCCACCATTGATGGACCGTCCGGCGGCGAGCCGGTTCATCTTCGACTCGCTGGCCGGATTCGGCCCGCTGCAACGCTTTCTGGACGATCCCGAGGTCGAGGAGATCTGGATCAACCAGCCGGGCCGGGTCTTCGTCGCCAGGGCCGGGCGGTCGGAACTGACCACCACGATGCTCGCTCCCGGAGAGGTCCGCGACCTCGTGGAGCGGATGCTCAAGCCGTCCGGCCGGCGGCTAGATTTGTCCAGTCCGTTCGTCGACGCCCTGCTGCCCGACGGCTCCCGGTTGCATGCGGTCATCCCGGACATCACCCGGGAGCACCTGTCGCTGAACATCCGTAAATTCATCGTCGCCGCCAACGGCCTCGAGGATCTGGTCGCCCGCGGGTCGATGACTGCGCACGCCGCGCGTTTCCTCGAGGCCGCGGTACTGGCCGGGCTCAACATCATCGTCGCCGGCGGCACCCAGGCCGGGAAGACGACCCTGCTGAACACCCTGATCAACTCGATTTCGCCACGCGAGCGGGTGATCACCTGCGAAGAGGTCTTCGAGCTCCGGCCGAATCTGCCCGACGTGGTATCGATGCAGACCCGGCAACCGAACCTGGAGGGCCACGGCGAGATCCGGCTGCGCCGACTGATCAAGGAAGCCCTGCGGATGCGGCCGTCCAGGATCATCGTCGGCGAGGTCCGCCAGGAGGAGGCCCTCGACCTGTTGATCGCCTTGAACTCAGGGCTGCCCGGGATGTGTTCGGTGCATGCCAACTCGGCGCGGGAGGCGGTGATCAAGTTGTGCACGCTCCCGCTGCTCGCCGGCGAGAATGTGACCGCGGCCTTCGTGGTGCCGACCGTCGCGACCTCGGTCGATCTGGTGGTCCAGGTCGGCATGGACCACCGGGGGCGGCGTCGGGTCCTGGAGATCGTCGCGCTGCCGGGGCGGGTGGAGGGCGGCGTGATCGAGATCGCCGACATCTTCACCACCCGCGGCGAGGTGCTGGTCAGGGCGGACGGCTTTCCGCCGCACCCCGAACGCTTCGAACGGCAAGGCATCGACCTGCCGGCTCTGCTCACCGGCAAACGGCGGGACCAGGCCTGACCTACCGACGGTCTGGTCCGCTATGCCGGCGCCCGCCGAGGTCCTCTGTCAACTTCGCTTCATCACGTTCTCCATCCTGACCAGCATGGTCGCGGCCGGGGTGACCTTACCGATCAGGTAGGTCGACAGACGGGACCTGGAGGTGTCGACCGAGCAGGCGAAGTCCTCCGTGGGCATCCCGGACTCGTGCATCAAGTCCCTGAACCGCCCGGCGACCACGGCCCGCTCCCGGGCTTGCGCCCGATCCCTGGCGCCCGAGATGGCCCGCTCCATCACCACGTCGACCCCGTAGGGCCGGCTGCAGGTGAGAATTTCTTCGACCATTCGTGCTACCCCACCCCACGGAGCACGGTCGATCGCTGCCACGATCCGGCGCCACTGCGCCAGTGAGCCGCGCTCGAGCGCCGTCAGCAGCGCCTCCTGTGGCCATGATTCGACCGGATCGCCGACCGATGCGTCGACATTGCGGAATGAGAAGGTCACGGTTCCGCCACCGCCACGATCAGGGCAGCCAGTTGCTGACACGCTGGCACATCCCGCGGCCAGGCGCCCCACTTTTCGACGAGACCCTTGTATTGGCCCAGGTTTTTCGTCACGCCGGCGTCCTTAAGACGAGGATCTGCGAGCTGCCTGACCACCTGGCTGGCCACCCCGTCACAGTCGCGCAGGCCGCTCACCACGTGATCGTCGTCGTCGGAAAGCCGATGCCCGGCGTAGTCGGTCGGCGGCCGAGCCGCCGACCGGGACTGCGTCCGGGACCAGTTGTAGAAGTCGGGCTGCCGATTCGAGCACTGCCGGCAACAGCGGCTCCATCTCCAACTCGAGACATCCACCCAGCGCATCAAGTGTGATACGCAGGATGGCGCTCAATCTCCCGATTGGATCAGCTCAGCCGGATGATTCACCACTCATGGGGCTCATGATCGTCTTCGCTGCCTGTGGGCCGGACGGTGCTGACCTTGACGTAGTCGAATCGCGCGGTGAAGCCGGAGCCGCCCATCGAGACGAGCCCGATCCGCGGGTTCGACCCCAGGTCCGCGGTCCAGGTGCCGGCGTTGTCCCAGGTGCGGCCGTCGAGACTGGTGTAGGCGGTATATGCCTGCTCGGCGGCGAGCCGGTGGTGGACGATCCGCAGGTAGGTCCAGTCGCCCACTGGACCGCCCACCGAATTGCCGTAGTTCGGATAGCCGGCCGGCACCGGGGTGACCTCCTTGCCGAACTCCGTCTGCCTGGTGTTCCAGATCGACACCGAGGCCAACTTCACGTAGTTACCGTCGTCGCCGTAGATCAGCACGCCACCCTGGACGAAGTTCTGACAGCAACCCTCCGCGGGCACATCCACGGCCACCCTGGTTTCCACCAGGTAGTCCCCCGCCGGCGCCGGTTCGGTCAGCACCGACGCGAGCGGCGCCTGTCCCGGGTGGAGGTCAGCGGCCTGGGTCGGCCAGTTCAGGCCACCTCCGGCAACAGTGGGCTCGTCGGTGGCCGGCGGCCGGGTCCAGTTCCACTGCGCGGACAGCGACGAACCGTCGAAGTTGTCGGACAGGGCGGCGATCCGCCGGCCCGGCTGCGGGGTGCGGACGAACTCGGGGTCGTAGCTGGTGTGCTGCCCCGGCTGGGCGGCCGGGGCCGGCATCGGCCGATCCGACGGGCCGGCGCCACCCCGGGCGACAGGCCAGCCGTCCCTCCAGTCCAAGGGATCGATCAATGCCGGCCGCTTGGTGAAGCCGGGGTGGCCGGCGAAGTACGGGTCGGTGCGGTCGACCGCGTGGTAGATGGTCCAGTCCTGGCCGGCGAAGTCGGTGATCACCGTGTTGTGGCCCGCGCCGACCCACCTGTTGCCGTTCTGATGGAGAACCGGGGTGCCGCCCACCCGCCCGGCGAGGATCGACCGGCCGCTGCGGTCCAGGAACGGGCCCAGCGGGTTCCGCGAGCGCGCGGTGAAGACCGAATAGCCGGTGAGCGGACCGTTGCAGCAGTTGGCGGACGAGCCCATGAAGTAGTACCAGCCGTCGTGCTTGACGATGGTGGTTGCTTCGTAGCGGTTGTCGATGGCTATCCGGGTTTCGGTGGCGGGCAGCGACGTCAGGCCGTCGGCCGTCAACTCGCGGGCGAAGATGCCGCCGAAGTAGCTGCCGAAATATAGATAGGTGTGCGAACCGGCGGTGACGACTTCCGGGTCGAACTCCCAGCGGCGGCCACCGTCCGGTGCATCCTGGGGCGCAACCACCGGCCCGCCCGAATCCACCCACGGCCCGGTCGGACCGGCACTGGTAGCCACTCCGATCGCCGAGCCACCGCCGGGGAGAGCGGTGTCCGGGGCGGCGTAGTAGAGGTAGTAACGGCCGTTGCGGTAGACGACTTCTGGCGCCCAGATGCCGGAGGTGGGCGCGAGCCACGCCGGCTTGGTCGGGAAGGCATCACCGGCATAGGTCCAATGAACCAGATCGGTGGAGGAGAACGTGGGGATGTTGTGGAATTCCAGCTGCCCGCCGGCGCCGGGCCGGCTGCTCAACGGATCGGAGGTGCAGTAGAGGTACCAGTGCCGGTCGCCTGCCTGACGCCCGTGGATGGCGACCGGGTCGGCGCAACTCTCGGCCCGCCCGCCGTCGGGCAACGCCAATACCAACGGGTTCCGATAAGTCGCCGCGTGGATCGAGCCGACGGGCCGGGCAGTCGAGGCCTCCGAGCGGACCGGGGTCGGGCCCGCGGCGACCCCGGGAGCAACGGCCACGGTGATAGCGACGGCGAGAAGAGCGGGTAGTAGGCGCATGAAGACTCCACACTGAGTGATCATTAGTTTGGCCAAGTATCTCTTGGCCTACCCACTATAAAGACCGGCTTTGGTCACTCCCTGAGCGGGGGGGACCGGTGCGCAAGGTCAGTGGACGAAGACAGACCGGCAGCCGAGAATCGTCCAATGGGTCCCTGAGTTCGCCACTGGGCGGGAGATGACACACACCCGGTGCGGCCCCGAGGTTGCCCGGACGGTCACCGCGAACCCGTGCCGGCCCGTTACGTGCATCACCCGGTTGACATCTGCTCTGGGCAGGTCGGCCAGGGGAAGCGCGGCCATCACTCCGTCGACCACCACGTTTTCAGTATTGAAACCTCTGGTCAGCCGCGGGTCGAACGACCAACCGGCGGTATGAATCACCAGGTGACCTCCGACCACCGTATCCAGGTGGCCGAGAACTGTCGGTGAACCCGCGGTGGCCGCAGCGCTGCGCGAGGTCTCGGTCAGCCCACCAGCAAAGGCCGCTGAAGTCATGGTCACCAGCAGTCCCAGCACCGCCGCTGCGAACAAGATCCATTTTCTTGAGAAAGTTTCCGGCCGTTGCTGTTTCCCTGGAGCCGGCTGCGGCTTCCGAACATTCTCGGTACCGACGATTTCCATCATGTTCCCCCGTCTGCCCATTTTGGCTGTGGTTCTGACCCGCCCTGCAGATCGATGTTAGGCACACCGGTGGTGGGATCAGGGCAGACGCACCCAAGCGCAATGAAGCGGCTGCACAATCGTTATCTGGTCCGCGCCGGGCGCCGTGTCGTCGACTGCCGGGGGTGACCGGGGCCACCGTGGTCACTGCCAGCAGCACGATGCCGCAGACCCCAACCGGCTGGATGCACAAATCCCCGGTACCATTCTTTCCACGAATTGGAAGATTGGCAGAAGTTCATCCGACGATCCGACAGCAGTCGTGAATACCATAACGTATTTGCCTGAAATTCTCTGATGGATGCTGTCGATCAGGTGAGCCAGGCATTAGTCTGCCATGCCCACATGGGCTTTGGAAGGAAATGCAAAATGATCAGGCTCGGCCGCTGCCGGGATGCCGCTCAGCCGACTCGAGCGGCGAGCGTGCGGTCGATCAGATCGCAGGCGGCCTGGAGGCGGAAACCGAGAAAGGTCCCGGGCACGCGCTGCCGCGAGCGGGGCGATGCGAATGCATTCCCCGCGTAGAACACCGTGACCGGGAGGTGTCCTACCGCTCGCATCGACTCCACAGCTCGCAGCCGGGCCGAAGCCAGATGGGAGACGATCACCGCAGCGACGGCTCCGCTTGCCTCGGCCGCGGTCGCCAGTGACGCGACGGACGTCCGGGCCCCGAGGATCCGGCAGGGCCAGCCCCGGTAGCGCAGCATGACGGCCAGGGCCTCGATACCCACCGTGTGCAGGTCGGTCGGCCCGCAGGCCAGGAGGATGGGATTGTTGCGACTCGGCGCCGGGGCAAACGCCGACTTGCGGTCCAGCCAAGAGCGGACGGCATCGGTGGTCAGTCTTTCCTCGTCGATCTCGCAGTGACCGGCGGCCCACCACAGGCCGACCTGCCGCAGCGCCGGGAGCAGGACGTCGTCGATGCAGGCCCCGAGGCCCAGCGACTGCTCGGCCGAGGTCAGCTGCCCGCGGATTTCCTGGGCATCGCCCCGCCGGGAAGCGGCGAGCACGTTCTGCACTATCCCGGCCGCCGGCCCGGAGACGCCGAGCAGGGATCGCACCGACTGGGCAGCGGCGCTCGCCCGCTTGCCCCGGGCGATTTCGTCGCGCATCAGCCGCAGCGCGTGCAGTTCGTCCACCGAGTAACGACGGTGCTTACCCGGTTCGCGGGAGATCTCAGGGATGCCGTATCGAATTTCCCACGAGCGCAGCGTCGGCATCGGCACATTGAGCAGACGGGCCACGTCGGCAATCGGCGTTCCCCCTTCGCCGGGAGGCGGAGGCGTGGTCGGAAGTGCGGCCCTGAGCCTGGCCGCGCCCGCCCCGCCGCGGTGCGTCCGCGCGGCCGCGTGCCCGGCTGTTCGCGCCCTGCCGGAGCGGAGCCGCACGGCGGCGGCCGCCGGCTCCCTATCGACGTCAGCTGCCTCGGCCACGGTCGGGAATGCGGCGGATCGGTCGTCCGGGTCTGACGTTTCTGCCGGCAGCTGCCCGGGCTCCGTCATCGCCGCCGCCTCCGTCCGCCCGGTGGGTACCGCCTCAAGGCTGCTGTTTGCGTTGCAGATCGCCGCGCCGCCGGGCGCCTGCGTCCCGGGATGTTGACACCGGAAAGCGTATAGCCCGGCCTGGAGAGGTTCCCAAACTTGTGCAGCTTTTGGCTGAAGTTGCATAGCTTTGGGCCACCGCACAGCGGGCCGGTTCGGCAATATCGATCTCGGAAAGAAAAATCCGACGGCGCCTAGGTGGCGATTTGCATGACTGCACTCGAGAACATCGACCTGACCTGTCAGGTGGCAAACCTGGCACGGGATCTCGGCTCCCAGACCGGAGTGACCAACACGGCGAATCGGATAGTCGAACTCGGGCCGAAGGTCGTCGACTGCACCGTGGCAGACATCGTCAGGGTCAGGCCGTCCGGTGAGGTGGTTCTCGTTGCATCGAGCAACCGCGGGCTGAGCCTGACCACCGTGCACATCGCGAACGACGCACTCGACAGCGTCGTCCACCAGCACCGCACGGTCGGCGCTGAGATCACCTCCGACGAGGTCACCCCCGACGTCCGAGCGCACGACCAGGGTCGATCCACCTACTCCAAGAGGGTTGCCAGCCGGACCGGCATCCGATCGGAGATCGTCTTCCCGCTGACGGTCGGACAGACGGAGTTCGGTTTCCTGCGGTTCCTGTCGACGAACTCTGCCGGCTACGACCCGGCGGCCATCCAGCTGGCCTCGGCCTATGCCGACCACGCCGCCTTGGCGATGGACCGTGCCGCGGTCATCCTCAAGGCCGAGAACCTCGAAGCCGGGCTGGTGAGCAACCGCCAGATCGGCGCGGCGACCGGGGTCCTGATGGCCCGACACTCGCTCACCTACGAAACGGCCTTCGACCTGATCAAGTACACCTCGCACCGGACCGACCAGAAGCTCAGGGAGGTGGCCGACGAGGTGCTGTTCACCGGCGAGCTTCCTGACCGCCCGACGAAGCCGGCCCGCCGCTCCGGCGTGCCGAAGCCGGCGGCGCGCTGACCCCAGGGTTTCGGGTCACCCAGGCGCTTTTCCCCAGACTGGTCCAGCAGCAGACCTGTTCCGGCAGCAGACCTATTCCAGCGGGCCAGGGTAGGCGGCCTCGGCCCGGTCCGCCAGGATGTTGGTCTGCCGGCGGACGACCAGGAGGATCCCGATCACGAGCAGGACTGCGAGCGAGATGGCGATGATGTTCACGGTCCCGGACATCTTCTTGAGCGTGTTCCCGGCGGCGAAGAAACCGAACGCATAGATGGCCGACCACACCAGACCGCCCAGCGCGTTGTAGAGCAGAAACTTGGGCCAGGCCATCCGGACGGTGCCGGCCAGAAACGCGGCAAAGGTGCGCAGCACCGACACAAACCGGCCGAAGAAGACGACCTTTCCCCCGTGCCGGTCGAAAATGTAACGCCCGACCTTGAGCTTCCGCTCGTCGAGACGGATTTTCGGCCCGTAGCGCTTGGCCAGCCGGTACCCGCCCTTGTTGCCGATCCAATACCCGCCGTTGTCGCCCAGGATCGCCCCCGCCGCGGCCGCGCCGAACACGATCCAGATATTCAGTCGGCCAGTGGTGGCCGCGTAGGTCGCGGCGGCGATCAGGGCCGTCTCTCCGGGCAGTGGGATACCCACACTTTCGAGCCCGATGATCAAGAAGACGGCGAAATAGCCGTAGGTGCTGATCAGGTGCTCGACGCTCATCATCTGCTTTCGGATTCGGTGGGGCAGTGATGCTGTGCCCGAAGCGAGTTGACCTCGCTGAGCCGGTCGTCCAAGGCTATCGGTCCGAGGAGGCATGGCACCGTTGCCCGGTCATCCGGGGGCGCCGGCTACCTGTGCATTGCGGCGCTTCCCAGCCCGGCAGACCACCCGGCATGATCGGCGACGGATCTACAGGGCACGATGGGCGGGTCAACGTTGCACCGGTCCGCCGTAATACCCGGCCATTGGAAATGGCCGATAGACGCGGGTGACCGGTCACCATTCGCCAACCGTCGAAGGGGACCCCCATGACCACCGGATCCAGCCCGCTCAACGATTCCACGGACGCCGACGCGGCGGGCACGTCGATCACCCCGGAGGAAATTCCCACCGATCGGCGTGCTGCCGATCAAACAGTTGCTCGCGATGACGGCGGCACCCCCGGCCGGCAGGGCGGTCCGGGTTCCGGGCGCGGCTGGGGCGGTGACGAAGTCGTGCGTGACCAGGGTGGGAGCGAGGAGGCTTCGCCGCAGGGGTGGTCGGGCGGCCAGATCGACAAGGATCACGTCGAAGAGCCTGTGGTGGAGGGCGCAGGCGGATGGACCGGAGAAGAAGTGGTCCGGGACCATTCAACCGTCGAGAGCAGCGAACTCGGCGGCTGGAGCGCCGACGAAGTGGTCAAGGACCACGGCGAACCGTGAGGACCAGCACGCGGCCGTACCGACGGCGGCGGCGGACCGGGAGCTCCACCGACCAGCCGAGTCAGCCCCGCTGACCCCGCAGCAGCTCCTTGACGAACGGTATCCGGGCAGGCGCGACGGACAGTTCGTGGACACCTCTATCGACCAGTCCGATGGCGAATTCTGCCATCCCGGCGATCTCCCCACAGACCGCGACCGGGGTGCCGGCGGCCAGCGCGAAACTGCACAGCTGGTCCAGGAGCCGTTGCAGCGCAGTGGAACCAGGGTCGAGCAGTTCGGCTACGCCGGCCAGAGTCCGGTCGGCGGCCATGGTGTAGCTGGTGAGGTCGTTCGAACCAACCGAGACGAAGTCGCTGACGGCGCAGATCTCGTCCGCTGCCAACGCCGCGGCCGGCACCTCGATCATCACCCCGACCTTTTCCGGCGGCCGATGCCCGATGCCCTCGTCGACCAGCGATTGGACGGCGCGGTCAACGGCGGACCGGAATGCGACCACCTCGGCGGCGATGGTCACCATCGGAGCCATCACAGATACCCGATGACCGAGACCGGCCCGGCAGATGGCCCGCAGCTGCGCTTGCAGCAGGTCCGGGTGGGCCAGCAGATATCGCAGACCGCGTACGCCCAGGAAGCCGTTGTGTTCGGCATCCAGCGCCAGGGCGGTCACCGGCTTGTCGCCGCCCGCGTCGAGCACCCGCACCACGATCGGCCGGTCGCCGAGGACCTCGAAGATGGCTTGCAGGTCGTCGGTCTGGGCGTCCTCGTCGGGATAGGTGTCCCGGTCGAGCACGAGCAGTTCGGTGCGGAGCAACCCGACCCCGTCGGCGCCGGCCGACACCGCCGCCCTGGCGTCAGCGAGCGATCCGATGTTGGCCACCACCAACACTTCTCGACCGTCGGCTAAGCGGACCGAACCCTGCGCTGCCGCCCGGCGGGCCACTTCCCCGGCCGCCTGATCGCTGATCAGGGAGGTGACGCGATCTGCTTCCTCCGGCGTCGGATCGACGGTGAGCAGCCCGGTGTCGCCGTCCAGGATCACCGGTGTGCCAGGGGCGATCGTGCCCAGAGCGTCACCGGCCCGCAGTGCCATCGGCAGCCCCAGTCCCCGCGCGACGATGACGGCGTGGGCGGTTGCCGACCCACGCGAGAGGACGACGCCCACCGCGCCCCGTTCGACCAGAACGGGTACTTCCCCGGGTCCCAGGTCGTCGGCGAAGACCACCTTCCCGGCCAGGTCGAGCGGGATCCGGTCCACCACCACGCCGAACTCGGCCAGCACCGCAGTGCCGGCCTCCCGGACGTCGACTGCGCGGGCGGCCACGAGCTCGTCGGGATCCGCAGCCAGCGAGTCGGCCATCGCGCCGACCGCCGACCACCAGGCGGCGGCAGCGGTCGTCCCGCCCTGATCCAGGCGGCGCAGGGCGTCCGAGCGAAGTTCCGGATCGCCCAGCAGCGCCGCGTGGGCCACCTCGAACTCGTTCCCGTGGGCCAGCCGGCCGGCAGTGGCATCGATCGCGATGGTCAGCGCCGACTTCTCGCCGTCGACGTCGAGGTTCGCGCTGCCCGATCCGTTCCCGGTGATCTGGACCGGCGCCCGGTCGAGCCGCACCAACGGCCCGATGGCCAGGCCCGGGGCGCCGGCCGAGGCGGCCAACGAGCCGTTCTTCAGCGTCGGAGCCGTACCGTCCAGCGGCCGCCGGGCCGCCGGGGCGTTGCCCATCCGGGCGGGTGGCACACCCATCCCGACCGCCGGCCGTCGGCCCGCCGGCCGCTCGGCCTCGCCGAAGCCACCCGTGATCAGGGCGGTCAAGGCGGCGGTGGTCAGGGCGGCATCCCTTCCGCCCGCAGTGATCTCGACGACGTCACCGCCGCGGAGCGCCAGCGCCACCACCCGCAGCACCGATCTCAGGTCGACCGACGGACCGCCCGGCCGACCGATCCGGACTTCGACGTCGCGGTCCGAGAGCGCCCGGATCAGCGCCGCCACCGGGCGGGCGTGCAACCCGAGGGGATTGACCACTGACACCGTCGCGGTGATCTGCTCCGGCGCCTGCTCCATCCCGTCGGCAGCGACCGCCGAGTCGGCGGGTGAGCCGGCCGGGAGCGTGGTGGGCGCCGGGCCGCCGGAGGGTTC
>JBBRDH010000107.1:0-18314 GCA_038204125.1 Mycobacteriales bacterium
GGATACGAACCCTCGTTCCTACCCAACGGACAAATGGCGGGCCTACCCGAAGATGCCCTGGACTGCGCCTGCGGCCTCTACCTCGGCGACCCCACTGCGTGGACCTGAACCACCGACGAACTTACGATTGTGACCACTTAGCCGAATCCACCGGCGCCGCCACTTCGCAGGTCCGGGCAGTCCTCGCCGGCGTGCTCGTTGGCCTGGGCGATCTCGGCGGCCAGGTGCTGACGATGCACAGCACCCGCGCGGCGCTGGCGTGGTCAGTGCAATCGATGCAGACCCAGCCGGAATACGCGCACAACAAGACCACCGGAGAAAGTGGCCCGACCGGGCGTTACGAATCCACGATCACCCTTCAAGTCCTCGTGCGGGACTTCGCCCTCCTGGAACGGGTCTCGGCGGCCATGACGAGTGAGGATGCGGTGCGTGTTCATTCGGTGTCGTGGTCGGTTGACGAGGACAACGGTGAATGGGCCCAGGTCCGCGCCGACGCTATCCGTGCCGCGCTGCTGAAGGGGCAGGACTATGCCGCTGCGCTCGGCGGGAGGATCATCAGGGTCGATCACGTCGCCGATGCCGGACTGCTCGGGTGCGACAGCGGCGGATGGGCCACAAGGACACGAGGGGTTGCGTTGAGCGCGATGGGGTCCAGCGGAGAGGGCGTGTCCCTGGATCCTGTGCCCCAGGTGTTGCACGCGACCATCGAGGCCCGCTTTACCGCCGAGGTGAGCGCAGTACCTGAACGGTGACGATGAATTCGGCTCAGATGGGACCCTCTCAACCACGAGCTGCGGTTCTGCCACAAGGGGATCGGCGAGCGGTCACTCACTGTGCTGACCTGCCGCTCACTACCCATCCCGGCCAATCCGCTGCATCGATTACGCAGAAGCGATTGCCCCTCAGGGTCTTCCATGATGATGTAGTCGGCGTCGGGTGGCCGTCTTTCCCATTGCACATCTCGAGCGCCCAGCTCAGGCAAACGCGCGGCCTCTGCGAGTTGGTCCTTCGCGTAGAGGTCAAGATGGATGCGCGGCGGCAGAATCCGGTCGGAGGGGTGAGCATCCAGCGAGACGTTCGGTCCGCGGCCATCTTGTGGATGCAGTAACGCGAAGTCATCACTGACCGGCTCGCGAACGGCGTAGTTGAGCGCATTCGACCAGAGCTGACTCTGAGCGTCGAGGTTGCCCACCCGTATGACTACAGAGCCGATGACGAGCATCGCCGAAACCTAAGACAGCGCAGTCTACGGTCGCAACCGGCCCCTCCAGATCCCACATTCCGATGGCCGATCGGTGACCGGTCACCGATCGGTGAGTGGGACGTTCGTGATCTTGGTCGTCAACGGCGAATCCGTCGCCGTAGGGACGTTTGTCTTGCGGGCCGGCAAAGTGGTCGAATCCGGCCGGAACTAGCAAGTCGGCGCCGGGCGGTATGCGCGGGAGCTAGGCAGGATTAATCGCTGGCCCTCCTCGAAGTTCGGTGATCGACAGCCGGGGTGCAGAAGACTCTCGAGTTCCCCGAGGTGCTCAAACTCATCGATGAGCGGTCGTCGGTGTTCCGCGCCGTGGTGCAGGCCGCGCCTGATCTCGGCGTGCCGGTGCCTACTTGTCCGGGGTGGACGATGCTGGATCTGGCCCGGCACCTGGGCGGCGCGCAGCGCCGGTGGGCGGCCGTCGTCACTGCCGGTCCGGACGGCTCCGCGCCGACCCAGTCTTCGTCGGAGATCGGCGAGGCCGCGCCCGCGGAGCGAGAGGCGCTGCTGCAGTGGGTGTCCGAGTCGACCCTGGAGCTGCTGGACGCACTGCGTGCAGCCGGCCCGGACCGCGGCTGCTGGACGTGGTGGGGTCACACCGAATCGCCGGAAACCTCCGGCGCCGCCGGGCGGCACCAGGTGCACGAGGTCGCGGTGCACACCTACGACGCCCAACTGGGCCGCCGGGGCCGCGCAGCCGGTGCCAGTTGACATCGCGATCGACGGCGTCGAAGAGTTCAACGTCACCTGCGGCACAACCACCCAGGCGTGGCCGTACGACCCCGCCCTCGTCGACATCCACGCCGCCGAGGGCCCGTCGTGGCGCGTGACGCTGTCGGCCGAAGGCGCGAGCGTGAGTCGCCTGGATGGGTCTGCGTCCGAAACTGGCTCGGACGCCGCGGCGGCCTACGCATCGGTGCGCGGCTCTGCGAGCGACCTGGTCCTGATGTTCTACGGCCGGATTCCGCTGGAGTCGGTGGAGCTCGGCGGCGACGTGAATGTGCTTACCCTGCTGCGCGGCTGGGAAACGTAGCCGAAGACGGAAGCCATGACCACGAAGACGAACGATCATCCCGCCTGGGTCGCGCCCTACCTGGACAAGCTCGGCGTCAACGACCTCGAGTCCCTCTGCGCTCCGTCTCTGGACACCCTGCGCCGGCTTCACCGCGCACACGTCGAGCTCATCGCCTTCGAGAACTTCGACATCCTGCTCGGCCGCCCGCAGGGCATCGACCCGACCGCGTCCATCACCCGGATCCTGGCCGGCCGGGGCGGCTACTGCTTCAACCTGAACAACGCCTTCAGCGAACTGCTGACCGCCCTCGGGTACGACGTCACCGTGCACCGCGGCCACATCAACGGCTCCGCCGCGACCGCCAAAGCGACCGCCGACGAATACGACACGCACATGGCCCTCACCGTCGTCATCGACGGCGAACGCTGGTCGGTCGACGTCGGCTTGGCCAACTCCCACCACGAGCCCATCCCGCTGCGGGAGGGCGTCCACGTCCAGGGGCCCTTCCGGTTCGAGCTGCGCACTCTGCCAGAGATCGGCCCGGACGCCTGGCGGTTCCTCACCGACCCCGCGCAGACGACCTTCCACAGCATGGACTTCACGCTGGCGCCGGCCACCTGGGAGGACTTCAGGAGTCGCCACACCGAGTTGTCGACGTCGCCGCAATCTCCCTACGTCAGATGGTTGGAGCTCTTTCGCCGCGACGCGGGCTGCGCCGAGTTCGTGCTGGATGAGGAATACACCCGCGATGGGGGAGCCGGACGGCGCACGACACGGACCCTCGAGTCCGCGCAGGAGCTGTTCAAGATCGCAACGGACGTGTTCCACCTGGACCTGTCGGCCATCGCTGACCGGTCAGCGTTCCACTTGCGTGACGGGACAGCGCACCGGTACTCAGACCGTCGTCGGACTCCTCGCAAGGTGGATCCGGGCTGCGAGCATGACGTCGGCGCACCTCCAGTCATACCCAGTTATACTTAGGCCATGAAGACAGCCATCTCGGTGCCCGACGAGACCTTCGAGAAGGCGTCACGCCGGGCGCATGAACTTGGAGTGAGCCGATCAGAGTTTTTCAGTCGAGCGGCCGCCCGCTATGTAGACGAGCTCGATGCGGTATCGATCACCGAGCAGATCAACCAGGCCGTCGAGACGCAGACTCGACGCGATGACTCTGCGTCGGCTGCAGTGGCGGCCGGCCATCGCGTGCTGGACGACGGCTCAGACGAGTGGTGATCGAACGAGGGGCGATCTACTGGTCTGACCTGGGCGCGCCTGTGGGCTCGCGACCAGCCAAGCGCCGACCCGTAGTGGTGATTTCGGCTGACAGCTACAACTCCAGCCGGCTGGCCACCGTGATTGCTGCGGTCATGACGTCCAACACCAGCTTGGCCACCATGCCCGGCAACGTTTTCTTACCGGCCACCGCGACCGGGCTATCGCGGGACTCGGTAGTCAATGTCACGGCGCTGGTCACGTTGAACAAGACCGATCTCGACCAGCACGCCGGCCGCGCCCCGCTGAGCCTGCTCCAGGAAATCGATCGCGGCCTGCGAACATCCCTCGGCCTGTAGAGATGCCTTCGGCACCCGTGGACGGCCGGCCGCGTCGTTCCGTAGACGACACCTCTGCGGGACGACGCTGCTGAGCGCTAGATTTTGCCGCAATGTGCCCCGTGGGACGTTCCCCTTGCGGTGCGAGCGCTCGCTCGACTGCTTCTGCGTTGCCGTCGGTCCCTGACCGGACCGCTCGTCACTGGCGTTCCGCTACCCACACGACTGCGGGGAAACTACCGATGCCCAGGGCCGAAGGATGTTGAAGCCTGTCAGCCATGTTGAGGTTGATTGGTCCTGGTGGGCATGCAACGGCATCTGCTGCTGCCTCCGTCTTTTGCCTGGTAGCACCCGATGACCCCGGAGGTTGGCATGCGTAGGCGAGATCTGCTTCGAACCGTCGGATGGGTCGGGCTGATGTCAGCTGTTCCGGTGGCCGGATGTGCCGCTGGCGGTGACAAGGCTGCGACGATCTCGAAGTCCGGTTCCCCGGCCGTGACCACTCAGCTGCCCTCGACGTCGTCGACATCGGCTTCTGCGAGGACGCCGACTCCAGTGGCTACACCCGGTGGGCAACTGGTGCAGGGCGATGCGAAGCGCGACCCGGCACCGCCTGCCACGGTGGCCCGGCACCGGCTGCTCCCATTCTCGGCCGCGCTCTACAAAGCGGCGCTCACCGGGCAGGGCAACGCGGTGCTCAGTCCCTACTCGGTCGTCTCGGCGTTGGGCATGCTGGCGCTCGGGGCGCGGGGGGCGACCGCCACAAAATTGGCCGAAGCACTCGGGGCAGACGCAGCAACGGTCGCCCGATGGGTGGGTGGTGCCGACGCCGCTTTGGGCCGTGCCGTTGCCGCCAGCACGCAGGCCTGGGACGGCGGACCGGCAGCGGAGCCGACCGTCGTCGAACCGGCCAACGTGCTCTTCCTGCAGCAGGGCGCCGCCGTTCGAGCCGCCTATTTGACGGCGTTGGCCGGCGGCTACGGCACCGGCGTCCGTCAGCTCGACTTCGCCGACAGCGACGTCGCCCGCTCCGCCATCAACGAGTGGGTGGCGGAGCGCACCCGCCATCTCATCCTGCAGTTGCTGCCCGCGGGCTTCGTGGACGCCAGCACCTTGCTGGTCCTGGTGAATGCGCTGTACCTCAAGGCAGCGTGGGCGAATCCCTTCGATCCTGGCACCACCGACGAGCAGTTCACCACCCTGAACGACGGCAAGGTCCCCGTTCCCTTGATGACCAGGTCCGACAAGATGAACTATGCGACCGGCGCGAACTGGCAGGCCGTGTCCATCCCGCTGGTGGACAACCTGGCGATGACGGTGATCGTGCCCAATGCCGGGTCCTTCACTGCAGTCAGCAACAACCTGGACGCCGCCCTGCTGACCGCCGCCACCAGCGGTCAGGAACGACAGGTGGACCTGGCGATGCCCGCCTTCAGCACCGACACCCCCACCGACCTGATCAAACCGCTACGGGCTTTGGGTCTGGGTTCGCTGTTCGATCACCCCGACCTATCCGGAATCGCCGGTGCCCCCGGCAGCTTGTTCGTTTCCGGCGCGATGCACCAAGCTCGGATCGTGGTCGATGACAAAGGAGTCGAGGCGGCAGCGGCCACCGCGATCGGTGTCGCCGCGAGTGGCGCGCCCCCGGCAAGTTTGCGGGTGGACCGATCTTTCCTATACCTGATCCACGATGTGGAAACCGTGACACCACTGTTCCTGGGACGTATCACGAACCCCACCGCGTGATGAGATCGTCCGCGGTAGGTGGTTGTCCGCGAGCAAAATGGCAGCTCAGTCACCGAACAAAGCTTCAGATGACTGTCGTCCCGTTGCTGAAAATCACCGGACAGCGCAGCTTCAAACCGGCCGTGACGTCACGCCCGTCACGCAACCGTAGGACCATCCATGACCGGGAACGTGATGCCGACCATCTCGGCCCGAGCCGCCGAACCGTCACCGCCCGGTGTAGCGGCGGCGCCAGATGGTCAGAGCCAGATCGCAAGCACGGAACCACCCGCGGGAGGGCACACGATGATGCGTGGCCCGGGCCGATTGATCACCCATGCTTCGAACGCTAGATCCTCGGGCACCTCGATGACCGCGCCGTTGGTGAACTTCAGCCGCAACGTCAGATCCGGACCGATCGTCGCCGACAACACGGTCCCGGGATAGATAGCCAAGCAGCTCAACATTGACGGCACACCATCGATCAGTGGGTGATAGCCGGGAACTCGGCCTGCGCCCGGGCCAGTTCCCGGGTCCACCAGCGTGGTCGACCGAAGGCCCGACGGGCCAGGTCGGAGACGTCTCCGCCGGCTGCGCCGCTGGTGAAGTGGACGTACTCGCCCCAGGTCAGATCTCTCAGGTAGTGCGTGTTCGCGCCGCGTGGGATGTGTTCCGCGAGCAGCTCGAAATAGCGCACCATGACCTGCGCGCTGCCGCCGGTTTCCGTCCGCAGTGGCGACCACCAGTCACGAAACCAGTGAGTGTTTCCCCGGGGAAAGGTGTCTGAGTTCCGGTCGAACGCCGTCGCCGCGTCCAGCGCCCATTGATTCTGTCCGAGGGCGGTGTACACGTCATGGATGAAGAACTCCGCCCATTTGCTGTCGCCCCAGATCGGGAACGCGGGGGATCCCCACCCCCGTTGTTGGCGCCCTCGACCACGTGCGAGATCTCGTGGGTGACCATGTCGTAGACGCCGCGGTCGCCTTGTCGGTACGGGCCCGCGCCGCAGTCGGTGACGTTGCGGTTGTCGTGGCTGGGGTCCTGGTAGGTGGACGGATGCCCACCTCCGTAACGGCCCTGTGAAAGATCGCGTACACCAATGGATCCGGTCCGAACTCCCCGTAGGTCTGCTTGGTGTACTGCCAGACGTCGTCCAGGTACGGCAGCAGCCAACCCGCGTTGTCCTCGTTCCCGTCCGGATCGAGGTAGATCGCGACGTGGCCGGTCGTTCCGACCAGGTGCAGCAACTGGTCATGTTCGAACCAGTGCTCCTGCCACCTGGCCGGCGGATCGCTGCTCATGTCCCATTCTCTCCCGCCCCATGTCACCACAGCCGATGTGGACACGTCTGCGTAGGGGGTACGCGTCGAAATGGGACGTGCTCGACGAACGCCTGTGCTCTACCGCGCTTGTCAAACGGCGCGTGATGGACCCGAGCTGGACCACGTCACCGTTCCGCATCGGCTGCCGTTCGGGGATGCGCTGCCCGCTTAGCACCGTTCCGTTCGCGGAGCCCCGATCACCGATGAACATGCGACCGTTGCCCTCGTCGGTGATGCGCCCTTGGTGGCGGAACAGCCGCGGATCCCCGCCCAGATCGCCCTGCAACGCCGCCTCGCGGCCGAAGTCATACTGTCCCGCGGGTGCTGGAATCACGGTGCCCTGCGCTGCCCCGGCCAGCACGAGAAACGAGGGCGCAGAGGGCGGTTTAGAGCCCCGGCCGTCTGCCATGCTTGGGTTTTGGCGGTGCTCGCAACACCTAGGGGCGTCGCTGTCACCGCTGGCTGTGGCCGTCGACGCAGCAGGTGCGCTGTCACACTTGGGAAACTCCGAGGACAGCTTGAAGTGGCCCAACCTGGGAAAAGCAGCCCCGGTCGTCGACACCAAGGGCCCCGATCATGAGCCGCGCCCGGGCAGTTGTTGTCGCGGGCATTTCAGCCGTGGATCCCCTTCTGGTCGAGCCAGGTCTTTCCGATCAGGTCCACGATCTCCGCACCGAAAGGGCTGCTGGACTGCTCGTTCACCACCTCTCGGACGAACGAATCCAGCTTGCCCTCCTGGCTGGCAGTAACGATGAGGTCGCGCGCCAGCGCCTCGGGACGCTGTTTCCAGCTGATCGCACTGAAATCGAGATCGGTTGTGCTGGCCAGCCCCTCGAGATCCTGAAGCCGTGGATAAGCTCCGCTGATACTCAGAGCGAACTGCTGAAGTGTCGGATCCGAGAAGTCGAGTTCGCCGTCGAGGAAGTGGACGGTCGGGTCTGTCCCGGGTGCCGTATCGGGGCCGGCGGACCAGGAGGGCTGGCCGATCGGCGGCTGTCCGGGCGGCCGTGGGAACGTCGGATTCGGATCGAGGCCCCACCACAGGTAGATGGTTCGGAGCGGTTCCAATACCGCGGCCGGCGGCTCGCCACGGACCCACAGCGAATCGAGCACCGTTCCGCTCTGCGGTCCGAGGCCACCGATCGCCTGGTACCAGGCGCGTTCGAGGCTGGAGGCCGATCCGTCGGTCGTGATACCGATGGCGGCGGCCAGTGATCCTGGGTGTTCCTGCTGCCCGTCCCAGGTCGCGATCGCCGTCACCAGCGAGTCGACATAGGCGGAATAGTTGGTCGTGCCCAGCCCCATTTCCCGGGCAGCAGCGCGGATCAGCGACGGCTCGTCCCGGCCGAGCGTCGCCGCCAGCAGTCTGGTCAGTGCGGTGGTGTTGCGGAGCACGTCAGGCCGAACACGCTGGAGCAGTGCGCGGGCGTCGAGGTCGAGCAGCCAGGTGTCCTCGTCAAGCCCCGCCCGCTCCAGCATGGCCATGCGATGCAGATGCAGTTCCAGCCGCAACGCAGGTTGCCCACTCAACAACGGGACGTCATCGGCCGCTCGGAACACCTCTGCCCCGGAGAAGCCGCCGACCGTCCGTTCTTCGAGCAGCGCGCACCTTGCCACGGCGGCGGCATACCGGACGGCATCACCCGAAGCGGCGGCCGCGTTCACATCCAGCCGGGCAACCGACCGGGCTCGGTCGACATCGCCGATCGATTCGTACAGCGCCGCGTCGAGTCGGTGCAACGTCGTTGCCGTGCTGCGGCCGGTCCGCTCGGCGAGCAGATCCGCGGCCTCTTCGTACCTGGCGGCGTCCAACGCCAGTTGGGCCCGCCATTCGACGCCGACCTCCCAGCGGCGTTGCTCCAGCGCATCGTCGAGTTCATGATCGTCGTCCAGCGCCGATTGCAACTGCTCCCTGGTCACGTCCGGAAAGTCGGCAAAGGATCGTTCCAGACCACGCAGGGCGGAGAGGGCGAGCTGGCCCGGCTCGAAACCCTCGATCGGTCGGCCAAGAGCGAGCAGGTGATAGACCCGCTCAGCGGCTGATCCCGGCAGGTCGGGCCACTGGGCGTAGTACTGGGCGGCGCGGCGGTGAACGTCCGCGACCATGTCCGGCGCTTCGAATCCAACTGCCCGCAACGCCGGCCCGCGCAGTTCCTCGCGCAACCGGAGACGATTGCCGTCGACCTCGACGAAGCCCTTCTCGACCCGCAGATCGGCCATCAGGACCGCGGGCTCGACGCCCGTCACGTTGGCGGCCGGTAACAGGACCGATGCCATCAGATCCTCGGTCAGGTATCGCAGCGCAAGGCTCGCCTTGGCGGCCAACCGGAGCGCGTCCCGCTCCCGCAGGTCGGATCTCCGGGTGAACTGGGAGGAGCCTCCCGGCCCGGTGGCCGTGGTCTGCCGTAGCGTGCCGAAAAGGTGGTCCAGGATTCGGTTGTACAGGAAACCACGGATGAATTCCTGACGGACACGGCCGAGTACGCCTCCTCGGCTCGCCGCATCGGTGACGCCAGCAGCACCGTCCTCGACCAGAACCCGGGCGGCCAGCCGCAAGGTCAAAGGGCTGCCACCGACGGTGTCGACGACCTGGGCAGCGAGACTGGGATTGAGCTGCGGGGTCGGGCTCGGGGTCGGGGGTCGGGCGTGGGTCGCCTCGCCCTGATAGAGATGATCAAGCACCTCGATGGCAGTAGTACCGCGGAATTCGTCGACCCGGAGCATTTGATCCGCCGCATTCGGCACGATGAACGGCGCTGCGGGAGCACGCCCTGAGACCACCAACCGGAATCGGTCGGTCTGCACCGAGAGCGCCAGGAACATGTCGAAAAGGGCGACGTCCTGACTGTTCTCGGCGCGCTGCAGTTCTTCGAAGGTGTCGAGGATGACCAACAATCGCCCGTCCCGCAGACTGTTGACGGCACTCGCGAGCTGGGGCAGCACCGCACGCCAGGATTCCCGATATTCTGAGTCGATCCCGAATCCGTGGGAACTTTCCGAGACTGTCGATCCCGACCGGGCAAGATACCGCTGAGCCTGCGGAATTTGGGTGCCGACCTGCCGGATGATGTCGGTCAGGATCGTCGCCGGGTCGTAGGACGACAGGGTGGGGCGGTCGAGATCCAGGTACACCCAGGCCGTCTGGTGCTGATCGGCCGCCAGGTCGAGGACGAATTGCGCGACCAGCGTGGATTTCCCGACGCCGCCGATGCCGTAGACCAGCTGTGGCGGTAGCTCGAGCAGCGAACGGCCCACGGCGTCCTGCAGGGTGTAACGCCTCAGCTGCGACAGCTCTCGCTGGCGACCCACGCAGCCGTCGGCGGTGATGTCCTGCAACGGACGGACGATGTCCAGCTGCGCCAGCAGGCCCTCGATGGGCTCCCGCTCGAACCCGGACGGCAGAAATTGCTGCCGCGCTGCCGCTCCCGCCGACGTGCACCATCGGCCCACGTGCAAGGCCGCTACCAGTTCATCCTCGGTGAGCTCCGTGATGTCCAATTCCCGACCGTCGATAGCAACGTCCAGCAGGTGTTGCAACGGGCCGTCGTAGCCGCCCTGAGCCACCGCTCGGATCGACCGCAGGCGCCCCCGGCCACCGGTTTGCAGCAGGCGGGTGAGGATTTGCACCCGATGCGATTCCTTCAGCATCCATTCCCGGCGCCCGTCCCGGTTCGCCAACTCATCGCACAACAGCCGCCGCCCGGGCTCGGTTTTGATCCGGTCCGGGTCGAAGGTGGCCAGCACCGCCAACTGTTCGGTGTCCGGCGCCAGAGCCAACGCGCTCAGAGCGGCCGCGCTGGAGGCCCATTCTTTCGCCATTGTCCTGGACTGTTCTTCAGCCGGATCAGTCATCACTGACCTCGAAAACGGCCGCCGGAAGTGCGAGTTGAAGTTCGGCCAGACGCGGCGCGGCGAGTCCATGAGGAAATAGAACATCCAGCGTGGCAGCCAGTTTCAGCTGGTTCAACCGTTTGCCTTCTTCGTCCACCCGACGTTCGAGCCACGTCCTGGTGTGTTCCCTGGAAAGACCCAGCGCCTCGTCCTTCTCTGCCCAGGGCACGGATGGATGCGGGAACTGGCGGGCCTCCCGCCCGGCGAGAACGATCCGGAAGTTCATCTGATCGTCCTCGGAGATCGAGATCAGCGCGGCCAGCAGCTCGTCGATGCCCTGTTGTGACACTGCGGCCACCGCGTCGATGCTGTCGAGGAATATCCACCACTGCTTGTCGCTCTTCCGCAGCAACGTCTCGCATCTGGTCTTGAAGGTGGATACGTCCTTCGCCAGCTGCGCCAGTGTCTGCTCCGATGACTTTCCGCTCAAACGCACATAGATGCGGTCCATGATGAAGCGTCGAACCTCCTTGGCACCGGCGCTCATCTTCTCCCGCAGATCCACCATCACGACCTCGAGCCCGCCCGGAACCAGTTCCCGCAGGGCGGGTGTGGCATCCCATCGGGACGCCACATGCGAGAGCAGTCGGTAGGAAGCCGAGACTCCGCTCTCACTTGCGCCGGAAATCACCATCAGCCGCTTACCGGTGGCCGCGGTCATCTCCTCCACGCGGGTGCGCAGTGGTTCTCTGTCGACATATGGGCGCTGCTGGATCACCAGCACCTTGAAAGGATCGCGGGCCGCGGCGTCCGGTTCGACGGGCAGTGCCGCCCGTGGGGCGTTGACAGTCGCCGACTCGCCGTCGCCGGCGAAGAAGCGGGCGAACTCACCGGCGAGCAGCTCCTTGGCGATGACATCCACCGGAACAGCTTGGCGCTTGGCCGATGTCGAATAATGGTGAAGACCGACGAGCCGGCCAGATTCGTCCACCAGCGGCGCACCCGAAGAGCCCTTGTCGGTATTGCTGAGGTAACGAAAACGGGTCCTGGCGGCATTAGTCTCGAACGCACCCTGCGTCAGCGAGCGGGTCTGCACCAATCCGAGCGGATGGTGGAAGACGCTCAGGACGGGTGAGCCGGCGAAGTTGTACGGCACGTCGCTGAGTCGGTAGTGGCCCCGCCGCCCGTGGTCGGCCGATTCCTGGGCGCCGATCGGTCGGGCCAGTTGCAGCAGTGCGAAGTCCAGTCGGTCGGCCGCTGCCTCCCACACCGAAGACTGACCCGGCAGAAGCTCTCCCGGAGCCGGCGGGCTACCGGTCAGATATTTGACGATCGGAACGGTCGTTCCGGTCTCCTCCGCACTGGAGCGCTGGTCGTAGAAATCGAATCGGGCCTCCATCTCGGTGACATCTGTCGGTGGCCAGGTCGACATATCGAGAACGTGTGCAGCAGTGAGCAGCAGGTCGTCACCGACCAGGAAGCCGGTGCCGGCCGCCCGGCCGCCGCGCAGGATCATGGCGATGCGACGCCTGGCGTCGAGATAAACGCGAATGACCTGCTCGAGGTTGGGCAACCCGGCGCCTGGCACCGTGATCGACTGCAGGCCGGTCGATCCAGGGCTGCCGGGGCTCAGGTCGGTCACCGGCAGTGTCTCGACGAGCTGCTTGGTGATCTCGGTGTTGACCGGTAACCCGTAGCGGAATATTCTGCGTTGATTCGCCGCACCGAAAAAGTCACCGAGCAACTGCTGAAGCTTGACGTGGAAATAACTCCGGTCGCTGTCGTTCAGCAATTCCGCCGCGATATCCAGGAGGCGATCCTTCTCCGCAGCGGACACCAGCAGCCAGATCCAGGCGTCATGCACGGCCCTGGGCGGTTCCGGGGAATCCGGCCATTCGATGCCGGTAGTCCTCGCCAATTCCCGTATGTCGTGACGGTCGGCGTAGGCACGCTCGAACAGCTGCACCGCCCGCAGACCGTCTCCGGATTGCCAATCGACCGACGTCGAATCCCAGATGCTCACAGCGGCACCTCAGGTGTGTGCGGCCATGAGAGCGGATACCACCGGGGCTTGCACAGCGTAGTTCTGACCGCGCTCGATACCGCCAAAATGCAAACCCATTGCCCGTCCGGAGTCGAGGTGGATCACCACGGAGCCGGAGTTACCGCCCAGTGTGGTTGCGTCGTGCCGGATCTGGCCGTCGGGCGACACGGACATGACGGTGCCGGGCGCGAGTCGCTTCACCGAGTAGATACCGTCGAAGATGCGCTGTTGATCGGCGAGATCGTTGTAACTGGAATGCGCCGGATATCCGATGACGGCCACCCATTCCCCGACCAGCGAGGTCATTTCCTCCGCGGTCATGAGCGGTATCGCCGGGGGAACGTCCGCGATATCGCGCGGGTCGACACGCAGGAAGGCGATATCCGGCCCACCATCGGGCTCGATCCACAGCACGCCGTCCAATCGGAGGACGAGCTCATCCGGTCGCAGGTATTCCCGTCGCAGATCCAGGCTCGGCTGCGCGATTCGGTTCGCACTCGTTGCGCGGAGCGGAAAGCCGGCCGGCGACCTGGCCGCGAATTCCTCGGCGACATGACGATTGGTGACCACGACGTCGGGCTTCACCAGCCAGCCCGTGCCGACCCACTCATTGCGATGGTTCCGCACGTCGATCCGGCCGACGCTGGGGATCGCCTGCTCCAGACCGGTTCTCGCGTCGGCTAGTCGGCCGGCTACTACCTCACTGAGCGGGAGGCCGGTCGGTGCCGGGGCGAAGGTCGAGTCCTGAATGAGCAGAACCGGGCGGCCGAACTGCAGGATGATCGCCTCCAGCCCGTCGGACCCACTGCTCCCGGTACCTTCGGCGATCCTATCGACCTCGTCGATCAGCAAGGCGGTCGGCAGGCCACCTTCCAGTCCCTCGAAGCCGGACGGTACGTGGGCCAACAGTTCCGGTAGACGATCGATCAGCTCGGCCTTGAAGTCCTGGTCGGCGAGTGCGTGCTGCGCATCCATCTCCATCTCCTCGAACGAGCGGCCGTACGATCGCCGGTCCGCAGTCTCCTACGGTGGGCCCACGTGACATGCAGACTCAGGTGGAGCATAACGAGCGCCCGGTGCGATGTGCGGAGAATGCGGATATCGGCACCGGCCGGAGCTTCCCTTCCTGGCTCAGACCCCGGTCGAAGGTTTCTGGTTGGCGACGGACGTGATCACCGTGGTGACCCCACCGACTGTCAGGTCGATGGCGAACGCCCAGGTGAAGACGGTGAAGATGCCCTTCGCGTCACCGATCCAGTCCGGTCCGAACAGCACGTAGGCGGACAGGACCAGCGCGATGGACAGGATGACCAGCTGAGCGAACTGGACGAAAATGATTGCGGTCCAGGCGATCGCACGTGCGGGCGCGGCGGCGGCCCTGATCTGGAACGGTGTCGGCGGAACCAGCCCGGCAATCGCGGCGCCGTCGGATATCACCGGGGCTGTCAGTTGGCTCGGTATCAGCGGCACGGTGGGCGGTGTGATGCCCTCCAGAACCGGCTGGGTGGCCGCTCGAGCCGCTCCGACGAAGTCGCCGGCCTTCTTCGAGTCGGCGACGCCAGGGGCGTTCGAGACGGAGTCGATGGCCGTGCCGATCGCCGCGAGAAGGTCCGGGACTGCGCGGGCGATGTCGGCAGGGTCTACGAGAGCCGAGAATGCGGTGACGTCGGATTGCAGTTCTGGACCGGCGGACGGCGGAGCCTGGCCGTTCTGTCCGGCAGTCGTGAGGATGTCCGCCACCCGGCCGGCTTCCAGCCCGAACGCCGACGCCGCCTTCTGGAACGTCGGAAAGACCGACCGGGCCGCTTCGATTGCCCTGAGCGAGACAACCGGGTCGGCGTCCTTGGGTACCGTGGCGTGATCGGTGATCTGGCCGGCCTTCCAGTCGAGTTCTCTGATGGATCCGGCGATGCGGCCGGTGGCGTCCGGATCGATCGAGCCGAAGGCACGAGTCAGATCGGCGAGATGGTCGGCAGCGCCGGTCTTCAGGTCGTCGGCACGCTGATGGGCGGTGGTCAGATCCGTGGCGGCCCCGTCGGCATCGGCGGCGGCGAGGTGTTCCCGGGCACCGGCCAGGGCTGATCGCAGCCCAGCGAGCTTGTCCAGCAGCTGCGGCGGTAGGTCGAAGGGCCGGTCGAGGTTGGTGAGCGTCGCATAGTCGGATTGCGCTTTGGCGATTCGGGCGTCGAGCCCGTCCTGAGCCGTGGTGAGCTGTTGTTGAATCGTGTCGATGTTGGTGTTGCGGGCTGCGGCCGATCCTCGGACGCTGCTGAGCTCCGCTCGCAGATTCACCAGGGTGTTCTTGAGAGTGGCGTCCTTGGTGCCGCTTTCCAGGCCGGAGATCGTTTCCCGCAGGTCAAGGGCGCGCTGCTTGGCGTGCAGCCAGGCCAGGAGTCGAACGAGAACGATCCGGCTCAGACCACCGAGGAACAAGCCGCCGCCGACGATTGCCGCAATCAGGCTTTCCGGTCGTCGGGTGGTGACATCGAAGACGACGGTCACCGGCGCCCCCAGCTGCGGCGACTTCAGTTGGACCGTTCGGGAGGTGATGCCGAGCTCGAAGCTGTCGTTCAGTTGGTATAGCACCTCTTTGCCATCGGGCCCGATCGGTCCCACCGGCGTGATGGTGATCGATCCTGCCGCAGCGTCCGTCTGTTGCCCTGTCAGCAGGGTCAATTTGTCGTCCTGTCCGGGTACCACGAGCAGCTTCGGTGTCGAGTTTGCTCCGCTGAATTTCCACCAGGGTCGGGTGATGACGACGGGAACATGAGCCGGGGCAACGAGACTGGCAACCGGTCGCGTGACGGTCAGCGTGACAAGCTGCGACGCAGTGCCGGCAGCGAGTTTGACGGCGACGGTGTAGGCGCCCTGAGCCGCAACCGATGCGATCTTGACGTTCAGAACCAGGGCCGGAATGGCGGGGTCCCATTTCGGGGTAAAGGCCGCGGCTTCGGTTGCGCTCTGCGCGCCGTTCCGTGATACCGACACCAAAGTAGGGATTATCGGGGACGAGCTGACCGCTGAGAGTACAACCGGGAAGATCAACCGGCTGTCGTCGGTCTGGGAAAGGGTGGCCGTCGTCACCGTCACCGTGCCGATGTCCTGGGTGGCGATGATTTGGGCGCTGGTGTTTTGGGCGCCGGTGTTCTGGGTGCTGGTGTGCTGGGAGCTGATGTTCTGGGAGCTGATGTCCGCGTTCGCCGCGGCCGCCAGCGATATCGGTACCAGCAGCGTCAGCCCGGCCACGGTGCCTGCTCGGAGCAGCAACCGCCTGACCGGCAACGGCACCCGACCCTGCCACGACAACCACGTGTTGGTGTGGGTGCTTGTTCTCATCGGAACAGTGTGCTCGATGGTAGGACCACGGGATAGACCCACCGGAGCAGTGTCCACTCGGTCAGTGCGTGGTCGGCCGGGCGCCCCTGTCGGGTAGCAGCGGGCGACGAGCGGTTTGTTGGGCGACCGGCGACCCGCTTGCTGTCCGGCTTTCCCGGTGTAGCCAGCGGGGCAGCTGCTCGGCGGCCGCGGTGGACACAGGACGTCATGAGGCTACGCCACAGCAGCGATCCACCCGGCCGCCTTGAGCACACAGAACCATCCCTGTCGCGCTTGAGCGCATCGAGATGCCCGGCGGCGGCCAGGAGCGTGTCGTTCGGTGACCGCCTAAATCGATAGCGAAGGCATAGTAAGGGGGTTCGACGGCCGAGATCAGCCGATAAGCAGTACAGCCTAGGCCTTCCGTTTAACGGGACTGGGCCGGCTTGAGGGGGACGCTGCGGCCGGCGATGATCAGCTCGGCTCCGCGGTACAGCCCGGCGATGATGGTTTCAGGTGCGGTGATCGGCCCAGTGACGGCGCCGATGATGACCTCAGCTGTCTCGCGGGTCTTGTACTTGGACCACCGCCGGGCGCCGGGTTCGTACCGGGTGCCCGCTCCCTTGATGACGAGACCCTCCATGCCGGCGGCCCGGTAGCCGGCCATCCAGTCGGTGGCAACGTCCAGGTCGTCGGTCAGCGGCGACAGGTGCAGTGGCGGCTCGAGGTGGGCTGCGAGGTCTTCCAGCCGTACGCGGCGTTCCCGCAGCGGCAGTGGGCGTAGATCCTGGCCGCCGAGGGCGAGCAGGTCGAACATCACGTATGAGGCGGGGTGTTCCCAGACCTGCTGGGCGATCTTGCCGGGACCGCCGGTGAGGCGCCGTTGCAGCAGGTCGAAATCCAACGTCGCACCGTTCCAGATCACCACCTCGCTTGTCCAGCACCGTCCCGATCGGCAGTGCGGTGGCCGCGGCGATGATCTCGGGGAACTGCGCAGACAGGTCTTTGCCTTGCCGGGACCACAGCAGGGTTTCGGTGCGGTCCCGAACGAGGGCACCGCGGTAGCCGTCCCACTTCAGTTCGTAGCAGCTCCCTCCGGAGAGCGCATGTGTGTCGGGCACTCTGTCCTCTGCTCGGGCCAGCGCGACGTCTACGGGTCCGGCCAGCCCTGCTGGCAAACTGTCCAGCACTTCGCGTACTGATCGTCGACCCCTGCGAGTCGGCTGAGGATCCGCAGGTGGGGGTACTGGCCGGGTGGGTACTGGTCGACGGCCGGCGCTGACTGCGGGGCGCCTTGAGATCGGGCGTGCGATCGGGGTCGGATTGCCCGCGGCGGCCAGCAGCTCGTCGTCATCGGTGGTGAGCAGGTCGGCCAACGGATCCAGGCGGGCCGCTACACGGTCCAGGACCTCCCGGTACTCCAAGTGGGTCAGACCTGGTTCGGTCAGCTCGTCCCAGGTTCGCGGGGCCGCGACAGTCGGCCGGGAACAGCCGCGCAGGGAGTACGGCGCAATCGTGGTTTTCTTCGGATGGTTCTGGGACCAGTCGATCAACACCTTTCCTGGACGCAGCGTTTTGGCCATCTTCGACACCACCAAAGTGGGCATCGCTTGTTCGATCTGCTCGTCGACAATTCGATCTGCCCGTCGACAAGTCGGGGCCAGTCCGAGGCCTGCTCGCTGTTGATCGATCCGCCCATCGGCACGTAGGTGTGCAGACCATTTGACCCGGAAGTAACTGGTACCAGCCGCTGGCCGAGTTGGCCCAGCCGTTCTCGTAGGTAAAGGGCGACTTCGACGCATTCGTCGAGGCCGGCGCCGGGGCCGGGTCCAAGTCGAACACGACCCGATCCGGAAATCCCGTGGAACTGCTGGTCGTCGCCGCGGATGGCCCGACGGGGGGTGCGATCCGCCATTGCGGGACGTGCAGCTCCAGTGCCGCGACCTGACCCAGCCAGCCCAGGCCGGCCGGGGTGTCGATTATCGGATAGAACTTCGGGCCGGAGTGGTGACGGATTTGCACTCGGGTCAGCCACGCTGGGGTACCCAGTTCGAGATCTTTGGCGAAGAACTCTGGCCCGGTGGTCCCGTCTGGCCACCGTTTGCGGGTCGCCGGACCCCTCCCTGTCAGGCTCGAGTGAGACATCCGGAAGGCGCGGGTGACACCCTGAGGGCGTGACGGGAGACAGTGCGATGAGCAGCGTGCAGGCAGCAGAGGTTGGTAGTAGCGGTCCGGCCGATTCGGATCTGGTGGCTGA
>JBBRDH010000108.1:0-18242 GCA_038204125.1 Mycobacteriales bacterium
TCACAAATGAAGGTTTCGTGGGCAAATTACTTCACTGTGCTCGGGTTGGCGACCAGCGGACCGGTGTTTGTGTGACCGCGGGCGTTGGTGGCATCACCCGCGTACGTGACGTTGAGGAAGCCGTACTTGGTGATGACGGTCTTGGCAGCTGTGGTGCCGACCAGCGCGGTGTGGGTGGAGGTGGTGACGAACAGGTGGAACACCGGGCTGGTGGTCACCTTGGTGGCCGAGGTGGCGACGACGTTGTACACGTCACGGCCGAAGGTGGTGCTGTTGTAGAAGGTCAGGTTCGGCGCCAACTTTGTCGTGCCGGTGACCGGGCTGACCGGAGTGGTGCCGTTGAGCTTGATGCTGCCGATCTTGGCCGATCCGGTGAAGTTGCTGATCTGGCCGTTCTTCTGAGCGATCCACTGAGCGGCGGAAAACGGGACCACCGACCCCTGGGTCAGCGGGACGCCGTTGTTCTCCTCGGTGACGCGGGTGCCGATCCGGGCGACCAGCGCGGCGTCGTCGGTCACGCCGATGGCCTTGAGGAAGAATTTACGGGTGCCGGAACCGGCCTGGGGCAGCCACGGGTGAACTGCGGTGCCGCCGACCGAGGTGGTGGTGCCCTTGTAGATGCCGGTCAGCGTGGCCGGTGTCAGGCTGGCCAACTGACCGGTGCTGTCGACGTAGGCATAGCTGACGGCGTCCCGGGCGAAGGGGATGAAGGTCAGCGGTTCGGTGGCGGTGAAATGCGCGGTGCCCGAGGATGAGCGGGCGTAGTCGACCTTGCCGCGCAGGGTGGTGGTGCCACCGGTGCCGGTCGGCCAGGCGCCGCCGTCGATCGCCCGGCTGAGAGCGGCCTGGCCTTCGCCGGATCCGTTGGGCCGCTCAAAGCCGGTGGTGGTGACGCTGGCGCCCTTGGTGGCGATCTTTCCGTGTACCGCCCGGGTTCCGGGGGCGACCGCGTCCCAGGATTCGACCTTGTCCGCCGCGGCGGCGGTGGCGTTGATCTGCTGGGCCAGGCCGTTCTCGACGTCCTGGATGGTGTCGGAGCCGACGCCGGCCACATTTCCCGGGCCGGTGTAGAACACGCTTGCCGGATAATGGAACCCCGGATCGGCGAACGCCGTCGAGCTCCCTGCGACCGAGAGCACCAATGCTCCCGCCATGCCGGCGGCGACAATCGCCGCCTTGCTGAACTTCTTCGACACGAGGTCTACCTTTCGGATGATACTGCGGCGGCATCTCCGCCGCAGTAAACGAATGTCCTGTCCCGTCGCGGCTCGCCCGCATTGATGTGGACCAGCGGTCGATCGGGGGTCGTGCGGCCGGTGTGGGAGGAGCCAGTTCTCAGGCGCCCCCGCTGCGATGTCAACAGCAATAGTCTGGCACCAACTACCCTGTGGCCAAGGGTGTTTCGGGTTAATTCTTGGGGTTCGAAGTCATCGGAGCCGTCCGCCGGGTGACGTGCCGTGAATGGCGGTATTTGCCGGGCCGGATCTTTGCGCATCAGTGTCGTATTCGTTTGCGGCTGATGAAAGGCGCCAGGATGGCGGCGAGCAGACCGACCCCTAACACGATGGGCAATATCGGCGGGGTGACCGGATCACGGGGTGTGCGCAGCGCAACCGGCGCCGGTGCCCCGCTACTGCTCGAGGTGTTACCCGCGGTCACGGTGGCGGATGCCTTCTTGGGGGAAGGCGATGACGATGTGGCTTTCGCCGGTCCCTTGATGGTCTTCGGCCCCCCCGCGCCGGGGGCCGACCGAGTGACCACCGGGGGGTCACCCTGAGCCGTCGTTGGTGGATCCGCCGGCGGTGGATCGGCGGCCGACGTCGAGTGGCTGACGGTGGCCGGGTTTGTCGGCGCGGGCAGTTGGCTGGGGATCGGGAACGCCGGCGCCGCGCTCGAGCGAGTGGTTGGGGGTGTCGAGACTGGAGTGCTGGTCGGCCCGGTGGTCGGGGGCTTGGTGCTGGTCGGCCCCACCGAGCCGCCGGCGTCGATCACCGCCGAAGCGGCCAGCGCCTGCCGGCGAAGCTCGATCGGCAGCGGTTCGTATCCCGGCAGGAGACGACCGAAGCTGACCCCCGGCGTCTGGCCCGATCCGGCCGCGAACCGGAGGAAGGACGCATAGTCCTTGCGGCTACGGACATCCAACTGTGTCGGTACCGCCGCGGCGTACACCAGGTTGGTCAGTGGATAGGCGTCGGGCGAGGTGGTCTCGGGATTCGACAGCAGCACGCCGGGGACGGCCGAGGGCGTCATGGCCCGCAGCCCCGCTTCGACGGCGGCGGTCGTCGGGGCGACGAACTTTCCGGCGGCGTTGCGCAGGGACGCGGTTTGCAGGCCGTACCGGGCAGCCGAAGCGGCGTCGGTGACGGACAGCACGAACCGACTGCCTTGAATCTGCGGTCCGTTGGGCGTGTATCCGACCGGCCCGCCGCTGTTCTCGGGGCTGTAAACAGTCCGGTCACCCAGGTCTGCGATGCGGGTGGCCAGCGCCGCCGCTCTGAAGGAGTTCTGGTAGGGCAGCAGGTCGACCATGCCCAGCGAGGGAAAGGAGCTCGGGGCGTCAGCCTGTTTGAAAGAATACGGATCGTTCTTGGGAAAATTATCCATCGGTAGCCCGATGCCCTGTTTGGACGGGTTGACTTTCGGGCTGGTGGAATAAAAAGGATTCACTTTCATTCCGTCGGGATCGGGCTTGCCCGCCAACCACGCCGTGGCCTCCGGGTCCGACTTGATCCACTGCCACAGGCCATACGTCGCATCGGACGAGCTCAGTTCCACCACCAGGCCCGATTGCCCCTGGCCGACCCCACCGGTCAGCAGTTGGAACTCGGGGTTGTGCTTCACGAATTCGGGATCAAAAGCCACGTTGGGCGGGTTTTTCCGGGCCCAATCATAGTTGGCACCCTCGGGTACCGCGACGAAAGATTGCTGATAGGACGCCGTCAGGAGTTTGGCAACCAGCCGGGGTGTCAGGTTGATATGTTGCAGCCGTTTCGCAGCAAGTTGCACTTCGGCAGCCGGAACCTGCCCACCCGGCGCTGATGCGGGATCGACTAGCGCGCGCTCGATATTGAAACCCACGACCATGGAAGTCAGCGCCAAAGGCGCATACGACACGGTGGCACCGGCCGGGATGCTTTTCGGGTCGAGCGGCCGGGACACCACCGACATCCCGGCGCCTCCAACGGACGCCCCGGTCAATTGGGCCCGGGCCCGATTGTCGCTGAGCGGCGCATAGTTGAACGGTGAATTGTGTGCGGAGGCGCACAGGGTGGGCGTCCAGTTCGACATGGCCGGAGCGAGAAGCTCACTGCCGACGATCCGCCGTTCATCCGCGCCGAGCAGGCACGGCGTGGCGAGCGGTTTGAATTCCAGCGGGACCGCCACGCGGTGCGCCCACACCCGCGGCTGGAATGGTGCGCCCTGCACACCGCTGTCCAAATCGAACGGCGGCTGGCCACCGTGTTCCTGGGAGTTGTTGCTGCGCGGCACGATCACCAGCCAGCATTTCGGGATCTTCGGCGGGAGGTTGGCCTGCACCTGGGTGGCCTGGGCACAGCCCAGCCCCGGGGCTTCGAGACCGGTGTCGGTCGTGAAGAGCTGGCTGCCCCGGCCGTCGAGATAGGTCGGTGCGTAGGGGATCTCGTTGGTGCTGAAATAGTCGAAATATGGATTGAGCCACCAGGGCCGAACAGGCAGCGTCAGGTTGTAGCTGTTGTCGGTCATCAAGGGGATGGATTTGCCGTCGACAGCGTGGAATGGCACGTCGACCGTTGCGTCGCCCCGATCCCGGTCCTGGTATTCGCGGACCTGGGAAGCAACCCGAACGCCGGGTGTGCCGCTCACGTACTTCAAACTCTGCGCACCGAATTCACAGTTCTCCGGGGGCGGCCCCTTGCTGCCGTCGGCAGCGGTCACCGGGTCCCCCCAGCACTGCATGATCTCGACGTAGTTGTTGGCAATGCCCGTCACGTTGTCGGTCGGTTCCCCCCCGGTCCACGACACCGAGATCGCCTGGTTCACCAGGTTTGAAGTCTGGTTGACAGTGAAGGCCATCTTTTTGAATTCGCCGGTGCCGTGCACGGTGACCGCCGAGTCGGTGTCCGGCAGGGCGGTGTCATCTCCCGCGGCATTGACCAGGTTCTCATTAATGCCTGCGGCCTCGACCAGGGTTGCGCCGGCGCCGGTCGCGCCGGTGATCATGACCAGCGCGGCCGCTCCGAGCGTTGCCAATATCCGAACAGGGCGACCTCGGCCGACCTTGGGGCGCCGGGGTCCGGCAGGGGAAGCACTGCGAAGGTGGCCGGTCACGGCGAGGTTCGCTTCCTGTTGAGCTGGCGGGCGACGATGGGCGGCAGCAGGATCAGCAGAAGTGCGCACAGACCGGCAACGACCATCAGCGTTTGGGTGGGGCCCCACCCGGTGGTTCCGGCCAGCGGCACCGACTGGGCCAGCACGGTGACCCCGCCGCTGTCGCCGCCGCTACCCGTGCCCGCATCCGTCGTCTGCGCTCCGGCGGCGCCACTGCACACCCCGGTGTCGGCGTCGCAGCTGGGGGCAGCCGAGGTCGCCGCGACAGCGGGCGCCGACCGCGCGGTGATCTTTACGTTCGGTTTCGCCCCCCGGGCGGTGGTCCTGGTCGGGCCGCTCGGGTGCTGACCGGCGGGGGTCGTCCGCACCACCGTCCGGGCGGTAGTGCCAACTCCGGCAGCAGGCGACGAGGTCGTCGGGTTGCCACCCGCGTTCGGTTGCCGCTGGGTGGTGGGGCCCTGCCCGGCCTGGGTGGTCTGCTGCCCGCCGGCCGGCCGGGTGTGCTGGGGCTGGGTCTGCTGTGGCGCCGCGGCCGTCGGAGCGACCGGGGCCTTGGTGGGGGTGGTCTGTTTGGCGCCGCCGCTCCCGGTGCCGCATTGCACAGCGCCCTGCTTGTCGCAGTCCTGCGGGAAGGGCGCCCGGTCGACCAGAGAGTTGTGACCGTCCGGGGAGAAGGTCGGGTTGTTGCAGCCGGCGACGCTGATGCTCTGCTTGTTCACCCCTGGAACTTTCGCGACCTGTTCCAGTCCGGCTTTCACCAGGTTGACCGGCAAGGGCGAGTAGCCCAGGCTGGGCGCCTCCTGCTGTCCCTGGCACATGAAGTAATAGGAGAAGGCGCCCAACGTCTTGCCCTTGTCCTCGCTGAATTGACCTTGAACCTTCGTCGGCAGGATGAAATAGCTGTAGCTGGAGAGCGGATAGACCCTGGGGTCGGTGTCGCTGTACACGCCCCGCAGATCCTGGGTCAGGTACAACTCCGGCTTGGGATCCTTGTTGATCACGGCCTTGACCAGTGAGACAGCCACGTTGTCCGGGGTGGGCTCGGTGTAGTAACCGGCAGCATTGAGCATCTTGACCACCGGGAAGCCCGCGTTGAGCGCATACGAATAGTTGACATAACCGATGGATCCCTCGGCATAACTCTGCGAGACATACCCGGCGACACCGAGATCGCCGAACTTGGCGATCATTCCGGGCAGGGTCGGGTAGTAGGACGTCTCGCCGCAGGCACCGGCCCGGCCCACCCGGCCGCAGTAGTCGCGCCACAGCTGCCCCTGCTGGGCGATCAGCCAGAGGGAGAACTGCGCGGTGGAGCCGGATCCGTCCGAGCGCACCACCGGCACTATCTTTTGCTTCGGCAGCGTCAGCCCTGGGTTGTCGGCCGCCAGGACCGGATCGTCCCAACTGGTCAGGGCACCGGTGAAAACCTTGGCGATGTTCGCCCCGGACATCCGCAGATTGGTCACCCGCTGCCCGTTGATCGAGAGGTTGTACATGAAAACGGTGCCGCCGGCGACGATCGGCATATAGGCGTAACTGCCCGAAGCCGGGTTCTCCGGCGGTGACCCGTCCTCGGGATTGAACTGGAACGGAATGTCGCTGACCGCGAAATCGGTGGTGCCGTTCAGGAATTGGCGTCTTCCGTCCGAAGATCCGGTGCCGGCGTAGTTGATCCGCATCCCGTACTGGCCGACGTCCACCCGCCAGGCGTCCACCGCGTTGAACGCCCAGGTGGAACCCGCGCCGGAAATCGGCACATAGGTGTCCGCCGCAGTGGCCGCCAGCGGCGCCGCCAGCGCAACCCCGGCCACGGCCAGCAGGATGAGGGCGGTGCGGAACGGACGACGGCGAAAGCGCCGTCGTTGGCGGATTGTCACAGTGCACCTTCACCGGTGAACCGGGGTGAGTCCTGTTCTCCGTGTGCAATTCCTGGCGCCGGCGGCGCCGAGGCGTCGGGCGCGGACGGCGCCGATGCTCCGGGCGCGGCGGCCGGTGTTGCGAACGAGCCGATCGGAGATTCTGGTCGGTGCGGCGCGACCAGCGCACTGTTCAGCACGTCCAGCGCCGGGGTCGGCCTCACCGGACGGGCGCGCACGGCCGCCCGCTTGATCATCCGGGCCACGTCGCGACGGGAGGCGCGCCGGGCGCGCCGGGCACCGCGGCCGGTCAGCTGGCCCGGGGTCCGGCCGCCGATCATCCGGCCGATCACGAACAACACCACCACCAGCAACATGAGGAAGGCGGCACAGGCGAAACCGCGCGCAATCATCACCGGCTGTGGTGAGGCGACGAACTGGAACGCGGCCAGCGGCAGCGACACCATCGGTCCGTGCAGCGGATTGGTGTTCAAGCTCGCCGTATATCCGGCTGTCAGCAGGACCGGAGCGGTTTCCCCGACGCCCCGGGCGGCGCCCAGGATGACGGCGGTGGTCAGGCCAGACCTCGCGGTCGGCAGCACGACATTCCAGACGGTGCGCCACTTCGGTGCGCCGAGCGCCGCCGCCGCTTCCTGCAGACTGCCGGACACCAGGCGCAGCACCACATCCGAGGCGCGGACTATCACCGGCGTCATCATGATCGCCAACGCCAGCGCCGCCGCAAGGCCGGAATGTTCGAAATGGAAGGTGAGGATCCAGGTCGCATAGATGAAGAGGCCGGCAATGATGTCCGGCAGCGCGGTCATGGCATCGACGGTGGTCCGCACCAACCAGGCGAACGGCCCCCTGGACTGACTGAGGAATACCGCTCCGGTGACCCCGAGCGGAATGGCGATGCCCAGCCCGATCCCCATCATCCACAACGTCCCGACGAGGGCGTGTTTGATCCCGCCGACATCCAGACCGGACAGCGGGCCGGCCTCTGCCATGTCCTGGGTGAAGAAATTCAGGTGCATCAGCGCCGAACTGCCGCGGGCGATCGTATAGACGACGACGAAGGCCAGGGTCCCGAAGGCCACCACGGCCGCCGAGGTCAAAGCCGTGGTCGCCAACCTGTCCCGGATCGCCGGGCCGTTCTCGGTGAGCGAGAAGATGGCGGTATCGATCACCAGGAACAGCACATAGGCGGTGAGCGCGAAGCCGAAAGAACCGGACGCCGCGGTGACCCGGCCGAACAGCAGCGCCGTCAGCGCGACCGACGAGGCCGCCGCACCGAGCATCGGAATCAGCCCCGCCCCGGTGGCTCTGGCGACCCGCCGGGGTTGCCGGGCGACAGTAGGTCCCGCCAGGCCTTCGGGTGGCCGGGTCACCGTTCCGCGGTCGAGGTCCGGGGCTGCACCGGTAGTCGTAGCAGGCACTCGCACTTCGGTGAGCGTCATCCGGTGACCAGCCCCGAACGGGACCTGGACACAATTCCGGCGGCAATGAAGTTGACGATCAACGTCATCGTGAAAAGCGCCAGGCCGGCCGCCATCAACGCCGCCAGTCCGAACCCGGAGGCATCCCCGAAGCGCAACGCGATCAGGCTGGAAACCGTGCTGGTACCGGCTTCCAGGACGTGGAAATTGATGGTGAACGAGGCGGAGATGATCAGATAGACGGCGACCGTCTCGCCCAGCGCCCGGCCGAGTCCCAGCATCGTGCCGCCGATGATTCCGCCGCGGCCGAACGGCAGGACAACCGTGGTGATGGCGCCCCAGCGGGTACTGCCCAGGGCGTACGCGGCCTCCCGCTCGCCGATCGGCGCCTGCTCGAACGACTCCCGCATCACCGAGCACTGGATGGGCATCACCATCAGCGACACCACCAGTCCGGCGATGAAAGCGGACGATGAGTAGACGCTCAAAGTGGCCAGCGGATTGGTCGGATCGGAACCGAGGACGCGGAAGATGGGGATCCAACCGAACCAGGTCGAGATCCACCGGGCCAACCCGACCACGTGGCCCTGGAGGAAGAAGAATCCCCACAAGCCGTAGACAACACTGGGAATGGCTGCCATCAGGTCGACCAGGGTCACCAGTGTGCGGCGCAATCCGGGCGGAACAACCTCGCTGATGAACAATGCGGTGCCCACTGCGACCGGAGCCGACACCGTTACCGCCACCAGGGCAATGAGCACCGTCCCGGTCAACACCGCGGCAATGCCGAAATGGTGAACATCCGGTTGCCAGTCCGGGATGGTCAGGAAACTCCAGCCGGCGGCTTTCAGGGCCGGCACCGCTTTGGCGGTGAGAAAAAGCCCGACCGCGACCATCAGGGCGAGCACCACGCCGCCGCCCGCAAACAGATATCCGGTGAAAACTCGGTCTGCCGGACCGGATCTCGATTTGAGCCGGCGCCGGCGAGGTGGCTGGACGAGCTGCTCTGCCGCGGGGTCTACCGTCGGTTGGGGTGGCCCGATCGCCGGGGCATCGCTTTGGGTCACAGCCACATCACGATGTTTTCACGGGCCGGCCGGGGTCGACGCCGCCACCGGTGAATATCCGGTGAACTGGTGCGTAATACGTGAGACCCGAAAGACGGGTGCCCTTACCCGGTTACGATCCCGCCGCACCAGTGGCGTCGCCTTACCCGCCCCCGGTCTTGGTCAACTGGCCATCTGTGCGTCGCGAAGTTCGCTGCTGCGCTTTACCTGATGGGGTGATGGTGTCCTGGCCACCCGACTACTTGGAGGACACATGAATTCATCCCCATCCCGGCGCCGCATCGCGGCCGTCGGTTTGGCCGTCCTGGCTGCCGCTGCAGTCAGTGGAACGCCGGCATCCGCCGCAGCCCATGCGGCGCCCAGCTCGGCGGCGGGGTCCCTGACCAACGTCGCCGACCCCAACCCCAAGGCGGACGGGCTCGTCTCGCCCGACACGCTGTCGCCTCAGCTCAGTCAGGTCGCCCTGGCCCAGGGCGCCAACAGGCTCGAGAACGGGACCCCGGAGGTGCCTTTCTACGGCTACGACGGCGACCAGAGCGCTCTGGTTCCGCTGCCCACGGCTCCGACCGTCGAGGCCCACAAGACCGAGCCGGACAAGAACACCTACCTGGTCTTCAAGAAGGGTCTGCCGGGAGCCGACCCGGCCTACAAGTACGGCACCCATTTCCTGTTCCAGGGCCACGAGTCGGGCACGCCGGGATACATCACCCGGATCAACCTCGATGCCGATGCCAAACACCGCATCACCCTGTTGAGCACGCTGGACACGTCGGGCAACAATCTCCCCAACTTCGACGGCTCCACCTGGGATCCGTTCGCACAGCGACTCCTCTTTACCTCCGAAGCCGGCTTCAACGGCGGCGTGTGGCAGTCGGATCTCACCGTTCCGGCCACTGTCGAGGACATCTCGTTCCTGACCGGCCGCGCCGGGTTCGAAGGCGTGCAGAACGACAATCGCGGGAACATCTACCTGGTCGAGGATTCCGGCGGAGCGCCCGGCGCGACCACCCCGAACAGCAAGCAGCCCAACTCGTTCATCTACCGGGCGGTGCCGATCAACCCCGCCGATCTGTCTCAGGGCGGCAAACTGCAGGTTCTGCAGGTGATCAGCGGCAACCACCCGATCACCTTCTCGCCGGACGCCAACGACGCCGACATCCTCGGGCAGGACATTGCCGACCTGCACACCTACGGAAAGTCGTTCACCACGAAGTGGCTCACCATCCACGACACGGCCGTGACCGGAATCGAGGACTTCGACTCGAACGACCTGGCCAAGCAGGCCGGGGCAACCGCCTTCAAGCGGCCGGAGAACGGGGTGTTCGCTCCCGACGGTAAGTTCCGTGACTTCTACTTCACCGAGACCGGCGACACCAACGCGCTGACCGAAGCCGGCGCAGCGCACGGCGGATTCGGTGGCATCATGCACCTCTCGCAGAACCCGAAGTCGGACGTGGGCACGCTGAGCCTGTTCTACCGCGGCGACGTCGCACATACCGGTCTGGACAACATCCAGTTCGCCGGCAGGAACCAGCTGGTGGCAGTGGAGGACGCCGGCGACAAGCTGCACGGGCAGCGCAATGCGCTCGACTCCGGATACGTGTTCAACACCAGCCTGAATTACACCAACCGGCAGCCGATCCGCTTCCTGGCGCAGGGCCGGGACGCCTCGGCCACCATCGACTCCGCGTGCGGCAGCGCCTGCGGCAATGACGGCGACAACGAGATCACCGGTTTCCATGTCTCCAATGGCGATCCCACCAAGAACGGCGTTCTGGGCAATCAGACACCGACCCCGTTCAACGACGGCTGGCGAGTGTTCTATACCCGCCAGCACGGTGACAACGTCACCTTCGAAATCATCCCCAACCCGACCATGGGACATCACGACGACTGAGCCGGGCTTCGCGCCTGTCTGATCTCTTTCGCCGCCCCGGTCTACTCCCTCGTTCGCCAGAAGGAGTCGGTCGGGGCGGCGCCGTCTCTGTCCGGCAGGCCACTCGTGGACGCCCAGGGCCGTTCGAAACACAGTCCAGGTGCAACAGGGCCATCCCGTGCCAGGGTTGGCCTGGGACGCGTGGTCGACGGACGGGAGATCGTGATGGTCATCGTGACGGAACGTCTGGTCGGGCGGGTGGGCCCGGGATGACCGGGAGACTGGCCGGCAAGGTTGCGGTCATCACCGGAACCGGTGGGGGACAGGGTCGTTCGGCCGCGCTGTTGTTCGCGACCGAAGGCGCTCAGGTAGTGGGCTGCGATGTGAACACCGAGGGCGCCGCCGAAACGGTGGGCCTGGTGCGGGAAGCCGGCGGACGGATGTCCAGCGCCCATCCGCTGGATCTCACCGACGAGGAAGCGGTCGCCCGGTGGATGGGGGAGATCGGCGAGGTCCATGGCCGTATCGACATTCTCTACAACAATGCCGGAGCCACCAGGTTCGCCCCGGTGGAGAGCATCACCGCGGCGGACTGGAGTTTCGTGCTCAGGCACGAATTGGATCTGGTGCTGCTGCCCACGAAATACGCCTGGCCGCTGCTCAAGAGAGCCGGTGGCGCCGCGATCGTGATGGTGGGCAGCACCGCCGGCGTATCCGGGTCGATGACCAACGCCAGGACAGCGCACACGGCCACCAAGGGCGCGGTGATAGGGATGACCAGACAGCTTGCGGCAGAAGGGGCGCCACACGGGATCCGGGTCAATTGTGTGAGTCCGGGAACGATCCGGACGCCGGCGACCGAGAGCGATCTGCTGGCCGCCGAACACCCGATGAGCACCATCGCCCGGCACATCCCGCTCGGCCGGATCGGGAACGCCGACGAAGTCGTCAAGTGTGCGCTCTTTCTGGCAAGCGACGACGCCTCCTGCGTCACCGGCGCCAATCTCATGGTCGACGGGGGATGGTCGGCCGTCCTGCCCGGCGACTGGTCGAGATAGGAAATTGTCAGGCCACCGGCGGGCGGCAGGCCAAGACCCCTGCGCCGCCGGACGGCGAGGTCGGTCCGGGAGGATGCACCGGAATAGGGTGAGAAAGCCGGCCGAAAGGAATGCCCATGGATGACCGTCGCGAGTTGCTGTTCGGCTCGTTCATCACCCCCACTGTCGCTCCGGCCGACCAGGCCGTGCAACTGGCGGTGGCAGCCGAGCGGGCGGGGTTCGATTTCGCCACGTTTGCGGACCACCCCTACAATCCGGCGCGGCTGGACTGCTGGACGTTGATGTCGTACATCGCGGCCCGGACCGACCGGATCAGATTGGCTCCGAATGTGCTGAACCTGCCGATGCGGCAACCGGTGGTCATCGCCCGCAGCGCAGCCGGTCTCGATTTGTTGACGGGTGGGCGGATCGAGCTGGGCCTGGGCGCGGGGGCCTTCTGGGACGCCATCAGTGCGGCCGGCGGTCCACGACTGACCCCCGGCGAGGCAGTGACCGCCCTCGAGGAGGCGATCGGGATAATCCGCGGCGTCTGGGCCACCGAGGAACGGGGCGGCCTGCGCGAGGATGGACAGTTCTACCGGGTAGCGGGTGCCAAACGCGGCCCGACGCCGGCCCACGACATCGGAATCTGGCTCGGCGCCTACAAACCGCGCATGCTGGCCCTGACCGGGCGCCTGGGCGATGGCTGGATACCCTCTCTCGGCTACCTCCCCGGCGGACCGGGCGACCTGGCGGCGTTGAACCACCAGATCGATGACGCAGCCGCCGCGGCCGGGCGGGATCCGGCGGCCATCCGCCGGTTGCTGAACATCTCCGGCGAATTTGCCCCCGCGGGCCGGTCCCTTCTCCACGGCCCGCCCGACCGGTGGGCCCTTGACTTGACCGAAATTGTTCTGGAGTGCGGGATCTCGGGATTCATTCTCGCCTCGGATGACCGCTTGACGATGGAGCAGTTCGCCGACGAAGTGGCGCCCGCAGTCCGGGAAATGGTGGCCGCCGAACGGTCCGCGTCGGTGAGCGGTGACTCCACTGCAGCCGCGGCGGGCGGGACTGCCGGGGTCCCCGGTGGTCGTGTCGAGCCCGGCCGGCCGCCGCACACTGAATCCAAGAGCCCCACCGTTTCGTCCGCGACGATGCTGCGGCCCACTCCCGATAACGGCGTCCGGCTCAGCACTCGCGTGCCCTGGGACGAGACGACCCGCCCACTGGCGCCCCCGCCGCAGGCCCACCGCTATACCGATGACGGTGAGCAGGCCGGGCAGTTGCTACTCGATGTGCATCAACATCTTCGGCAGGAACTGGCCCAGATCAGAGATTTGATCGAGCAGGTCCGTGATGGCGCCATCGGCGCCGGCGAAGCCCGCTCTGCGATCAACCAGATGACGATGCGGCAGAACAACTGGACGCTGGGCGCCTACTGCGCGGCCTATTGCCGGGTGGTCACGATGCACCACGGCTATGAGGACTCCGGCGTATTTCCGCATTTGCGGCGGTCGGACACCGGATTGCGGCCGGTCATCGACCGCCTCGAGCAGGAACATGTGGTGATCCACGACGTGCTTGACGAGGTCGACCGGGCATTGGTCGATTTCGTCGCCCGGCCGACCGACTTCGGCCCACTGTCTTCGGCCGTCGATCTGATGACCGACGCGCTGCTCTCCCATCTGTCCTACGAGGAAGGACAGATCCTGGAACCTGTTGCACGGTATGGGTTCTACACGGGCCACGTGTAGCCGTGAAGCCGGCACGCCCGCAGCGGGCATACTGGTCCGATGGCCAGAAAAATGAGCGACGACGAGGCGTACGCCTTTCTTTCGCACGGCACCCGCACCGGAAAGGTTGCCACCGTCCGGGCCGACGGGCGGCCCCACGTCGCCCCGGTCTGGTTCGTGGTGGACGGTCGGGATCTGGTGTTCATGACCGGTAGCGGCACGGTGAAGGGAAAGTCGCTGCGTCGGGACCCGCGGATCAGCCTGGTGGTCGACGTGGAAGAGCCGCCGTACGCTTTCGTCCTGGTCGAGGGAACGGTGGAGATCAGCGCAGATCCCTCGACAATGCTCGATCTCTCCATTGCCATAGGGACCCGTTATATGGGCCTGGAGTTGGGCGAGCAATTCGGCCGGCGAAACGCTGTGGCTGGTGAATTGATGGTCCGCCTTCGACCGGACTCGATGGTAGCGGTCGACGACATGTCGGGTTGAGTCGATCCGCGGTTTGCCTTCTACTGTTGTTGACTGCTCAACACATTTGAACTGTCGATCTTCAGGATGCCGTTCTCCTTGACCAGGCTGTAAATCGTCCTTTCGACTGCGACCTGCCCGTCCCGGAAATGGTAGGTAATGGTTGCCGTGACGCTGCCGGGTGTCTCGTCGCCGGCGTCGGTGGCGGTCACGCTTTCGACGTTGTCCCAGTAGCGCTGGTAATAGTTCCTGTTCTGGGCCGTCTCACTTTGGAACCGTGCGGTCAGCCGGGCCCAACCCGCATCGGTGTTGGTCGGCATCAGCGTGTAGTAATCGGTGATCGCCCCGGCCAGTTGGGCAGGTGTGGGTGCGGCGTTCGAACCGGCCGGTGTGGTCGCCGTGGCAGGTGTCGGCGAAACGCTGGGTGACGCGGGCCGCGAGGACGCGCTGGTGTCGGGTGACGTGGACGGCCGCGCGGTGGACGACGCCGGGCCGGTCGACCCCGGCCCGGATGACCCCGGCCCAGATGCCCTCGTTGTGCCCGGAATCGGCCTCGACGGCACGGTGACCCTCGGGGCAGGCGCAACATTCGTCGAAGCTGGCGCGGTGGAGGCCCCGGGTCCGGCTCCCCGCGAGTTCGACACGGGCCCCGGAGTACGACCACCGGCGACTCCACCCAATGCCGAGGTCGGCGATACAGAGGTCGGCGATGCCGGGGTCGGCGACACCGAGGTCGGCGATACAGAGGTCGGCGATACAGAGGTCGGCGATACCGAGGTGGCCGATGCCTGCCCGCCGCTCCGGCGGTTGCCGAGCAGAACGACGCCGAGGATGATCGCGCCGATCAGCGCTACTGCTGCCACCGCCGCGAGAAGGGCTCCGGCCGGCCGGCGCCGCTGCCGCTTCAGCCCGGCTGCGCGATGGTGGCCAGGTACCCTCGCCTCGTCGTCCCCCGTCGCACGGTCCGCCGCCCGTTGCGCCGTGATCTCGGGTTCGGATTGGCCGACGATCGGCACGATCGCGGTCGGATCCCCACCGTCCGTGTCCCCGGTCGCCGACGCCACCCCGGCCGGCAGTGTGCCGACGTCGGCAGCCTGGGCCGCGAGCAGTCGGGCGATGTCGGCCATCAACGGCCGATCCGCGGGTTCCCGGGTGAGCATGCTCATCAACAGGTAGGTCAGGGGACCGCTCCGCTGCGGCGGGATCACCTGGCCGGAGGCGGCCCGGTGCAGGATTGCCATCGGATTGGAAGCGGTACCGAAGGGCGACATGCCTTCCAGCGCCGCGTAGAGCGTGGCGCCCAGCGAAAAGACGTCGGCGGGAAATCCTGATGTCGAGCCGCGGGCCACCTCCGGGGCCAGGTAGGCCGGCGTGCCGGTCAGCAGACCGGTCGAGGTCAGATTGACGTCGCCCACGGCGTGCGAGATCCCAAAATCGGTGAGCTTCGCCGAACCGTCCTCGCTGATCAGCACATTGCTGGGTTTGACATCCCGATGGACGATTCCCACCTGATGAGCGGCCGCGAGGGCCGCGGCGACCTCCGCACCGATGCGGGCCACGACCACCGGCTCGAGCCTCCCGGCGTCCCGCAACAGTGCACTGAGGCTGCGGGACGGCACGAATTGCATGATCAGGCACGGCCGGCCATCCTCTTCGACCACGTCGTACAGGGTCACCGCATGCGGATGGTGGAGGCGGGCGGTGATCCGTGCTTCCCGGATGACCCGGTGCCGGGCGATCTCCGCGTCTTCCTGGCTCAGACCGGGCTGCGGCAGGAGTTGCTTGACGGCAACCCGGCGCTGCAGCAGTTCGTCCCAGCCCTCCCACACCGAGCCCATGCCGCCGACCGCAACGCGGTTCACCAGACGGTAGCGGCCAGCGATGAGACCACCGGGCGCATTCATCGGCTCTCCTTCGCTGCATCGGTTCGGCCCCCGACCATACGGAAGACGACGGGCCATTGCCTCCGCCGGCCCGTCGGAACGTCCAGCCGGGACCGTTGCAAGGAAGCCAAGAGCGTAGGTCACCGAAGGCCGGCCCACGACAGTGGCGACCAGCAGCACGGCTAGCCGCGCCGGAGACTCCGGTCCGGCAGAGACGACGCACCGGCCGGCAGGAAACCTGCCGACCGGTGGTGGGTGGGTGGCGCGAGATGTCGGCTACTGACCCGGCAGGGTGGCCAGGAACTGGGGGGCGTGCCGGACATGGGTGGCCTGCTCCCACGAGTACGCCAGGCCGATCAGCTTCGGCTCGGCCCACTGACCGCCGATGAACGACACCCCGACGGGCAGTCCGAAGGAATAGCCCGCCGGTGCCGTGATGCTTGCGTAGCCGGCGATCGCCGCCGGAGAGGACGAACCGACCAGGAAATGGTCGCCGTTGATGAGATCAGTGGTCCAGGCCGGGGAATTTGTCGGCGCGATGATCGCGTCCAGGTGGTAATTCGCCATTGTTCCGTCGATGGCCCGCTGGGCTGTCGAGCGGGCATCGCGGCGGGCCTTGATGTAGGCGGCGTCGGACAGCGGCCCGCTGGCCTGCGCCTGGTCGAATATTTCCTGGCCGAAGTACTTGAGCTCCTGGGCCTTGTGCGAGTTGTCGAAATCGATCAGCCCCTTCAGGGTCTTGGGGTAGCGGGCCGATGTGTTGGCCTTCAGGTAGGCGGCGATGTCGTGCTTGAATTCGTACTGCAGAGCGGTGTTCTCCGGGCCGTAGGCAGCCTCGATCGGTACATTCGCCGGGTCGACGATGATGGCGCCCAACGCCTTGAGTCGCTTGATCGTCTGCTCCATGATGGCGTCGGTCTCCGGGCTCGACCCGAAGTTCCCCTGCCGCCAGACCCCGAGCCGGGCGCCCTTCAACGCGCCCGCACGCAGATAACGGGTGTAGTCGGGACTCACGTGCCCACGCTGGGCCCCGGTCGCGGGGTCGGTCCGGTCCACGCCGGTCATCGCGCCGAGCACTACGGCCGCGTCGGTGACGTTGCGGGTCATCGGGCCGGGGGTGTCCTGCTGCGCCGAGAGCGGCACGATCCCAGAGCGACTGGCCAGGCCGAGTGTCGGCTTGATGCCCACCAGGCCGTTCTGGCCGGACGGGCAGACGATCGAGCCGTCGGTCTCGGTGCCGATCGCCACCGTCGCCAGGTCGGCGGCGGCGCCGGCTCCCGAGCCCGAACTCGACCCACAGGGGTTGCGGTCGAGCACGTAGGGATTGTGCGTCTGGCCGCCGACCCCACTCCAGCCGCTGGACGACTGGGTGGACCGGTAGTTCGCCCACTCCGAAAGGTTCGCCTTGCCCAGGATCAACGCCCCGGCGGCCTTGAGCCGCGCCGCGATGAAGGCGTCGGACGGCGAGCTTCCGGCCAGCGCGAGCGAGCCGGCGGTCGTCGGCATTCCTGTGGTGTCGATGTTGTCCTTGACCAGTACCGGAATGCCGAGCAACGGGCGGCGGTCGCCGTTGCGGCGTGCGCGATCGTCCGCCCGGGCCTGCGCGGAGGCGGAGCCGCTGACGGTGATCACAGCGTGCAATTTCGGGTTGAGGAGTCGAATGCGTCGCTGGTAGAAGCCGACCAGCTTCACCGAACTGAGCCGGCCGTCGTTCATGGCCTTCTCGAGCTGCGGGATGGTGGCCGCGTCGACGTCGATCCCGTTGATGACGGTCGACAGGCCGTGGCCCGACGACGAGTCGTCGTCGGAACCCCCGTCGTCGACCTGCAGCGCGGCCGCCGACACTGCCGGGGCATTGGAGCCGGCGCTCGCTGTCTGGGGAACCGAAGCCGTGCCGACGACGACTATCGCCAGCGAGATCCCGGCAACGATGCGCCGGCGGGTGTGGGCAAGTGTTCTCATGAAGGATCGATACCCGAGATCCCGCACGTCAGTATTAACAGTGTGTTAAGGCTCCCTGGGTTGTTTCTACCTTCAGTGGCGCTCGGTTGAGCGATTCATCCCATTCAGCACGACGGATCGGCCATCAGTCGGTGCCTGCAGCGCGATCGGAGTGTCGGCCGACAGAGTCAGGGATGGGGTAACCGTCGAACGACACCGCGACCACTGGGCCAAACCAACCGATCGCAGGCCGCATCGAGGCAGATGTACCCAGTAGGGGACGAAACACCGCGAATCGGCCCCGAGGCGACCGGAGAGTCATCGCCGAGGCATTCGAGACCGGAATCAGGGCCCGCCGCGGCACATCTACAAGCTGCACCCGGGCGGTGCTGTCACGCAGTGTTGACCGTTTGCGCGTACCTGAAACCTAGAAAGTGTCGAATGCCCTAATGTCGGCATTTGATCGGACGCGGACCTTCGCGTGTAGCCCTTCCGTCCGTTAGGGTCATCATGAACGCAGCGCCCAATCAGCGCGATCGCCGTCGCTCGACCATCGGGACTGCTGTGACAAAACCCCGGCCCGTGACGGATCACTTGTCGTCCGGTCACTCTCGGGGAAGCAGGACTCAGCATG
>JBBRDH010000109.1:0-18151 GCA_038204125.1 Mycobacteriales bacterium
GCTGATTGCAGTCACGACGTCGTCGTCCCCATCACTGAACGGCGTGCTGGCGACCGCGAGCGGAGGCACGTCGGGGTTGACCGGACCTGCTGTCGCCGGGCTGGAAGGTACGTCTGCCGGATCGTCCTCGGCCATCAACAGCACCGGGACCGCCGGCTCCGCTTCCGCTCCGGCGATGGGTTCGGGCAGGTCGTCAATGACGCCGGAGGCCGGTCAGGCCGCCGCGGCCGCAGCGAAGTCCTCCGCGGCGGCCGCGGCCGTGGCAAAGACCGCCGCACAGGCCGCCGCCGCACAGGCCGCCGCCGCAAGGGCCGCCGAGGCTGCCGCGGCAAGGGCCGCGGCGGTAGCAGCCGCATCGAAAGCCGCAGCGGCAAGGTCGACTGCGCCCACCGCCGGGAGCGCTGCCGCCCCTGTCCCTGCTCCAGCTACCACTGTTGTGTCGACCGCTGCCGCTCCGACCACCCCCGGCGGCGCTACACCGGCCACGACGAAGGTGGCCGCCCCCAAGCCGGTGCCGCCGCAGCGGGACGCCCAAGGTCGACTGCTCTGCGCCGACTCGGCAATCGGTTTGCAGACCACCACGGGCGCGCCCACCTACCGGGTCGGCGGGCAGCCCATCCTTGGCCTCCAGGTGACGAACACGGGCCAGGTCGCCTGCGTACGCGACGTGTCCGGGAGCCTTGAGGTGTTCACCGTCTACGCACAGGGTGGTCAGCGGATCTGGTCGACGGCGGACTGCTACCCGGGCATCGGAACCGACATCCGGATCCTCCAGCCGGGCCAGAGCCTGAACTTCAACATCAAGTGGTCCGGTACCACCTCCAACCCGGGCTGCGCTGCTGCCCGCCTTCGAGTGCCGGCCGGTGGGTACTCGGTCAGGGCCGACCTCGGCGCCATGCACGGCCGTCCCGCGGCGCTGACATTCACCGGCTGACATTCACCGGCCGACATCCCCTGCTGACATCCACCGGCTGACATCCCCCTGTCACCGACGGCCCGCGCTGAGCATTGTCGGCGGCGCGGATCAAATGTCTCGTTTTGTGACGGGTGGGGCAGGAGACTTCGACTTCGTCCGCGCGGGACGTTCCAGGCTCTGGAGCGGTCGTCGGGCCGCGCCGGACGTGCACCCGCTGAACTGGCACCCGCCGAAGTGACAGGGGTCAAACAGGCACCCGCCGAAATGTCGGGCACCGAACTGGCAGGCCCGAGTCCGACGCCGGCGGCTGACCCCGGTCAGAGCGGTGCCCCATAACGGTCGACTATCGACGATTCGGCGAGCCGGGAGAGGCCTTCGCGAACCAACCGCGCTCGCGCCTCACCGACACCCTCGACCTCCTGCAGGTCGGCCGCAGTCGCGGCCAGCAGGCCCTGAAGGTTGCCGAAGTGGGTGATGAGGCGGTCGAGGACGGCCGGCGGCACTCTGGGGATGTCCGCCAGTAACCGGTGCCCGCGGGGACTGGCCGGCGCGTCCAGTGCATCTAGGTGATTCGGATGGCCCAGAACCTTGGCCAGGGCGGTCAGGTCGAGTACGTCGGTTTCGTTCAGAGCCCGCAGTGCGTCGATGACGTCATCGACCGGCCGGTCCGCGGCGTCGGCCGGCAGGTAATCGCGGATCAGCAGTTCGCGCATCTCCTCGGTCCCGCTGACCAACTCGTCGAGCTGCAGTCCGAGCAGCCGCCCGTCCGTGCCCAGCTCGACCACGCTGCTGGTCAATTCGTCGGCGATCCGGCGCACCATCAGCAGTCGCTGCAGGACGGTCATGGCGTCGCGCAGGGTAGCGAAGTCCTCGATCTCCAACGCCGACAGCGAGGCTGCCACCTCGTCGAGCCGGGACTTGTACCGCTGGAGGGTGGCCAGTGCCTGGTTGCCGCGGCCCAGAATCGTCGACGGCTCGGCAACGACGTGCCGGACGCCACCGAAGTAGAGGCTGATGATCGCCATCGAATGGCTGACGGCGATCACCGGAAGCTGGGTCTGCAGACCGGTTCGTTCGGCGGTGCGATGCCGGGTCCCGGACTCGACCGTCGGAATACCGGCGTCGGGCATCAGCTGGACGTTCGCCCGCAGGATCCGGGTGGCGCCTGCGTCCAACACGACGGCGCCGTCCATCTTGCACAGCTCGCGCAGCCGGGTGGGGGAGAACTCGACGTCCAGCCGGAAACCGCCGTCGCACATCGCCTCCACGACGGCGTCGTAGCCCAGCACGATCAGCGCCCCGGTCCGCCCGCGGAGGATCCGCTCCAGCCCTTCTCGCAGCGGGGTGCCGGGGGCGATCCGGCCCAGGACAGCTCGCTGGGCGGCAAGGAATACCCGTTCGTCGGTCACCGCCCACCCCCATCAGAGTCTGCTCAGGCAATCCCGGGGCCGATCTGTTCCCGGCGACGAATCACTTCGACCGAGCGCCGAAGCGGCGGCTACCTGCCCGCGGGCACAGCGAAATAGCTTGCCGGGCAACAGCACCAGAGATATCCGTCAACGAGGACGGAGCCGAGGCATCAGTGTAGTGCTGTGTCGGTCACGCGGTGTAGCGCTGCCTTCCGCTCAGCCCGCATTCCGCTGCAGCCACCTGACCACCCCCTTGTCGTTGCCCATTGCCCGCAGCGCTGCGCCGAGGTCGGCCACCTGGTCGACCCGCATCCCCTTCGGCCGCTCGACAGTGCTGCCCGCGGGCAGTACCGCATGGTCGAAGCCCAGCCTGGCTGCCTCGGCGAGTCGCCGCTCGACATTGGGCACCGGACGGAGTTCGGCCGACAGGCCAAGTTCGCCGAAGACGACCAGTCGTGGCCCCAGCGGTATGTCGTGGAAGGAAGACCAGAGCGCCATCGCCATCGGCAGATCGACCGCCGGTTCGGTGATCTTCACCCCGCCGACGGTGGCGGCCAGTACATCCCGCCGGGCCACGCCCACCCCTGCCCACCGTTGCAGAACCGCCAACACCATCGCTGATCTGGACGAGTCGAGGCCCGAAATCGTCCGGCGCGGTGGACCGTCCAGATCGGACCCGCCGACCAGCGCCTGGATCTCGACCGGCAACGCCCGCCGGCCCTGCATGGCGATGGTGGAGCAGGTGCCCGGGATGTCGGCCCGCCGCCCCGACAGGAACAGCCCGGAGGCGTCTGCCAGGCCGACGATCCCGTCGTCGACCATCGCGAAGCAGCCCACCTCGTCGCTGGGGCCGAAGCGATTCTTGACTCCGCGGATCAGTCGCAAGGAGGAGTTGCGGTCGCCCTCGAAGTGGAGCACGACATCGACGAGATGCTCGAGCACCCGTGGCCCGGCGATCGCACCGTCCTTGGTGACATGGCCGACCAGCACGCAGGCGATGCCCCGTTCCTTCGCGATAGCGGTGAGGGTGGCCGCGACTGCCCTGACCTGGGTGACCCCGCCGGCGGTGCCGTCTACCTCGGCGACCGAGATGGTCTGGACCGAATCGACGATCAGCAGCCCCGGCGACACCGCGTCGACGTGCGCCAGGACCGCGGACATCTCGGTCTCCGCAGCCAGGAACAGCCTGGGGTGCAGCGCCGCCATCCGGTCCGCCCGGAGCCGAACCTGGGCGGCGGACTCCTCGCCGGTGACGATCAGCGCGGGCGAGGTGTTCGAGGAGGCCCAGGCGTGGGCCGCGGCCAGCAGCAGAGTCGACTTGCCGACACCTGGCTCGCCCGCCAACAGGACCACACTGCCGGGCACCAGTCCCCCACCGAGTACCCGGTCCAACTCCGGTACCCCGGACGGCCGCGCGCCGACCTGGCTGGCGTCGACCTCGCCGATCGGCCTGGCCGGCGCGCTGACCGGGCCCGGTGTGACCCGCCGCAGGACCGCGGTGACGGCTCCGGCCTCCGACAGCGTTCCCCAGGCCTGACACTGGGGGCATCGGCCCGCCCATTTGGCTACGTCCGCCCCGCACTCGGTGCAGTGGAACGACGGCCGGGCGGGCTTGCCCCCTGACCCTGAGCCCGAAGCCCCGGAACCGAACCCTCCCGACCCGAAACCTCTGGACGTCGAGCCTCTGGAGGCCGAGCCGACTGAGGAAGCAGGAAAGCGGGACGTTGACATGGTTCGAACACTAGTTCAGCCCCCCGACAGTGCCGTTCCGACGCGCCTGGGGAGACTGCCGCAAGGCCGAAAGGCGGCCGAATCGAAATCCCGGAATGCAACGTCCAGCGATTCAACGTCTCGCAGTCGAGTCACGCACTCGAACGTCGCGTGATCGAACGACCCGGGTGGGCCTGGATCAGCCGTTGCCCTCGATGGCCCCAGCGCTCGAAGCGCCCGGCTCCACTTCCCGAAGGTCGACCGTCGGTCGCTGGTCGGTGCGCCCGACGGGGATTGCGATGGGCACGTTCGCCGTGGTCGATCCCGACTTCGCGAAATTGAACGTGACAGGCACAGATTCGCCGAAGGTGATGTCCCTGGTCAGGCCCTTGAGAACGATCTGCGGGCCGGTGCCGCCGGAGAGATCCAGCAGGAACTGACCCGGGATCGAAACCGCGCCGGAGAGCGCGACGGAGGTGGCAATCGGCGAACTGACGCTCGCCAGGGTGTCGGCGTCGAGTCCGCCGTTGGAGATGAAAAGCAGTACCCGGGCGTCGCTGCCCTTTGCGTACCTGGTCCCGTCGGGAGTCGCCAGCACCACGTTCCGCAGCCCGAGGTGGCCGGCCGTACTGTTGGCGCCGTCGATCGCTGCCACCTGCTGAGCCGTCTGGGACTGCTGGCCGGCCGCGCAGCCCGACACCGTGAGCATGGCGGCTACCAAGGCACCGGCGACGGCCGCCGCGGGCCTGAGGGTGCGGCCCGGCGACCGGGAAGTGCGGAACAAGGCGTTCCCCTTTTATTTGCGGGTGGCTGATGCGGATGGTTCGGCCGACTCCTGGCGGGCAGGCCGGCCGGGAGTATCTTCCCACAGATTAGTCCGCCACCCCGATCGCCGGGTCGGCGGGCGCGCCGCCGCCCCCCCGATGCCCGACCGATGCACGGTCAGCTCCTGTTTGTCAAGCTCTGCTAAAGGCTCTGACCTGCGGCAACAGCGCTCTGAACCGGGTCAAGACGTGTTAAGATGGAGCGATCGAAAGGGGTATCGAACACATGGTTTTCAACGTCGGCGAAACTGTCGTCTACCCCCATCACGGGGCCGCACTGATCCAGGCCACAGAAACTCGAATCGTCAAGGGCGAGGAGCGGCTGTATCTGGTTCTCAAGGTCGCCCAGGGTGATCTGACGGTGAAGGTCCCGGCTGAGAACGCCGAGATTGTCGGCGTTCGTGATGTGGTCGATCCAACTGGTCTGAACAAGGTCTTCGACGTGCTGCGCGCGCCGCACACGGAGGAGCCCACCAACTGGTCGCGTCGTTACAAGGCCAACCTGGAAAAGCTGGCTTCCGGTGATGTCAACAAGGTTGCCGAAGTGGTCCGCGACCTGTGGCGGCGGGACAAGGAACGTGGTCTGTCAGCGGGCGAGAAGCGCATGTTGGCCAAGGCCCGGCAGATTCTGGTGTCCGAATTGGCCTTGGCCGAGGGCACCAACGAGGACAAGGCCGAGGGGATCCTCGACGAGGTTCTTGCGTCCTGACGGTGCCGACCAACCGTCCGCCGACCAACCGTCCGCCGACAAGCCCGGGAAGGAAGCCGACGCCGGCGCAGCTGACATCAGCACGGCGACCGCGGAGCCCGACTCGGACCGGCACCGGCCCGCGCGGGTAATTGCGCTGGTCCCGGCTGCGGGCCGCGGCGAGCGGCTGGGTCTTGGTATTCCGAAGGCCTTTGCCCAGGTTGCTGGTTCCGCTCTCCTGGTGCATGCGGTGCGCCGCCTGCACGAAGCCGATGTCGACCGGGTCATCGTCGCTGTCGGCCCGGCTGAGGTCCGAGCGGCGCAGGACCTGCTGGGCGCTCTCGCGACAGTGGTGGTGGGCGGATCCGACCGCCCCGCTTCGGTCCGAGCGGCTCTTGCTGCCCTCGACACTTGTGCCGACGAAAAGGCCGACGCCGGCGGCAGGGTCGACGTGATCCTGGTCCACGACGCCGCCCGCGCCTTCGTTCCGGTGCGGATGGTGCGGCGGGTGGTCGACGCCGTACGCAACGGTGCACCCGCAGTGGTGCCTGTCGTGCCCGTCGTCGACACGATCCGTTCGGTGCGTCCGGACGGCAGCACCGAGCCGGTCGATCGTGACCGGTTGCGCATGGTGCAGACGCCGCAGGGATTTTCGCCGGATGTGCTGCGCCGGGCTCACCAGCTGGCCGAAAGCTCCGGTCAGACCGCTACAGATGACGCCGGTCTGGTCGAGCGTCTGGGTGTGACGATCGCTCTGGTGGCCGGCGACGCCGCAGCCTTCAAGATCACCACGCCGGCCGATCTCCGGCTGGCCGAGCAGATCAGCGCCCAGCAGACGACCGCCGGGCAGATCAGCGCCCAGCAGGCGACCGCCGGGCAGATCAGCGCCGAGCAGATCAGCGCTGGGCAGCTTGCCGACCCGGAGGTCGAATTGGCGACCGAGCGCGCTGTGCAGCCCGTTGGACCGCCGAGGGTCGGTACCGGCACCGATGTCCACCGGATCGAACCGGGTCGCCCCTGCTGGCTGGCGGGCCTGCTGTTCTCCGACGTCGACGGGTGCGAGGGTCACTCCGACGCCGACGTCGCCGCCCATGCCCTGTGTGACGCGCTGCTGTCGGCCGCCGGCCTGGGCGATCTCGGTGCCGTGTTCGGCACCGCCGACGCGCGCTGGGCAGACGCATCCGGAGTGGAACTCCTGGACGAGGTCGTCCGCCGTGTTTCGGCGTCAGGTTTCCGGGTGGGCAATGCGGCCGTCCAGATCATCGCGAACAGTCCACGGCTGGCCCCCCGTCGGCTGGAGGCGCAGCGCGTGCTGTCGGCAGCCGTCGGAGCACCGGTATCGGTCGCGGGGACCACCGCAGATGGCCTTGGATTGACCGGCCGGGGTGAGGGACGGGCCGCGATAGCGACCGCGTTGGTCTATCCGGCCTGACCCGCTCCAGCTGCCGGCGGGCCCAGTTCGTCCTCGATATAGCGCGTTCTGGCCGCGGCGAGACCGAATGCAAGATGGACGAACACCAGGGCGACCAGCATCAGCAGGGAGCCCGTCCAGCCGCCGAGCAGGTCGTGGAGCAGCCCGAACAGGAAGGGCCCGACCGAGGCGAGCAGATAGCCGAGCGACTGAGTGAGCGCCGAGAGGCCGATGGTTCCGCCGGCCGTCCTGGCTCGGAGCCCGACCAGGGTCAGGGCCACCGGGAAGGCCCCGGTCCCGATGCCGACCAGTCCACAGGCGACCCAACTCAGCCCACCGGGGTCGACGATGAGGACCAGATAGCCGGCCAGGTAGCACCCGGCCATGAAGACCACCAGCACGACGACCCGCAGCCGGGCGAGCAGGGCCGGCACGGCAGCCGCGATCACCACGCCGATCACTGCGAGCACCGAAACGTGGAACGCGGCAGCGGTGATCGAGATACCGGCGCCGGTGAGGATCTCCGGCAGCCAGCCGAACATCACATAGGCCTGCAGCGCCTGGGTACCGAAATACCCGACCATCACCCAGGCCAGCCTCGTTCGTGCCAGCCGGCGCAACCCGATCACCGCCGAGGCGGCATGAGCCTTCGGGGGGTGCCGACCGGCGCCCAGCGGCAGCCACGGAATGAGCGCCAGCACCGCCGCCCCGGCCCAGATTCCGATGCCCAGTTGCCAGTCACTGTCAAAAAGACCGGCGACCCGGCTGCCCTGGAGAGCTTGTTCGACGGGCAGCGTGACCCCGGCGGCAACGGCGCCGCCCGCCGACAACATCGTGGTGTACACGGCCGTCATCGCGGCGATCCGGTTCGGGAAGTGCAGCCGGACCAGACCCGGCAGGAGGACGTTGCCCATCGCCACCCCGGCCAGGGCCAGCACCGAGCCGGCGAACAGCCAGGGCAATCCCGACCCGAGCGATCTGGCCAGTTGTCCGGCGATCATCGCCGCGACGGCGTAGACGACTGTCCGGTGGGTGCCGACGCGGCCTGCCACACCGGCCGCGGAGAGCCCGAGGACGGCGAAACACAACGTGGGCAGTGCCAGGAGAACGCCGGCGGCAGCACCCGACAAACCTGTCTGGATGCGCATCTGCGGGATGACCGCGCCGATGGAGTTCACCGCCGGTCGCAGGTTCAGGGCGAGAGCGATCACGGCGGCGATCACCAGCGCCTGCGAGGGCAGGTGAGCCGGATGAGCTACCCCGGCGGCCGCAGCGTCCGCAGTGGCCCGGGGCTCTGCGACCGTTGCGGTAGGCCGTTCGGGTCCGGCGCCCCGCCGGGGGATTGGCCCGGCGCCCCTCCCTCGGATGCGCCCGGGATTGCGATCGGCAGGCGTGGACACGGCACCACAATAGGGCGGCGTCTGGCACCCTGATCGCCATGACGAAGATCGCCATTCTGGGCGCGGGGAAGATCGGCGAGGCGCTGCTCTCCGGGTTGCTCTCCGCGGGCCGAACCGCCGAAACCCTCCTGTTCACCGAGCGGTACCCCGAAAGGGTCGCCGAGCTGACCACCCGCTACGGCGTCCGTGGGGTGGAGACCGCCGAGGCCGCCGAGCAGGCGGACGTGCTCGTGGTGGCCGTCAAGCCGCAGGACATCGAACCGCTGCTCCACGAGCTCGCCGACTGCATCACCCCCGGCACCCTGGTCGTATCGCTCGCCGCCGGCCTGCCGACCAGCCTCTACGAGCGCCATCTGCCGGCCGGTACGCCGGTTGTCAGGGTCATGCCGAACACGCCCATGCTCGTCGGCGAGGCGATGAGTGCCATCTCGCCGGGCAGCCACGCCGACGCCGGCCACCTCCAACTGGTCGAGGAACTTCTGAGATCCGTCGGCAAGGTGGTCCGGGTGCCGGAATCACAACAGGACGCTGTGACGGCGTTGTCCGGCTCTGGGCCGGCGTATTTCTTCTTCCTGGTGGAGGCGATGATTGACGCGGGTATTTTGCTGGGCCTGCCTCGGGCCGTATCCGCCGAGTTGATCATTCAATCGGCGGTGGGCGCCGCGACGATGCTCCGCGACTCCGGGGAGCACCCGGTTGCGCTCCGCGAGGCGGTGACCTCCCCCGGCGGTACCACCATCGCCGCCATCCGCGAACTGGAGAACCACGGTGTCCGGGCAGCACTGCTCTCGGCGATCGAGGCGGCCGCCTTGAGGTCCGCCGCATTGGGCAAGGCGCACGAATGACTCACGAATGGCAGCCCAGGACGGGCTCGGAGGAGGTTCTGGCACACAGAGCGGCCATACATAGTTTTCACACGGATGCGCTTTCGTCCCACCCGTACCGCTAGAGTGCAGTGAGCACGTGCGTGAGTGTCCACCGGAGGGGAAGCCGGCGGCGCGATTCGTGCCGGAAGACGGTGCCCAATGGCCTCAGAGCCGACTGATCCTGCCTCGCGCGATTCACCGCTGTCCGAAATGCGCTTCCTGACGGTGGCCGAGGTCGCGGCCGTCATGCGGGTGTCGCGGATGACGGTGTACCGGCTCGTCCACTCCTCGGAACTGCCGGCCGTCCGGGTCGGCCGATCGTTCCGGGTGCCCGAGCGGGCAGTTCACGATTACCTTCGAACCGCGTACAACGACGTCGGCTGACCCCGCCAACTGCCGCGCACGCACGGCTGCCCGGCCGCCATTGCGAGGCAGGGCCGTAGCTGGTCCGCGATCACGAGCGCCCGTCGAGGAATTGGCTGTTCGAAGCGATCGACGGAGTCTCGGGTTCGCAGCCCGATCGGACCGGGATTGCGACGGTTTGCCCAGCCGTTAAGATGGACCAACAGCCTCCTGCGCAGAAGTCGTCCGGGACGGAGTCCTGGGCCTGCATCCGCGCACTCCCTTCTGTGCGGCACCACGCTCCATTCGTTCTCGTCGATCGTCGGTCGACTCGTCAAGTCAAGAGGTCTCCCCATGGGTTCGGTCATCAAGAAGCGTCGCAAGCGGATGGCGAAGAAAAAGCACCGCAAGCTGCTTCGAAAGACCAGGGTGGCCCGTCGCAAGGCCGGCAAGTAGTCCAGCTCCTTCGGCTCCGGCACGCTGACCGACGGCCCGGTGGGCAATGGCAGGATTGACGGTGCTGGTCACCGGGGTCACCCGGTACATCGGCTCGGCTCTCGCCGGGCTGCTCGCCGATCAACCCGGGGTCGATCGGGTCATCGGGGTGGACGCGGCGCTGCCGGAGCCGGCCGAGCGGAGCCGGATGGGAGCCGCGGAGTTCGTCCGGGCCGACATTCGTAACCCGTTGATCGCCAGGGTCCTCGTGGCGGCGGCGATCGACACGGTGGTGCACGCGTCCGCGTCGGCGTCACCGGTCACCGCCGCGGCCCGGTCGATGGCCAAGGAAATGAACGTCCTGGGGACCATGCAACTGCTGGCCGCATGCCAACAGTCGATGGCAGTCCAGCGACTGCTCGTCCGGTCCACCGCCGCGGTTTACGGCGATTCCGCCCGCGACCCGGCGGTCGCCGACGAAGGGCTGCAGACCAGTTCGCTACCGTTCGGGGGCGCAGCCAGGGACGCCGTCGACATCGAGGGTTACGTCCGCTCGTTCGCGCGGCGCCGTCCCGACGTCAGGGTGGCCGTTCCCAGGTTCGCCCAGATAGTCGGACCTACGGTCCGGAACCCGCTGACCAATCATTTCTCGCTGAGCCCGTTCGTACCAGTTCTCGCCGGCCGTGATGCCCGACTGCAATTGATTCACGAGGCGGATGTGGTGGCGGTGCTCCGGCGGCTGGTGCTCGGTGATTTCGCCGGCACGGTGAACGTGGCCGGCAGCGGCATGTTGACGGTTACCCAGGCCGTGCACCGGGCAGGCCGGCTACCGTTGCCCATCCCGCGGTCGGCCCTTGACATCGCCGGCCGGCTCTCGGCGCTGAGTCCGCTCGGCGCCTTTTCCCCGGCCGCAGTGCGATTGCTGGCGGAGGGCAGGGTGCTCGACACCCGCAAGCTCCACACCGAGGTTGGCTTCACTCCGGTGTTCAGTACCCCCGAGGCCTTCGACGACTTCGCCCGCACCCTGCGCCCGTTCCTCGATCCCGACGCCGTTCGATCCGCCGAGCGGCGGCTCGGGGGACTGCTCGGGCTACGGCCGCCGCTAGCGGCCGACGGACCGAGCGGTGCCACCGTCGTCGACCGAGCCGACCGAGCCGTCCGGGGTGGCGGGAGTCCGGCGAACCAGGCAGGCGGGAACGCGGCCGCTGGGACCGCTACCGCGAAGACCTCGACCGCTCGGACCGGGACCGCTCGGACTGCGACGGGCAGGAATGTGGCAGGCGGCGCCGAACGCCCGAGGCTGGTCGGCATCGATGGTTCGGCGGGCGGTCGGCCCAAGGTTCGCCGTCGTTCCGGATCCCCGCCCGGCCCGGCCGGCGGGCGGCCGAGATGACTGATCCCGAAAGCGGTCCGGGGGAGCTTCCGCCGCAACCCGATTCGCCGGTTTCCGAAGCGGGCTGGCAGCGGTCGCTGGCGGGCGGTCTGGCGTTTCTCCGGCGGCGGCTCACCGGCGACTACCAGGTCGACGAATTCGGCTACGACGCGGATTTCACCGAACACGTCCTACTGCCTCCCCTGCGGCTGCTCTACGAGAGATGGTTCCGCGTCACCGCCCTCACCGTGGAGAACGTGCCGTCCACCGGCGGCGCCCTGCTGGTGGCAAATCATTCGGGAACGATCGCGGTCGACGCACTGATGACGGCGCTGGCGGTGGCCGACCATCACCCTGCCCACCGGATGCTCCGTATGCTCGGTGCCGATCTGCTGTTCGACACCCCGGTACTGGGTCCGCTGGCCCGCCGGGGCGGTAACACCCTGGCCTGCCAGGAGGACGCAGAGCGATTGCTGAACTCCGGCGAGGTCGTCTCGGTGTTCCCCGAGGGCTTCAAGGGCGTCGGCAAGCCGTTCTCGCAGCGGTACAGGCTGCAGCGATTCGGCCGCGGCGGTTTCGTCTCGGCCGCAGTTCGGGCCGGAGTGCCGATCGTGCCCTGCGCCATCGTCGGCGCCGAGGAGATCTACCCGATGATCGGGAACATCAAGCCGCTCGCCAGGGCGCTGGGATGGCCCTACTTCCCGGTGACACCGACGTTTCCGCTGCTCGGACCGCTGGGGGCGATTCCGCTGCCGAGTAAGTGGCTGATCGAGTTCGGCGAGCCGATTCCCACCGACGACCTGCCCGCGGGCGCGGCGGAAGACCCAATGGTCGTCTTCAACCTCGCCGACCGGGTCCGCGAAACCATCCAACAATCGTTGTACCGCCTGCTGCTCCGCCGTGGCCACCCGTTCCTGGGCTGAATCGGGGGCTCAACCCAGAGGCGGCCGGGTCTCCCGCCGCTTCATCGAGGCCCACCCGTAGCCGCCGCCGAAAAGCCAGGGCGAGCAGCACGCAGCCGGTGACCATCCCCGCTCCCAGCACCGACGGCACACCGATCCGCGCGGCCTTCCGGCCGGTCCGGAAATCCTGGATCTGCCAACCTCGTCGGCGGGCGATGTCTCGGAGCTGCCCATCCGGGTTGACCGCGACCGCGGTGCCCACCACGGACAGCATCGGCACATCGTTGATCGAGTCAGAATAGGCGGTGCAACGACGCAGATCCAGGCCTTCGCGGGCCGCCAACGCCCGGACCGCCGCAGCTTTGGCCTTGCCGTGCAGAAGTTCTCCGACCAACAGACCGGTGTAGATGCCGTCGTCGGTGGTCTCCGACACCGTGCCCATCGCTCCGGTCAGGCCCAGCCGCCGGCCGATGATCTGGGCGAGCTCCACCGGCGTCGCCGTCACCAGCCAGACCCGCTGGCCCGCGTCGAGGTGACGCTGGGCCAATTCCCTGGTGCGCGGATAGATCTTGTCGGCCATGAGTTCGTCGTAGATCTCCTCGCCGATCGAAGTGATCTCGGCGACGGAGTGGCCCGCCACGAAGGACAGGGCCTCCTCGCGGGCCCGGCTGACGTCGGCCATCCGCTCTCCGCCTACCCGGAACTTGATCTGGCGCCAGGCGAACCGGGCCAGATCGGACGTGCGGAAGAATTTCCGGGCGGCCAGCCCGCGAGCGAAGTGGAACGTCGACGCACCCTGCATCATCGTGTTGTCGACATCGAAGAAGGCCGCTGCCGTCAGATCGGCACCCGGCGCGAGGCGGCTCTCCTCGGCGTGTTCGACCTGATAGGCGACCTCGGCAGAGGCCGCACCCGCTAGTTCCGCGCGCGCGAGCGCTTCCCTGGCCCGTCCTGTCCTACCGAACATCACCCCTGGTTGCACCTTTCCTCGCCGTCGGTCGGTGCCAGCCTAGCCAGCGCAGGGGTGCGGTCCGGTCATCTCGCTCGCTGCCGGGCACTTTGCACGGTGTTTCCAGGTAACTTTGTACGGTGTTTCAAGGTATTTGCCGGGGATTGTCGGTGCATGGAACGCCGGATCATCTGCCGGGTGCCAGTTGACCCATGGCACCCGGGCTGGATCTCATACCCGAGCGTCGGGGCGGATCTTCAAGAGTTGGCGGCCGATGACTCGGCCGCCCGAAATCGACCGCCGCCAGGCCGACAGGGCCCAGGCAACCACCGCCATCCCGCCCCGCCATCCCGCCACCGCCATCCCGCCACCGCCCACCCGCAGCCTGATGAGGCGCTCGCCCACGCCATTGTCGGTAGCCGGACCGGGTCGGAATCTCCATAGCCCGGGCAATGCCCCGCGTAATGCCATCAAGAAGACTCCGAGGAATAGGACGTCGACGAGAGTCCACCCCCCGCAACGTCACTTCTATATTTCCCGCTGATTCCCCCGAGCCGACGACCCGGCCCGATGCAACGTATATCTCCATCATCGGAGCTTCAGCCGAAGTGGCTCGCCAACATGAATTGCGGGCATCAACACGGGGGCCAGGTCCGGATGGTCCCCTTCTTGAACGAGCGCTCTGAAATGCAAAAGACCCTGGGCACAGCTTGTCTGCGCCGGGGAACAGCTCGCCGATGCGTCCAGCAGCCGGCTGCGACCCGCGGCCCGGGATGAATCACGCAGGGTCTGTCCTCCCGGGCCAAGTCGGTAATGATCGTTCGGGGTAGGTCGCAGCGAGCGATCGAATTCTGACTAGCGGACGGCAATGCCCCATCGGTCCGATTTGAAAGGCAACAAAAGTATTTGCTTTCTCGGAAAGCGGGTAGATCCGGTCGCCGACGGCAGCCATAACCGTCGATTCGGTGGCCGGTAAAGCCACTGGGGAGAGCCGGGCTGGTCGTGAACCGGCCGACCGGCCGTGCCCGGTTGCCACTATGGTCGGAGGTCGGCGGACCGAAGTGGACATCCGACAACGGGACTCCGGACGTGGACAGCCAGCACGGACAGCCAACGTCGACATCAGATGATGTGAGGATCGAGGTGTGATGGGAACAGCGGTCGGGCTGGGCGGTACCGACGGTACGTCGGCCAACGTGTCGGATCTGCTGCGGAAGGCGGCCCGGCGCTTCCCGGACCGCACCGCCATCATCACCGGTGACCGCCGGTGCACCTGGACCGATCTCGACGAAGCGGTCGACCGAGGGGTGGATGCGCTGACCGGGTCCGGCCTATCGCTCGGCGACCGGGTGATCATCTCCCTGCCGACCGGGCCCGGGATAGCGGCGGCGATGTTCGCCGTGGCCAGGGCCGGACTGGTTGCCGTGCCGGTTGCGCCGCACAGAGTGGACCTCGAACCGATCGGCCGCAGGCTGGGAGCTGCGGCGGCACTGTCCAGCCAACCGTTCGACGGCGTCCATCTGGCCGAAGACGATGTGGCCCAATGGTTCGGGTCGGAGATCCAGCGCGACCTGAAGGTCGGGAACGAACCGGTAATCCGCGCAGACGGCCGGCCGGACACGAACCCGGAACGCCGCCTCGGGGGTGGCGAGGCCATCGCGGTGCTGGCCAGGGCGGCCAGTACCGATCGGCCGGTCATGGTGTCGCATCGGGCCATCCTGGCGGCGGTCGGGGCGATCCTCGACGCACCGGGGCTGCGGTTGCGGGCTTCGGATCGGGTGGTGCTCGTGCTGCCGCTGTACCACCTCGCGGGTTGGGTGACCGCGTTCCTGCCGCTGTGCGAGGTCGGCGGCACCGCGGTGGTGCCGGCCCCCCCGGTGACCGGCGAATCCTGGCTGGAAACGGTGGTCACGGCCATCCGGTCGCACCGGGTGACGCTTGTCCCCGGCGCCCCGAGCCTCTACCGCAGGCTCCGCGGCGCCCGTGATCTGGAGCGGGGGCTCGCCTCGGTCCGCCTGATGACATCGGGTGCGGCGCCGCTCGAGCCGGACGACTTCGCAGCCATCAGAAACATCACCGGACAACCGGTATGGGAGGGCTACGGCATCTCGGAATCCGGATCGGTTGTTGCGACCAGTCTGATGACGGGCACGTCGCGCCCCGGGTCCGTGGGCCGGCCGCTCACCGGGATCAGCGTGCGGATCATCTCCGATGACGGGGAAGTGCTCCGGGAGGAACCCGAAGTTCTCCCCCAGGAACTACCGGGGCAAAGTCCACCCCCGGCTCAGTCGTCCCCGGCTGGGTCCATGCCGGACGAGTCGTCCCAGGCTGGGTCCATGCCGGCAGAGTCGTCCCCGGCAGAGTCGTCCCCGGCAGAGTCGGCCGCGGCAGAGTCGGCCGCAGTAATGGCCCCGGAAAGCGTCGGGGCCATCGGTTCGCAGTCCGCGGCACCTCCGCCGCCCGACCCGCCGGCCGGCGCCGACCCGACGCCGGCGGCCAACTCGGGAATTCCGGACGCCGTCGGTGGGAGTGTGCCGGACCGACGGCGGGGCCCCGCCCAGGACCCGACCGAACTGGCGGACTTCGACCCCGGAACCGAGGTCGGCCGGATCGCCATCCATGGCCGCACGCTGTTTTCCGGCTACTGGCCGACCGGCGAGGGAGGTCCCGGGCCGGATGGCTGGTTCCTGACCGGGGACGTGGGTTATGTCGACGCACTCGGTGAGCTGCACCTGGTGGACCGGGCTGCCGAGACGATCAGGATCGCCGGATTCACCGTCTATCCGCGCGAGGTCGAACAGGTCCTCATCGGGCACCCGTACGTCCGCGACGCCGCAGTGATCGGCGCCCCCGGCCGTGCCGGCGAATCGGTGATGGCGGTGATCGTGGCGATGCGCGGAACCCGGCCCACCCAGTCCGACCTCGACGACTACATCGCGGCGATCCTGCCTCCGTTCAAGCGGCCCGGGCTCTATGTGCTGGTCGAACGGTTGCCGCGCAACGAGTTGGGGCGGATCGACCGCGACGCGGTTCGTCGGTTGTATCGGCCCGCCGAGAAGGCCGGGACCACCGACCCGGCCGACGCGCCGCCGCAGGGTCCGGCTTTCTCCGGCGGACCGGAGTCCGAATCCGCCGCGCCGCTGGATTCCCTGGGCGTCAGACTCCCCGGCATCGGCGGGCGGCGGGCCCGCTCCGAGACCGACAGCGACGACGACCTGTTCTGACGGCCGGTTCTCCGGGCGGAGACCGATCACCTGCTCTGGTTCCCCCGCAGCCGCCGTACCGGCATTCGACGATTGGACTTTCGATGGCCATTCCCGCTTCACCGGCAATGGTGGACCGGGAGCTGCCCACCCAGGAGGCCCGGGACTTGTTGGCACTCACCGACGATCTGGTCCGTGGACAGCTGTTGCCACAGGTGACCGCCGCCGAGCAGGACGGCCGCTTCCCCAGGGAGGTCTTCGCCACCCTGGGGGCCGCCGGCCTGCTGTCGCTGCCGTATCCGCAGGAGTTCGGGGGCGGCGACCAGGGCGCGGTGGTCTACCTGCAGGTCGTCGAGGAGCTGGCGCGGGCCTGGCTGGGCGTCGCGATGGGGGTCAGCGTCCATGTCCTGGCCTGCCACGGCCTCGCCTTCTTCGGGACCGACGAGCAACGGGACCAGTGGCTGGCCGGGATGCTCGACGGCAGCCAACTCGGCGCCTACTGCCTGTCGGAGCCGCAGGGTGGTTCGGATCCGGCCTCGATGGTCACCCGCGCCACCAGGGACGGTGCGGACTACGTGATCGACGGCGAGAAGGCCTGGATCACCCACGGCCCGGTAGCCGATTTCTTCCTGGTGATGGCCAGGACAGGTGATCCAGGACCCCGCGGGATCAGTGCGTTCCTGGTGCCGGGGGATACACCGGGGGTGGTGCCCGGCACCGTCGAGAAGAAGATGGGAGTCCGCTCGTCGGTCACCAGTTCGGTCCGGTTCGAGGGGGCCAGGATCCCGGCCGATCGAATGCTCGGACGGGCCGGCCAGGGATTCGCCATCGCCATGTCCGCCCTCGACGCCGGGCGGCTCGGGATCGCCGCCTGCGCTGTCGGGCTGGCCCAGGCTGCGCTGGACATCGCCACCGAATATGCGCGGCACCGGCGGGCATTCGGATCGCCGATCAGCGACTTCCAGGGAGTCTCGTTTCCGCTGGCGGATGCGGCCGCGCAGATCACCGCCGCCCGCCAGCTGTACCTCTACGCGGCCCGGCGGAAGGACGCCGGCAAGCCGTTCTCGACCGAAGCCGCGATGGCCAAGCTGGTCGCCACCGACATGGCCATGAAGGTCACCACCGAGATGGTCCAGGTGCTCGGTGGCGCAGGCTATGTGGAGGACTACCCGGTCGAGCGGTACATGAGGGAGGCCAAGTTGTTGCAGATCGTCGAGGGAACCAATCAGATCCAGCGGCTGGTGATCGGCCGGGCCCTCACCAGGGCCGCCAACCCGACCCGGCAGGCCCGATGATGGCGACCGTCACGCTGCTGTCCAGGGTCGGCTGCCACCTGTGCGACGAGGCCCGGGAGGTGGTCGCCTCAGTGGTCGCCTCGGTGGCGGCCGGCAGCGGCGTGGAACTGGTGGAGGTCGACGTGGACAGCGACCCCGAGCTGCGGGCCGAGTACGGGGATCTCGTCCCCGTGGTGCTCGTCGACGGGGTGCAGCACGGGTACTACCGGATCGACCCCGAACGGCTGCGGCTGGCGCTCGGCGGGTGATCCGCACCTTTGCATTCGCACCGGACCGGCCCGAATGCCGCCGAATTGGTTCTGGAGCGCGCTCTGGCTAGGGTTGCCGGTATCGGCGGTCTAGCACGCGGCGGCCGCTCCAGCAGCGGCGGGCAGGTGCACGTATGTCGGACCAGCGGGTGGCTCGTCCGGTGTCCGCTGCGCCGGGCAG
>JBBRDH010000110.1:0-17885 GCA_038204125.1 Mycobacteriales bacterium
GCGCCGGGCTGGGACATCTGGCGGGACGGATGCCCCGACGGGGACTCAACGGCCGACGTCGGCCGGCGGGCGGATGAGTTTCTGCACGCCCGCCACCGGAACGACCAGGGGCCGGTCGTCGTGATCACCCACGGGCACTTCTCCCGGATCCTGGTCGCCCGCGCCTTGGGACTGGCACCTGAATACGGTCGACTGTTCGTCGTCGCCACCGCTGCGGTGTCGCTGATCGAAGATCCAGCCGGCGATCCGTGCGCGCGGCGGTGGAACGCCGCCGCAGCGCTGCTCGCCGACACCGCCGCTGCGCGGAACCAACCGGCCCGATCCAGCCCCGACCTCATGGTGGCAGCGGCCGGGCCATGGCGATGACGGCGCCCCACAAGCTTTTCGGGACCTGGAAGAACCAGGTGAGCCTGGCCCGATCCTTAGCGCTGACCGCCGTGGCCGTCGACGCCGCCGCCGACACAGACCCGCTGTTCGAGTTGTCGGTGTGTCCGTCGATGACCGCCCTGGCCGCGGTGGCCCGCCTGTGCCAGGGCAAGGTCGCGGTCACCGCACAGAACATGGGCTGGGACGACACACACAGCCTCACCGGCGAAACCGCAGCCACCGACGTGACCGACCTCGGGTGTCGGTATGTGATTCTGGGCCACTCCGAGCGGCGCCTATATCTGGGTGAGAGCAACGAGATGATCGCGCGGAAGCTGCAGACATCGTTCGCCCACGGCCTGACGCCGATCCTGTGCATCGGCGACACCTCCGTCGAGCACCGGTCCGGCCGATCCGAAGCAGCGGTGCAGGCCCAGCTCGAGATCCTGCTCCGCGCCTATCAGCTGTCCGGCGGCCCGTTCCTTCTCGCCTACGAACCGGCCTGGGCGATCAGCACCAGCGACCACCCGGTGGATTGCACACCGCAGGAGGCCGCCGACCGGCATGGTTTCATCCGCTCCGTCATCGCCGGCGAACTTGGAGCGCATCTCGCGGCCGCTACCACGCTGCTCTACGGCGGCAGCGTGACCGCCGCCAACGCCGACGCCTACTTCACCCAGCCCGATATCGACGGCGCCCTGGTCGGCGCCGCCAGTCAGGACCGCACCTCATTCCAGGCGCTGATCACCGCCGCCATCGGCACCTATCAGCGTCTGCAGCCGACCGCCGGGGTTAGTTACTTTCTCCTGAAAAAGTCAGAGCCTTAGTCGTTGCGGCGCAGCGGGTGTCGCTGCTCACTTCCGCAGTTTGGGGCCCTGTTCGTGGGAGAATCGGTGGAAGAATCGGGCGGGACGGCTGGGAGTTGTTGATGCTACGAACTTATGCTGAGCAGGTCAGTCTGTGGGAGGCGGTGCTCCCCGACGAGGTCCGGCGGCTGCCGGTGGAGTTGCAGCGGGTGGACCGTCTTCTTGATGACGAGGTGTTCTTCGGTCCGTTCGTACCGTTCTTCCACCCGACCGCAGGTCGGCCGTCGACGCCGATGGAAACGTACCTGCGGTTGATGTTCCTCAAGTTCCGGCACGGCCTTGGCTACGAGTCGTTGTGCCGGGAGGTCGCCGACTCGATCACGTGGAGGCGGTTCTGCCGGATCCCGTTGGACGGGAAGGTCCCGCACCCGACGACGTTGATGAAGCTGACGACCCGCTGCGGGACGGCGGCGATCGATGGGTTGAACGAGGCGTTGCTGGCCAAAGCGGTCCAAGCGAAGGTGCTGCGCACCAACCGGCTACGGGCCGACACCACGGTGGTCCCGGCGAACGTCGCCTACCCGACGGATTCGGGTTTGTTGGCCAGGGCGATCAAAAGGATTGCGGTCACCGGCCGGCGGATCCAGGCCGCCGGTGGCGCGGTCCGCACGCAGCTGCGGGACCGGTCCCGCTCCGCCGGGAAACGGGCCCACGGGATCGCCACGAAACTGCGGATGCGCAGCGCGCAGGGCCGCGACGACGCGCAGGCCGTGGTCAAGCGGATTACCGGTGAGCTGGCCGACCTGGCCGTGACGGCCGCGAAGGATGCGCAGAAGTTGCTGCTCAACGCGCGGCGGGCGCTGCGTCGGGCGCAGGTCAAGGCGCAGAAGTTGGCCGCCGCCGGTGGGGCGGACCCGGTCGCGGGTCGCCGACGTGGCCGGCTGCATCGGGCGGTGAACGATCTGGCCGAACTCCTGGATGCGACCCGGAAGATCGCGGCGCAGACCCGGCAGCGGGTGGCCGGGACCACCCCGCCCGGGGCGACTCGGCAGGTCAGCCTGCACGATCAGGACGCCCGGCCGATCGCCAAAGGCCGGCTCGGTAAACCGGTGGAGTTCGGTGGCAAAGCGCAGGTCATGGACAACGACGACGGTGTCATCGTGGACCACAACATGGAGGCGGGCAATCCCGCTGACGCCCCGCAACTGGCCAAGGCAGTGAAGCGAGTCATCGCCCGGACCGGCCGCACGCCCCGTACCGTCACTGCCGACCGCGGCTACGGGGAACAGAGCGTGGAGGACGACCTGGCTGCGCTGGGTGTCCGGCACGTCGTCATTCCACGGAAAGGCAAACCCGGTAAAGCCCGGCAGGCGGTGGAACACCGAAGGGCGTTCCGGCAGGCGGTGAAGTGGCGAACCGGATCCGAAGGACGGATCAGCACCCTCAAACGGGGATACGGGTGGGACCGGACCCGGATCGATGGCACCGAAGGAGCAAGGATTTGGACCGGTCACGGTGTTCTGGCCCACAACCTGGTTAAGATCGCCGTCCTGACCGCCTGAAACTCGAAAGGCCCGAGACCGCAAGCCCGAGAATCACTCCCGACCGCTGACCGCCGACCGCGCCGGAGCCAAAACAGACTATTTCAGGTCAAAGTAGTTAGCGGGCCACGTCGACACCACCACCACAACCACAACCCAGACGCGGCGCAGCTGCACCGCGAGGAAAAGAGCATCTATCACTATGGCCACCGAATCGAGCCCGTTCCGTATCGAACCAGCCGGACACCTGGATCTGGCCGAACTGCCCACCGAGGTGCAGCCGCTCTATACATCCCACAAGGACTACAAGAAGCAGTTGAAGCACCACGTCAAGAAGCTGAGTGCATTGCAACGGCTGCACTACGCCTCCGACCACTGGTCGCTGCTGCTGATCTTTCAGGGTATGGACGCCGCCGGCAAGGACGGCGCGATCCGCCACGTCATGTCCGGCGTCAACCCGCAGGGCGTCCAGGTTTTCAGCTTCAAGCAACCCACCGACGCCGAACTCGATCACGACTTCCTCTGGCGGACGAATCGTTGCCTGCCCGAACGCGGCCGGATCGGCATCTTCAACCGCTCCTACTACGAGGCCGTCCTTGTCGCCCGGGTCCATCCGGAGATCCTGCACGGACACGGCCTACCCGACGAGTTGATCGACGAGCAGGCGATCTGGGGTCAGCGGTACCGCTCCATCAACGACCTCGAGAAGCACCTGCACCGCAACGGCACCCAGATCGTGAAGATCTTCCTGCACCTGTCCAAACAGGAGCAGGCGAAACGGTTCCGGGCCCGCATCGACGCCCCGGACAAGAATTGGAAGTTCAGCCTCGCCGACATCCACGAACGGTCCTATTGGGACACCTACATGAAGGTCTACGCCGACTGCCTGAGCGCCACCAGCACCGAGGAGGCCCCCTGGTATGCCGTCCCGGCCGACGACAAACACACCGCCCGCCTGATGATTTCCCAGATCGTCCTGGACACGCTGGCCGAGCTGAAGATGGCCTACCCCAAAACAACCGCCAAACGTCACAAAGAGCTGGAGGGATACCGCAGCCACCTATGACCGGGCCCGGTGCGGTGGTGGCGGCACTCACGTGACCAACGCGCAGCGGACCACCGACTGGCACGGCGGGCCAGGGCTGCAGGGAAGCGGGGAAATGTCAGGCCGCTCAAACCGCGGGATGCGCCGCGTTTGGCCTCGGGTGCTGTACTTTACCTCCGCTACGAGTACAGTAGCAAGCGGTTATCTTTCAGCCAGCCTGGATCTCGCGTTCTTGCCCTACGGCCGACGCGAAGAGCCTTCGCTCACAGCCAGGCACATTGGGCGGAAACACCTACGGTGCTGTTCACGACGCCTCGGTCACTCGTCGGGCGGCAGGCCGGCCACGATGACCCGCAACGCACAAATGGTCAGGATTGCTGGCGCAGGCTCGCCGTCGCAAATGTTATCTCAGGCGCCCGGTGAATGCGCAGCTCACCTCACAGTCCTGCAGTCGGTGAAGGTTGACCACCGACAGTGCCACCACCCCTGGACCACCACCGCGGTCAAGCAGAATCGAGCAAAGTCCATGGTCACCTTCCTGATCCTCCTGATTCTCTGGGTGCCCTATCTGATGAAGCGGTTGTTGCCAGACGCCCAGCAGACCCGCACACCAATTCAGTACGACTCACAAGAGGCAGCTCCAGAACGGCGACCCCGGGCCCGGAGCCTTACCGACGGCCAGGATGGGCAGTCGTGGAGCGCATTGGACGACCACCAACTGACCCGGCTGTTGACCGAATCCGCCCCGCGAACCACCTCCGAAAAGGACCTTGCATGACACGAAGCCAGCTGTCCACCGGTGCCCGCATTGATCTGGAGTTCCCCATGTCGCTCGGTGTCTACGAGCGCTACGCCAACGCCCAGCACGCCGTCGACTATCTGGCCGACCATGGTTTTCCGGTGCAGAATCTGGAAATCGTCGGTACCGACCTGCGTTCCGTCGAACGCGTTACCGGGCGCCTGACCCGCGGCAAGATCGCCGCCGCCGGCGCCTTGTCCGGACTGTGGATCGGGTTGTTCGTCGGGATCGCCCTCAACCTGTTCAGCGACCGCAATCAGCTCGGTTTCCTGATCATCACACCGTTGCTGGGAGCGGTGTTCGGGCTGGTGTGGAGCCAGCTCGGCTACAGCGCCGCCACCCGCCGCGGCACCCGCGATTTCGCCTCGGTCAACCAGATCGTCGCCACCAAGTACGAACTGTTGGCCGAACACCAGCACGCCGCTGCGGCCCATGAGCTCCTGGCGAGCATGCCGCGGGAAGCCGCGATTTAGATCGTTCACGCCGCACATTCCCGGCGCCGCGCCCGGCGGACCAAACAGCAATCCCGCGTAGACAACTCAGGAGAACGCAATGGCCAGTGACGACAATTCCACGTTGTACACCCTCGGTGACCGCGGTCAGACGATCGACGGATCAGGAAACGACGTCCGCGGCCGCGAGGTGAAGGACAAAGACGGGACCGGCATCGGAAAGGTGGACGATCTGCTCGTCGACGAGCAGGAACACAAGGTCCGCTTCCTGCTGGTCGAACACGGTGGGTTCCTGGGTTTCGGGGAGAAGAAGACCCTGATACCCGTCGATGCCGTCACGAAGGTCACCCCCGATGAGGTCCATATCGACCAGTCGGGTGAGCGGGTCGCGGCGGCGCCCGGCTACCACCCGGACCTGGTCAATGACCGGCCGTATCACGCCAGCCTCTACAACTACTACGGGTATGCGCCGTACTGGGGATCCGGCTACATGTATCCACTTGGGGGTGTGGGTATGGGCATGGGAGCTTACTGATATTCCCGGGACTGAGGCCTTGTGGTCCCGGCCGACTCGTCATATCACACGCGGGCGTGTTGGTGAAGATGGCCCGCGGGTCGATGAAGGGCAAGACCAGCCAGTTGGAGAGGCGTTCACGGCCGGTTCACCGAGCACCACACGGTCCTGCTCCGCGCGATGCTGACCCGGATCGACGGGATCACCGCCGACATCGACCTGGTGCAGGCCCACATCGATGGGCAGATCGCCCCTTTCGCCAAAGCGGTGGCCCGGTTGGATGAGATCCCCGGCATCGGCGTCACCTCGGCACGAGCCATCATCGCCGAGATCGGGTTGGACATGACCCGATTCGCGCCCGGGGTCAGCGAATCGGCCGACCGGAATAAAGGTAACAGCAGTACCGGGCACGGCAACCGCTACCTGGCCCGGGCGCCGGGGGAAGGCGACCATCGGCGCCAGCAGAACCGGCACTTTCCTGGGTGAGTGCTACCGGCGGGTCACCAAACGCCGCGGTAGGGAAACGGGCCATCGTCGCGGCCGGCTGACCATCGTCTGGGTGTTGCTGAGCGACGAGGACAGACATCTCGTCGACCTGGGTCCGGGTCCGGGCTTGTACGACTCGCATGTCAACGAAACCGCCGTATTCGCACCAGCATCCGCGAACTGCAAGCCCTGGGCTACAAAGTCACCCTGGAACCAGCCGCCTGAACACAACTACTCGGCAATGACCTCGTGCCGCGCCGCAAAAGGCCGGCTGCCGTTACCGCCTGCCGTAGTCACCCTCATTTTCGGATCAGATTTATGCCCCGCCCGCGTCTGACCCCGCCGCCCGTTCGAATAGGATCCGGTAGATCCACGATCCAAGACACCACAGTGTGGTGGTCAGAATTGCGCCTCCGATGACCACCGTCGCTCCCAAGATCACCCCCAACACCGGCAGTCCGGCATAGAACGACACCGCGGAACCCGCCAGTAAGACGGCGGACAGCAGGTAGGAAAACTGACGCGGCCGTGGGGTGGATGGCAGCCGGGCGGCATGAAAAATTTGACGGACACCGTAGTTGTAGACCAGATCGATCAGCATCCCGTCCGGCCACAGGGCCCCCGTCAAGGCGACGAGTGCCATCGCCGCCAACCAGATAGTCGACTGTAAGAACAATCCGACCACCACCAAAGTGATCGCTACCGCCGGTGTGAACCGCAGTGACCAACCGTAGCGAGCCTTGGCATCCTCGTCGAGGCAGCCGAACCCTTGCGCGTTCAGGTTATTGGTCGCAAAAGCGCTCAGCTTTGCCATTCCTACTGTCCTTTCGGTTGTACCGGAGCTCACTAACAAGGCGGAGCTATCTGACAGACGTCCGACCACGAGATCCCGAACAAGTGCCGGTCCGGTCATGACCAACTTTCGACGCGGCGGCTCAACAGCTCACGACCGCCAATGAGGGATCGTTCGACAAAGGATCGTCGAGTTGGCGTGGCGGCCGCATCCAGGTGCCAAAGGTCAAGTCTGCGCTGCGCAACCCCGGGTGGGGGAGGGGCGAACGTCCTATCCAGCCAGGTCCTATGGTCCGTCCCAGCTACTTCGTCGTGGTCAATCGGAGGTTTGCCTCGATGAACCGGCCCTGCGACGAGCCGGACAAGGACGTTCCGTCCAGCCTGGCGCATTCGGGGTTGTCCAGGCAGGTCGAACTGCCGCCGTGCGACCGAGCCAGTCGAGCGTGCTGGCCGCGACCCACCCCACCGTGAGCATCGCGAGGTTCAGCGACGTCATTCGCACGCCTTGTCGAGCCCGGGGCCACGACCTCGCCCTGGCCTTGGTGTTGCGAATTTCCGGTCTGTCGCCGATCGCTGCCACGGGCCTGCGCTTTGCCGATTTCCGATGGGGATGACTTCCCTGCCTGTCCCGCTGGCCACAGATCAGGTGTCAACTGGCCGCGCGGGCCCCTGGATTGGGGTTTTCGTACCTGACGGCGTGTTGGTTCAGGTCGACGATGGCGACAGGGCACGATGCGTTACGTAGGCAAGCCTGGGCGACCCGCCCCAGGATCAGGTCACGGAGCGAGGTATGCCCGTGGACGCCCAGGACCAACAACGACGCGTTGCGTGCGTGCTCGACCAATTCCTTGGCCGGGCCGCCCAGCACCGAGGATCGCCGGACATCGGGCTGCTGCGACATCTCGCGCAAGGCCGCTTCTACCTCGTTCTCGAGCATGATCGCCGACGCCGTGTGCAGCTCGTGAGGGGTCGAAAACTGGAAATCGGTCAGGGTCTGCGGTAGGTAGCAGTGCACAACCTCAACGTTCGCGTCCAAGGTCACCGCTTCCTTCAGTCCCCACCGTAACGCCGCCAAGCTCTCAGCACTTCCATCTAGATGAGTGATTCCAAGGGGTCAGTGGTCGTAGGCGGTCAGTGAGCGTTTGATCGGGGCGCCGATGATGTCGTTGTGCCAGACTGCGGCGGTCAGGGCCAGGACGCGTTGCCAGATCCGGGTCAGGACGCCGGCGGGTGTCCGGCCGCCGTGGTGTTCGAGGTCCAGCTGGCCTTTGAAGGTGTCGAACACCGACTCGACGGTCTGCCGAAGAGGTTTGAAAAACCGTTCCCCACTTCTGGGGGATTCACCCTTGCGGGTCGGGCGTAGCAGCGTGAGACCGGTTGTGGCCAGGGTTGTTTCGAAGTTCCTTCCGTAGTAGTTCTTGTCTGCGATCAGGGTGGTCCCGGGGATTTGGCGGGTCAGGCCCACATCGTCGAGCAGGTCGAGCAGGACCTGCCGTTCATCAGCTTTGGCGCCGGTGACAGCGGCGGCGATGGGCAGTCCGTGCAGCGTGCACACCAGGTGCAGCCGTAGTCCCCAAAAGTATCGACTGTGCGAGGCGCAGTAGCCGTACTCGGCGAAGCCGACCAGACCCGACCGGTGGGCGGTCTCCCGGGAGCGGCCGCACTCCACCGGGGTGGAGTCGGCCAGCCACACGTCATCGGTGAACAGGCTGGTGTGGGTGCCCAGGGCGCGGATCAACCAACTCAAGGTGCCGCCCAGTTTGCGGAGCCGCTAAATGTATCCAGGCTGGCCCGGCAGATACGGGAACAGTTCCTGCAGGTGGGCGCGTCCGTACCGCAGCCAGCGGGCTTCACTGGTGAAACCGAGAAGGGCTTGCACCACTGCCAATGTCACCAACTCGGCATCAGTGATTCTCGGTGCGATACCCACCGCCGGCCGCCACGGCACCCGGTCCGGGTTGGCCTTCAAATGTCGTCGACCTGCACGTACAGTGCAGTGACGAGGGTGTCCAGATCAGCGTCCACGCGGGCCTCCTGCTCGACGTTTGGGGTTCAACGCCGATCCTGGACACCCTCGCCCTCAAATCACGTCAGCCACACCAGTCACACCAGGAACAAGGCTTGGAATTACTCATCTAGGCCGATGACAACGAGATTCTCGGGTTTGGTGCTCATCACAAACTCCTTCGGGTGCCGGTTTGCCCCGCCGATTGCGGTCGCCCGGTCAATCCAACCTAGGCCGCACCCACGGCTAGACCTAGGGCCGAAGTACCCCAAACCATAGGGAGCCATCTGATCCGCGAGGCTCGTTGTCTGAGTCTCCGCGGGTGGATATGCCAGCAGCCCGACCTGGGACCCTGTTGGGTGTCGCACATCGGTGTCACCGATCAATCCCGGAAACCGTCAGGGTGCAGGCAGGATGTTCGACGGCATGGAGTTCCGCGGGTTCGATTGGGCCAGCGTTGACCAGCTCGCGAATCTCGCGGGCGGGCCGATGTGAAACGGCTGGGCGACCCAGTGGCACCACCGAGATGCTCGCCGACATCCTGACCATGACCGAGCAGCACCACGGACCAATCGAAAACATTGCCTATTGTTTCCTGGGTGACAGCAGCAACAGCGTCGCCCGATAGCTGTTGATCATCGGTGCGCTGCCGGGTATAAACGTCCGCATCGGGGTCCTCGGAAGTTGTGGCCCCGCAGGACGTCATCGATACGGCAAAGGCGCGGGCGGTCGACAGCTGTGCCCGATGCGCCGCTTCAGTTGTTTGAGGTTGCGCACGTGACCGGGCAGTTCAGGCTGTAGTGCAACGGCACGCGGCTGCACGCCGCGGGATCCTGAACCGGCGAGCCCGCCGTCAAGCGGGTTCTTGGTCCTCATCCGGCGGGGGCGTCGGCTTCGGGTTCGACTGCGGGGTTGTGCCAGGCTCCGTGCGCACCGATGAGGTCGTCGGCCTGTGGCGGACCCCAGGTGCCGGGCTGGTAGGGGTGGGCGGGTGGGTGGTTTTCCAGGATCGGGTCGACGACGGCCCAGGCAGCTTCCAAGGTGTCCGCCCTGCTGAACAGGGCGCCGTCACCGGCCATAGCATCTCCCAAGAGCCGCTCGTACGGTTGCTCCTGATCCGGATGGGCGTTGAGCAGGGACAGTTCGCGCTGGTCACCCAGGTATTGTTCGCCGGCCCGTTTCACCCGGACGGCGAGGGCGATCTGCGGGTTGGGTGCAAGCCGGAAGCGGAAGTAATTCGCGGGGCCCGACTCCGGCGCGGAGTCATCGAAGAGGCGTTGCGGCGGCGGCTTCAACTCCACCAGAACCTCCGCTGCAGTCTCGGGTAGACACTTCCCGGACCGCAGGTACCAGGGGACGCCGGCCCAGCGCCAGGAGTCGATGTGCAACCGCACCGCGCAGAAGGTCTCCACATCCGAATCGCCGGCCACATTCGTCTCGTCGTGGTAGCCGGTGAACTGGCCGCGGACGACATCGTCGCGCCCCAGTGGGCGCATCGCCTTGAACACGTTGAACCTCTCACCCTGCACCGCCCCATAGCCCTGGTAGGCCGGCGGCTCCATCGCCAGCAGGGCGACGATCTGGAACAGGTGGTTCTCGATGACGTCCCGCAGACACCCGGCGGTCTCGTAGAACGCGCCGCGCCCCTGCACGCCGAACTGTTCGGCCAGGGTGATCTGGACGCTGGCGATGTGGTCGCGGTTCCAGATCGGTTCCATGAAGGAGTTCGCGAAGCGGAAGTACAGCAGGTTCATGATCTCCTCCTTGCCCAGGAAATGATCGATGCGGAAGATCGAATCCTCAGCAAAGACCGAACGGACGACGCAGTTCAGCTCGCGGGCCGAGGCGAGATCACGCCCGAACGGCTTCTCCACGATGACCCGCCCGCCGGTGGCCAGCCCCGCTTCGCCGAGTCCGGCGATCACCGTTGCGAACAGCGACGGCGGGATGGCCAGGTAATGCGCCGGATGGTCAGCACCGGCGAGCGCGTCCTTCAGCGCCGCGAACGTGGCTGGGTTGCCGTAATCGCCGTCGACGTTCTGCAACAACGACAGCAGCTGATCCAGCGCGGCGGGGTCATCAATACCGCCGTCGGCGCGGGCGATGCTGTCCCGCGCGTGCTCGCGTAGCCGCGGTAGATCCCAATGCGAGAACGCCACGCCGACCACCGGCACCGTCAACGCGCCCCGCTTCACCATTCGGTACAGCGCCGGAAAGATCTTCTTGTGGGCCAGATCCCCCGACGCACCGAAAAACACCAAAGCATCAGAGGCCACCGCCGCGTCAACACCCGCCTCACCCATACCCGTCCTTTCCCTGGCCGTCATGCTCAGCGCCACTGACGTCCCGCCCCGCCAGCTAGGTAGCCGCCGAACGCGGGAGAGCCGGTGGCTTTCCGCATCTCAGGGCCACCGTCTCACAGGTAGCACCGGGCGGCGCCTGGAACGGCGTATGCAGGTCGCGGTTGTCGTGACCGAGCTCCACGACACCAGGCGCCAAAGACCGTAGATGCCACCGCCGGGTCAGGTTGAACGTTGCGGGGGACAGGGCAATGAATCCGCTGATGCTTAGGCAGCAGCACGACAGTGCGAGGTCCATGTCAGCGGTAGACCACCGATCATGGCGGCCAAGGCCGTAGCCGCGGCCATCAAGGCAGTGGTCGCAGGCAGGCGGCGTCGAGTCGGCGGCGGGGTGTGGGGGAGGTTCCGGGGGATGCATATTGGGCGGTGGAGGGTGTTCCGGTAGGCCCCTTCCATGGTCCCGCCGGCTTGGTCAACCTCCGTTGGCGGCTGAGCGGGGCTGCCGTACCGGGTGCTTGCCAGGTGGAGTCAAAACCGTTCCTCCCGGGCCGTTTGAAGCTCGCTGGATGTGGGTGCGCGGGAGGTCACCGTGTGGTCTGGTCGGGGATGTCGTGTATCGCGGATGCGAGTCGGTGGACGGCTTCGGGCAGTTGGTCCGGGCGCAGGCCGGCGAAGGAGAGCCGAAGGTGCGGGGTCTGCTGCTCGCCGATCGTGTAGAGCTGACCGGGTGTCACCGCCACTCCATGTTCGATGGCGGCGGTGACCACTTGGGATTCGGCCAGTTCGCGGGGCAGTCCCAGCCACAGGCTCAGGCCGCCACGTGGCCGTACGGGCCGGCATCGGGGGAGGGCGGTGTGCAGTTCCCGCAGGAGTACACCGCATCTGAGATTGAGCGCCGCTGCGGTGCGGCGAACGTGCCCGGTCCAGCCTGGGGCCGTCACGACGTCCACCGCTGCATGCTGCAGCGGACCGGAAACGAAGAAGTCATCGACCAGCCGAAGCGCCCCCAGTCGGGCGGCGACCGGTCCGCGGGCGGCGATGGCGCCGATACGAAGGCCGGGTGCGCCGACCTTGGTCAGCGAGCAGACGGTGATCACGTGGCCATGCTCATCGTCGCGGATCAGTACCGGTGGTGGTGGGTCGCCGTGGCCCAACCAACGGGCCCAGTCGTCTTCGACCACAAACATCCCGTGCCGGTGGGCGATGTCCAGCACCTGGGCGCGACGGTCGTGCGACAGGACGGAACCGTCCGGGTTCGCGAATGTCGGTTGCAGGTACAGCAACCGGGCGTGGGTTCGGGTCAAGGCACGGTCGAGCAACTCCGGGCGGATACCGTCCCCATCGCAGGGGATCGGGACGGGAATCAGTCCGGCACTGCGAGCGATCGCCAGCGCCCCCGGATAGGTCAGCGTCGCGAAAAGGATCGGCTCACCGGCCGGGACGAGCGCTCTGAAGATGGTGGATAGGGCCGACTGGGTCCCGGGTGTGACGATGACATCCTGGGCACCGACGCCGATCTGGTGGGCGAACCAGGACCGCAGTTCGGGAAGCCCGTGCAGCGGGGGCGGCTCCCACACCCCTGGCCTACGGGAGGCCCTGGCCAGCGCTTGGGACAGCCGCAGATCGCCACCCAGCTCTGCCCCGGGGTATCCGGCGGCCATCGACAGCACCCCGTCAGCCGTGCTGCGCAGGGCGTCGTCCAGACCCCCGGCGTCGACGAAGTTGGCGCCCAGAGTGACTTCCTGCCAGCTCGTGTCGGCAGGAACGGGCTCGGCTCGGTCCGCCACGAACGTGCCCGACCCCGGCCGGGTCACCACCGTTCCCTGCTCAGCAAGCATCACCAGGGCCGATTGCACGGTGGTGGCACTGACCCCGAGCGACCGGACCAGCTCCCGGGTGCTGGGCAATCGAGTGCCGGGCGGGGATTCGCGGGCCCGCGCACTGATCACCTGCACCACCCGACCGACACTGCTATCGTTGGACATGAACATCAACGATAGCGCTATCAACCAGTCGCCGCAGGCGCTACCCGATCTGCGTCCGACCGGAACACCCCGCATTCGGCGCGGCATGGCCGAGATGCTCAAGGGCGGGGTGATCATGGACGTCGTCACCGCTGACCAGGCGAAGATCGCCGAAGACGCGGGTGCCGTCGCTGTGATGGCGTTGGAACGGGTGCCGGCCGACATCCGCGCGCAGGGCGGCGTGTCCAGGATGAGCGACCCCGACATGATCGACAGCATCATCGCCGCGGTGTCCATCCCGGTGATGGCCAAGGCCCGGATCGGCCACTTCGTGGAAGCGCAGGTGCTGCAGTGCCTCGGGGTCGATTTCATCGACGAGTCCGAGGTGCTCACCCCCGCCGACTACGCCCACCACATCGACAAGTGGCGTTTCGCCGTGCCTTTCGTCTGCGGGGCGACCAACCTCGGCGAGGCCCTCCGGCGGATCACCGAGGGGGCGGCGATGATCCGCTCCAAGGGTGAGGCAGGCACCGGCGACGTGTCGAACGCGACATCCCACATGCGGACGATCAGTGGCCAGATCCGCCGGCTGACCAGTTTGTCCACCGACGAGTTGTATGCCGCAGCGAAGGACCTGCAGGCCCCATATGACCTCGTCGCCGAGGTGGCCGCGACCGGCGCGTTGCCTGTCGTGTTGTTCACCGCCGGCGGTATCGCCACCCCCGCCGATGCGGCCATGATGATGCAACTGGGCGCACAGGGAGTGTTCGTCGGGTCCGGGATCTTCAAGTCCGGCAACCCAGCGGCCCGCGCAGCGGCCATGGTGGCGGCCACCACGTTCCACGACGACCCCGACGTCATCGCCAAGGTGTCCCGCGGTCTAGGCCAGGCCATGGTCGGTATCAACGTTGAAGATCTGCCCGTCCCGCACCGACTCGCCGAGCGGGGCTGGTGACACCGCGCGGGCTGGGACCGCTCGTCGGGATCCTGGCCCTGCAGGGCGACACCCGCAGCCACATCGACCACCTCACCCGGCTCGGGGCACGCACCCGCTGTGTGCGACGTGCTCAGGAGATGGATGGGCTGGACGCCATCGTGATCCCAGGTGGCGAATCGACCACGATGAACAGGCTGCTGGACGTCTTCCAGCTGCGGGAGCCGCTGGCGGCGCGCCTGGGCGCGGGCCTGCCCGCCTACGGCTCCTGCGCCGGCATGATCATGCTGGCCACGGTGATCCTGGACGGACGGCCCGATCAGCGCCCGCTGGGCGCTATCGACATCACCGTCCGCCGCAATGCCTTCGGCAGACAACGAGAATCCTTCGAATGCGACCTCCAGGTCACAGGCCTTTCCGGGGATCCCTTCCGCGCAGCGTTCATCCGGGCACCGCAGATCCAACGGGTCGGTGAAGGTGTCCAGGTCCTGGCCCGCATCGACGGACGTGCGGTCGCCGCCCGGACAGGTCAGGTTCTGGTCAGCTCGTTCCACCCAGAAATCCTCCAGGACAGCAGATTTCATCAGCTTTTCCTGCACATGGTGACAGCCCGCACGTGACCACTCCACTGCGAGGCGGCCCCGCACAGTCCTAGTGGGATCGCCGGCCCGCCTGAATCGGCCTTGGGGTAAGAAACGGTGGGAGGGGCCCCGCCCGGTGGAGGGGTTGTTGCGCGGATTCGGCGATGCTCATCGGGGTTCCTCCAGTGGGTTGCGGCGCTCTGCGGGGACCGGTCGGTGGCTGGTGTGCACGCGCTGATCGTTGATCTCGGCCTGCGGCACTGTCGGTGTGTTGTTGGTCGGAGTTCGTTGCACCGCTGATGCGCCGGCGGTTCGGTTCCCTTTGGTATGGGTATCGGTGCAGCAGGGTCGGTGAACATTCCGGAGTGCGCACAGGTCCAGGTCTGGCCGGTCAAAATGGTGGCCGCCCAGACCGCCCGGCGGGTAGGCGCCGGGCCGGGTCACCGGATCCACGGGTTGTTCTGTGAGCGCACCGGGGTGGCAGAGGGTTTCGGCGACGTGCCGCACTTTGATGTTGCTTTCAGATGAGGCGCGCAGCAGGACAGTGAAGGCTTGGGCTGCGGTCAGTTGCCGTTGGTGCATCAGGATGCCTTTGGCCTGTCCGATGACATCTCGGGAGGCCAACGCCTGTTCCCAGTGGCCTTGCTGTCGTTGCGCGGCCGGCGATGGAGGCGTGGATGGCCAGGGCGGTGGCGCTGGCCGGGGTGAACGCGTCGGCGGTAAACCCCAGGACCATCAAAGTGCCGAACATGATCTGCCCGCTACCCAGTGGGACATAGATCATGCTGCCCATCTGGGCGTGGTGATCAAGCATCGCCGACACCGGCCACCGATCAACAGCCAGCCGCGGCTGCGAGTACAGCGCCCTGAGGTTCGGGGTGAGGGTGCGGGGCAGCGCCGCGTGCAGCTTGCCGATCGGTCCCGAAGACGCTTTGATCTGCAGCGTCCCGGTTGTGGACACGGTGACCACCGCAGCCGCGTCGGCGCCGCGTAGCAATGCGAGGGTGTCTGCGGTGATCGCTTCCAGGGTGGCGGCTGCGCCGGGTTGTTGGTGCCAGGTCAGGGCGCAACGCGCCAACGCCGCAGCGAAACCTGATGGTGGTGAGAGGTGCGCTTCGGCGAACGAAGACCCTTGGCTCGAGTACTGACCTACTTCGGTCTGGTGGCCGCGAATAACCATCGTAAACTTTGGTAACTGACCTGGACAGGCATGGAGGCCCATCATGAGCGACGCGCGGGCGGATTACGAGCAGATCAGAACCACCTGGCGGTTCCAAGAGGAAGTCGTGAAGCGGTCGATGCTCCGCGAGCTAGAAGATGCCCTGAAAGCTACCGACCTGGGCAAGACTCTGGCCATGGACATCGCAAAGCTCGTGGACGCGCTCCAGACCGAGCTCCATCTCGAAGAAGGGCTAGACACCGAGTAAGACCCACCGAACCACCGAGCAGCAATTGTCGTAATTCTTTCACATTATTTGACGTGCGGATCTGGTCGACTAGGCATCGTCGCAGGTCAGTAGTGGTCAAACCCCATCGAACAGGCAACCCCGGGATCAGCCTGTAGCCGGAGTAAGCAACCGGGCGGAGCCGGACCGCCAGCGCAAAATGCCGAGCGAGTTGGGCGGGCCCGGCCTGTCAATGAGGACGCCCCAGCCGACGCGCGCGTGCGGGTTCGGACCGTGACGATCGCGTCCGCAAGGCATCCACTGCGTGAAACCATAATTATCCGCAGTATTATTGGTGGGTGACCAACCACGATCCAGACTCAGTCCCCCTCAGCCAGGCGGTGGCGGAGTTCCTGGACTGGCAGGCCCTGGACAAAGCCCGCAGCCCGAACACGGTCCGCGCCTACCAACAGGACCTGTCGATGTTCCTGACGTACTGCGCCGGCGTGGACGTCGCAGCGTTGGAGCAGGTGGACCGGGTGTTGTTACGGTCCTACCAATCTGAGCTGGCCCGGAGATCCGCGAGCGGTGCGGTGTTGTCGGCGCCGACGCGGCACCGCCGGCTGGTGGCGTTGCGATCATTTTTGAAGTTCTGCGCCCGGGAGGAATGGACCCCGGGTGATCTCGGTGTGACCATCGACCTGCCGAAGTTGCCTCGCCGGCTGCCGAAGCCGCTGAACCCCGCGGAACTGGACCGGGTCACCGCACCCGCTGCTGCCGGGGTCGATCTGGACCCGGCGGGGTTGCGGGACCGGGCGTTGGTGGCGTTCCTGATCTCTACTGGCTGCCGGATCTCCGAAGCCCTGGCCCTGGACCGGGCGGACTGGAACATCGCGACGGTTATCGTTCGCGGCAAGGGCGACGTGGAACGGTCCGTGGTCATCACCGACCGGGCCCGAACCGAAGTGAACGCCTACCTGGCCGGCCGCACCGACCAGGGCGCCGCATTGTTTGTGTCCTACTCCCCCGGTCGGGACGGGCGCAGGCTGTCCGTCCGCGGTGCCGAGTCGGTCTGTGACCGACTGGGCCTGGCCAACCAGGTCACCAAGCTGCATCCGCACCGGTTCCGGCACACCGCCGGCACCATCGTCCAGGAAGAACTGGGTGATCCACGGCTGACGGCCGACTATCTCGGGCACCACGGATTGGGGTCGGTGGCCGGGTACACCGAGGTCAGCCGCGGCCGCCGCGCCGAAGCCAGCGACGCACTGACCCGCCGAGGCATGTAAACCCATCGGGCCCTTGCTACCAGAAAGAATTCCGTCACAGTGACAGAAACCGTTGCAGCACAACAGTTCTGAGAGTGACCAACGATTGCGGCCGATAGCACCGAGTGCGCCCGGACGCCGGTTCGGCGATCAGTCGCCGCGTGATGGCCAGCATCGTGACAACATGGCCGCCGGCCGGGGGCGAAGGCGCCCGGGGCCGCTACAGATATCGGATACACCGCCGAGTCGATACCTGGTCGGCATGTCGGCCAGCGTTCACAGCTGCAGGTGCGCGGCCGCACAACATGCAGCGGGCGTCGCGGCCTGTGCTGTGGTTCGTCAGCTCAGGCTGCGGCATCGGGCAGCTTCATCGAGGCTCGCTTCAGCTTGAGGTGGGCCAGTTCCTGGATCCACTGGGGTGTTGCTGTGCCGCGGCGCGCATTGATCGCCATCTGCAGCTCGGCGGCGCCTATTTCCCGGTCGGTGATGACACGGGCCGGCTCGGCAGCGGTAGTGGTCATCTGAAGCTCCTTCACAGGTATGGACGTCCTGCCCTACTGATCAGTATCCGCCTCCGGCGCCGCTTGGTCCAGCTCCAGCAGGATCGCTTGACTGATCGATTCAGCCAGGGCCACATCTTCCTCGGT
>JBBRDH010000111.1:0-17850 GCA_038204125.1 Mycobacteriales bacterium
GACTATTGGTGAGTGGCGGGAGGGAACCTCCCCCTCCCGCTCTCGTAGAACCGTACGTGACAGTCTCCCGTCATACGGCTCCCACAGATCGGCGTCCGGTGATGGAGACGAGTTGCCAGTGGGCGAAAAGGGTTGGCTGTCGCTGTTTCACAGCATCCAACACCTTCTGGGCTCGGGCTGGGCTGCGTCGCAGCCGTTTGAATTTGTGCATGGCCCATCGAAGCAGGTGCTCATCGATGCGCCGCATCAGAGGAAACAACTCGGAGTGGTAGAAGACCCCGTAATAGTTGATCCAGCCTCGCACCTGGGCATTGATGGCCTTGGCGATGCTGGACAGGTCCGTGCTCACGCGACGGTTGAGATACCAGGCCCTGATCTGCTGGCCTTTCGCCTTCTTCGCCTGGGAACTCATGGCCGGAAGGAAATTCACGAAGAACCCTTTCCGACCACGGGCCAGACGACCCCGGAAGGTATAGCCGAGAAAATCGAAGCTGGTGCTCTCGAAATCCCCGACGCGGTTCGCGTCCTTGCAGTACACGACCTTCGTCTTCGCCGGGTGCAGCTCAAGACCCAAGGCCTTGAACCGTTCAGCGATGGCGGCCAGCAGGATGCGGGCCTGCGCCTCGGTGGTGCAGTGAGCTACCACATCATCGGCGTATCGTTCGAACGGACATCCCGGAAACTCCCGATCCATCCACCGGTCGAACGCATAGTGCATGAAGAGGTTAGCCAGCAACGGCGAAATGGGGGAACCTTGCGGGGTTCCCCTCTCTCGGGCGGCAAGGGTTCCGTCCGGCATCTGCATCGGGGCGGTCAGCCACCGCTGGATGTAGAGCAGAACCCACCGCTCGTCGGTGTGGTGAGCGACCGCTTTGAGTAACAGATCATGCGGGACGCTGTCGAAGAATTTCTGGACGTCAAGGTCAAGCACCCAGTCCTGCTTCCAACAGCGCCTTCTGGTCACGGCCAACGCGTCATGGGCCGAACGACCCAGGCGATAACCGTAACTGTCGGGGTGGAAGATCGGCTCAAGCGTCTCCTCCAGCAGCATCGCTGCCGCGGTCTGGGCCACTCGGTCCGCCGTATTCGGCACCCCGAGGACCCTGACCCCCGTCCCATGATCCTTCGGTATCTCCACTGCCCGTACCGGCCCCGGGAAATAACTTCCCGAGGACATCCGATTCCACAGCCGGTAAAGGTTGTCCCTTTCCCTGCCTGCGAACTCCCCGATACTGACAGCGTCCACGCCCGGCGCACCGTTGTTGGCCCGGACCTTCTCCCACGCCCGAAACACCAGGCGCTTGGGGATTTCAAACGACTTCACCTTCGGCTGGGGTCCCGTCCTCCGCTCCTGCCCCGAAGGGTTGGCGTCGGTCTGACCCTGATCTGCCCGGCCCCTTTGCTCCAGCCCCATTACAGGACCTTCATCGCTACTACAGGCCGGTCCGCCCCTGTGCCCCGCATCGGTACTCTGCCCCTCACGGTTGCTCCCGTTTGGGGTCCTCCCTCTCGCCGGCCAAGCGGCTGCACAAGCCCACCACAACGGCCGGATCGGTATCGGGACGACAGGTTCTCCTGTTCCATGCCAGCGCCTACGACGAGCTCACGCCACCTATACACCGGACACCACCGGGCCAGCACGCAGGCCACCTCCCGGCTCAGGGCACACCCACACGGGCGTGCCTTCATCCCAGGGATACCTGACAACCCCGGTTTCGATGCCATCGTTCTATTCTTTCGATGCGTCAGCAGTGGTTCACACATGTTCGTCTTCTCGTCGCACACCTGACCCGCTGACAGCGGGCCTTCTACCGCAACGCTCACCACCCCGGCTCTTGACCGACGCAGCTTGCGGTGGTTTGAGTTCTCCGCCTGCACGGCGAACCCGGAGGGCCAACCTCCATCACTGGCACAGCACGTATCGCTCCAACGATCTCCTACATCGTCATCACTCCACTTTCAGGACACAGCAGCGCCTTCTTCGACGGGTAGGTGTAGACGAACTGCAGGGTGTCTCCCTGACAAGGCGCTCCTGGCGACGCCCGACACCGACTGCACGACGGGAATCGGTCGGCCGACCAGTATGACGAACGAGCAGAGACGGGAGTCTGGCGGCGCTGGAAGGAGGGGCAGTCGCTCAGTGACATCGGTCGGGCGTCGGGGAAGATTCCCGGATCGGTCCGTCACGTGGTGAAGCCAAGGTGGATATGTGCCGGACGAGTGATCGCGATCTGCGCGGGAGTTGTCGCTGGCTAACCGGCAGGAGATCTCACGCTGTCTGGCCGCTGGCCTTTCTTACTGGGGCATCGGCGCAAAGATCGGTCGCTGCCCGTCGACGGTGAGCCGAGAGGTGAATCGTCACGGCGGTCCGGAGAAGTATCGAGCCAATGCGGCAGACGGGCAGGCCTGGAAGAACGCAGAAAGGTCGAAGAGATCCTTGTTGGCCATCGATGAGTTGCTGCGGGATTTGGTGGCGCAGAAGTTGTCCGATGATTGGTCGCCGCAGCAGATCGCTGGGTGGCTTGCCAAGTCGGCTGCTGAGGTTAACAGTAGAAACGGCGTCGTGAGTATCCGGCGGAGTCGGCGATAGCCTCTCGCCGTCAGGTCGGCGGCCTGATCGACGTTAAGTCCGAGACGTTGCACGGCTGGGTCGAGCAGAGTCAGATCGACACCGGGACCCGGCCGGGGATCTCCGGCCCGGATCACGCGGAGCTGATCAGGCTTCGCAGGGAACGTGGAGAACTCCAGCGCGCCAACGCGATTCTCAAGACAGCGTCCGCGTTTTTCGCAGCGGTGGAGCTCGACCGCCAACTCAGTTAGTCTGCGCCTAGATCCATCAACACCGGAAGTAGGTCGGTGGGAGACTGCGGGCGCGATACCTGAACCGGCTGCGGACGAACGATGCTTGCTTCGGCGACCCTCTCGGCTATGCGGGGTTCTCGAACTTGAATTGGACCCGGACCGAGTCGTCGAGAGGGACCACCAGGGTGATGCCATTATTCGACCATACTTCAGGTACGAGGAACATCCGGCCGCTTCCTTCGACCAGTAGGCGCAGGTTGCGGTAGCGATAGCGAAAACTCTGGTCGGCCTGTTCGGGCAGTGCGGTTTCGATCACGCTGACACTCTTGACGTACAGCCTCTCTTTGGTGTCCAGGATGACACTTGGCAGGGTGCCGAATTTCTTGGACATGGAGATGGCCTGAGCGTTGCCCGACCACGCAGCGAGCGTTGAAGTTGCCCAGAACAGGCCCCCGGCGGCGATAAAGGCGGCAATTACTGCGAGGGACCTGCGCCGACAGTGAATGGCGTGCAGCAGTTGACCGCGACCAGTGCTCAACGATTGATCTGCCAGGTAAATGCCATATGTGGCCATGCAGATCCCAACGACGAAACAGGCAGGCGTGACCAGGGCGTACAGCGGCCACGGCGGGAACGTCGCGTAGGCCAGCACCAGGCCGAAACCGCATGCGACGACCAAAATACCCGCCAACGACACGACGACCCCGGTGGTGCGGGCGGCCCGACGCACCCGGACTACACGTGACGAGCGGTGCGGTCCCCGGACGGCCCGCATCAGCGCCGTGTGGGCCGGGAACAGCGGCAGCGCCAGCGTTGCTGCGACCATGATCGGTACCAGCAACGGGGTCAGACTGCCTACAACGAAGTCCCGAGTGCTCAAGCCGACAGCGTTCACATCCACGCCGAAGAATTGGTAGTACTTCTTGCTAGACTGGGTGCCGAAGTAGACGAGCAGTGCCGTCAACAGCCCGATCGGCGCGAGGCCCAGCCCGACGTTGATCCACTTCTCGGTGTTGAGATTCGATGTGTTCGACGTCAACTCGTCGCCACCGTTGTCTCCAGCGGGGTCGGAATAGGGCCGGCCGAACTCGGCGGCACGGTTGAGCTCGGTGGCTCCGTCGAACTCGGCGGCACGGTTGAGCTCGGTGACTCAGTCGAATTCGGTGTCGCGCCGCTGGCGACGCTCGCCGGACCGGGTCCGGCTCCGGCGGCGGAGTTCAAGGTTAGGGTCCAGGTGTACTGGCGCGGCATGCAGGCCTGCACGGAAGAGGTGTCACAGACTGACTCCATGGTTGCTACCAGTTGGCCCTGGGTCAGACCAGATCCAGGCGTCCATACAACATTCACACCGCAATTTGCCGCGCCACTGAACATGTACTGATCACAGGAGGGGACCGAGCCGCAACCGCCGCCTTCAAGGGAATACGCCGACAACGGCCTGATCGTAAGGCCGGTGATGCGAATTCGTGATCCTGCATCAGCCGCAGGATGCACGACGATACATTCGGTTCTGGTTTCCTGCCCGCCGCCTCCTGCCGGTCCGCCCGGAGGGGTCGCCACAGTCGACGGGATGGATGGCGGGTTGTAAAACGTCAACAGTGTGACTGCCGACAGGGCCGTCTCGGGACTGCCATTCTCGGTCGACGGCGCGGAGGACTCGTGCCCGCTCGGGCTCGGCGCAGTCGCCGTTGTGAACTGATCCGGGCCGGCAGCCGTTGCGGTCTGATCCGGTGAGGTGGAGGTAGCGGAACTGCCAGACGAGCCGCCACCCGCGGAGCACGCACCGCAGGCAAGGACGATCGCCGCTGCCACGGACGCGAGACCTTTTTTAGAAGCGTCAATGACGGGCACCACGCGCCCCTTTCGATCACCCATCGCACCTGCCTGCTTCTACGACGGTCAGCCGTCGCTAGAGCACTTGCCCTCGAGGACCTCACGGGCTGTGCGATCGTTTGAATACCTGCACCTTTGGACCGGAGTTGTAACATCCTGCTGCAGACCGCTACGCCGCTACTGCGCCCCTGTGCCAAACTCTGAGGTGTGCCGACTTTGTGACGCACATCCGGGGCTGATTACGCATCATTTCCGGGTCCTTGGGTAGCTTCAGTGTTGTCCATGAGGCGGTGGTTGGCAAGCCGCCTTTGGCGGGCTCCGCTCCAGCCCGTCGCGGCGGCCTTGGCGGATGGCTTTGCCGCGTCCGGTGTGCTCGGCGTCGCCTGTGAGGTCGCCGATACCGACGTCCAACCGGACGGTGTTGTTGTGGATCTGTACCAAGGCGAGGTCGGCAGGCAGCGTGGCCGCGTCGGGGATCGCTACCAGGTGCAGATGTTTGCCTTTGACATGCCCGTTCAAGCTTTCGATCCAGGCCTGATCCGTCGGTATCCCATGACCACCAATAAGTAGCAACGCGCCGCCGCTCGGCAGCCCTCCTGTCAACGCCGGACACGGAGTACACGATCGCGATCCAAGCGCGCTGCCGAGGGTCCGCTCTCAACGCGGGTCGAGGGCGTGACGGCGATGGTCGCCCCGTCCGACCAAGGGCACATCGCTCTTCAGTACGGACGAGTACTGCTCTTTCTGGAAGAGCGCGAGGCGCTCGCCGCGCTGACCGAGGCCGTAAAGCGGGCCAACACGATGAGTGATCCGGTGTATGGGGCGGTTCAAAACAGCTTCCCCGTAGCCTAGCGAGCCGAGAACCGGCACTACGAGCGTCTGTATCGCCTGTCGGCCGCACTAGTGGAGGCAGCGAACCGCCAGTAAGAACCGCCGGCGCAAGGAGCGTCCAGAACGACCTGCGTGATTGGGCCGGACGGTGAAATGGCGCCCGGCGGGCGGAAGTTGTCAAGCAGGTTGAGGCCATCGGGAGCTAATTTCTAGGCGGCGGTGTGGGTGGGGTCCTCCTTTTTCGGTTCGTTGATCCATGCGGTCGGCGGGAGGTCGAGGATTTTCGGGTCTTGGTCGGTGGCGAAGCGGGTGGGGTGCTGGGCGCGGGCGGCGGCCAACGCCTCAGACCGTCGCTGGGCAGTGACTGGGGCCAGGCCGTAGTGGACGTCGGCGGGGGTGTGCAGTCCGATCCCGGAGTGGCGGTGGTCGTGGTTGTTGTAGTCGACGAACTCGCCGATGAACGCCTGCGCGGCCGGCAGCGAGGTGAACCGTTCCGGAAACACCGGCGCGTACTTCAAGGTTTTGTTCCACGCCTCGCATATACGGGTTGTCGTTGGACACCCTTGGCCGTGAATGCGACCGGGTGACTTCCAGATCATCGAGCAGCGTCGCCACCGATTTGCTGGTCATCGACGTGCCCGGTCGGCGTGCACGACGGTCGGTACACCCTGTACACCGAACATCTCGGTCATCAAATCGACTGCCAGCAGGGCGGTTTCGGTGTGATGCACGTGGGCGCCGACGATCATCGGTGAGTAGATGTCGATCATCACGTAGCAGTCGAAGTACTTCCCCCGCACAGGCCCGGCCAGCTTGGTGATATCCCAGCTGTACACCTGCCTAGGAGCGGTGGCCTGCAACTCCGGGACCGCCCGCGGCGGATGCGAGGCCTGCCGGCGACGGTCTTTGAGCTGCGCGTTCTTGGTCAGGATGCGGTACATGGTGGAGATCGAACACAGGTAGGTCCCTTCGGCCAGCAGCGTCGCGTAGACCTGCGTCGGTGGTTTGTCGACGAACCGTTCGCCGTTGAGCATCGCCAGCACCTGCCGTTCCTCCTCCTCGGTCAGCCGGTTTCCCGGCCGCCGCCCGGCCGCGGCCGGTTTCTGCTGCACCGCGGTAGCTTTCGCATGGGCCAGGCGGTCCTGGGTGGAGCGGGCCAGTCCGGTCAACACGGCGGCGCAGCGGGTGCTGACCCCGGCCTGCAGTAGCTGCCGGTGGGTGGTCCTCAACGTTTGCGTTGCTGATCCGCGATGTCCGCGCTCTCGGAGATCTGATCCAAGAGCGCATGTGCTTTTCCCATAATCCCCAGGGCTGCTTCAGTTGTCGCCAACCTGCGGCGGGCGATTTCCAGTTCCCGTTTCAGCCGGGCGATCTCCGCCTGATCCGGGGTGGGCCGGCCGACCTTCTCGCCCGGCTTCTTCCCGGCCAACAGCCCGGCATCGCGGAGCTGCCGCCACTGGGTGATCTGCGAGGAGTAGATCGCCTGCTCCCGCAAGTACGCACCGCCGCCACCATCGTCGCCGGTGGCGCAGGCCGCCTCGTAGGCCGTCAAATGCTTCATCTTCTCGGTGGCGGTGAACGCCCGACGACGTCGGGGACCACCCTGCCGCGGACCAGGAGTGCTCACCGTTTCATCCTGAACCATCAACACAGCCGTAATCACGAACCTCAGAATCTCGCCCTGCATCAGGCGGACTTGCTATGAACCGCTGGCCTCAACTCAGCCTGGCACGCAGGGGGGGACGGCTTCGGCTGTCCCCCGCCCACATCACCTCAAAGGCGTCAGCAGGCCTGTAGTACGGAACGTCGGGCCTACTTGAGGTACGCGCCACCGGCCATGGGGTCAGATCTGTCCGGTCAGGAAGGACATCCCGCCGATGAAACTATCTCATGCGTTCCCAGTTGGGTCGATGGTGTTCGGCTCCAACGATTGTCGCAAACCGTTCGACGGCTACGTCGCCAGCCAGCTCGTCTCTGTCGTTGCTATCCTGACGAGCGACGGCGAAGAGAAGCCGTCTTACCGGCCGGAGGCGCACTCTCAAACATCGCGATGAGAACACCCCAACACATTAGACCGGCGAGTATGACCCACGCAATCCACCGAGTCGGCCAGCGTGCAAGAATCGCCCAAGCCCCAGCTGCGGGCACAAGCAGATAGCCACACATCGATACGAAAGATGTCCAATCCAATTTCTGATCACAACATCAGTGTAGTGCGGATACGTTGTAACTCCCGTTGCAAGGCGGTCCCGGTCTTCCTGTCCGGCGTCTCAGCAGGCAGCGATCGCGGAGCTGACCCGCTCCTGTGCGTCGGCTTCTTTCCGGAGGGTGGAGGCCGCTGATCTGCTGAGGGTCTATCTCGTAAAGGGTGTTTCCGGCGTTGATCATTAGTAGGTTTCCGCGGCCGGGAACCGGTCGGCGAAGGTCACAGCGAACGCGTTCAGTGCAGGTTTCCACCGCACCGCCCATTTGGCGCGGCCGGTGCCGGTCGGGTCAAGGGACCGGGTGACCAGGTACAGGCACTTTAACGCGGCCTGCTCGGTGGGGAAATGGCCCCGGGCTTTGATCGCCCGGCGGTACCTGGCATTGAGGGACTCGATCGCGTTGGTACCGGGTATGAAAGGACGCGAAGGTCCGCGTGTTGTTCCGCTGGCGTGGCGTCTTGCGTCGGGCATACGGTGTGACCGTCCGGAACAGGGGCCTTCAGGGGAACACGTATGGGCAGGCCGTTCTTGCTCAATGGGCTCAGAGCCCGTGTTAGTAGTTGGCCGCCCCTGCGACTGGTCCGGCTGCGCTGCGAGCGCGTATCCGTAGGTGTCGTTCCGTCCCAACGGTTCCCCATCCTTCGATCGATGATGGGAGCGCGGGATGGTCCGATACATCGGAATGGATGTGCACCGCGAGTTCGCGCAACTGGCGGTGGTGGAAGACGGCCTGGTCCGCGACGAGGGCCGGATCGGGGTGACGCCAGAGGCGCTGCGAACATGGGCCGATGGGCTTCGCCAAGATGATCAGGTGGTGTTGGAGGCGACCGGTAACAGCGATGCGATCGCGGTGCTGCTGACCCCGCTGGTCGGACGCGTGGTGGTGTCCAACCCATCGAAGACCCGGGCCATCGCCGAGGCCAAGGTGAAGATGCGCGCGACGCGGCGATCATCACCCAGGCGGCCAGGTCGATGCCACATGCGTTGCGCTCCTTGCGGATCGATGACGACAGGTCAGCGGAGCTGGCGATGTTGGCCGGGTTCGATGAGGACCTGGCCGAGCAGATCAACCAGGTGTCCAATCGGATCCGGGGACTGCTGACCCACATTCATCCCGCCCTGGAACGGGCCATCGGGCCGAACCTTTCGCACCCGGCTGGGCTGGACTTACTGCAGCGGCACCCGACCCCGTCGGCGATGCAGGCGGCCGGGCGACGGCGGCTAGAGACCAGGCTGGTGAAGCTGGCCCCGCGTCTCGCTGGCCGGCTGGCCACCTCGATCGTCGCAGCCTTGAAGGAGCAGACCGTCGTCGTCGCCGGCACTGCGGCGGCCGGCCAGGTGCTGCCAAGGTTTGGCCGAGCAATTAGCGACACTGCGCCGCCAACGCGGTGAGATCGCCACGCAGGTCGAAGCAATGGTCGACGCGCACCCTCTTCCCCGGTCCTGACCTCGATGCCCGGGATCGGGTTCAGGACCGCCGCTGTCATCCTGGTCGAAGTCTGCGGCAAGGACTTCGCCACCGCCGGACACCTGGCCGCCTACGCCGGACTCGCCCCGGTCACCCGCCGATCGGGCACCTCGATCCGCGGCGAGCAACAGTCCCATCGTGGCAACAAACGACTCAAACGAACCCTCTACCTCTCGGCGTTCTCCGCCCTGCAGGACCCACAGTCCCGGACCTACTACGACCGGAAAAGATCCGAACGCAAAAGCCACCAGCAAGCCCTGGTCGCCCTCGCCCGACGCCGCTGCGACGTTCTCTTCGCGATACTCCGCGACAGCGCCACCTACGACCCAAAACACGCCGTGGCTGCTTGACGAACACCATAGGGGCACAAAATGATGTACCCGCTGGTCCTTGACCTTGCCGCGAAGACCGCACCCGTTCAGGTGCCGGTCGCGGTGACCTGCCGGGTGTTGGGTTTCTCCAAGCAAGCGTTCTATCGGTGGCGCAAAAAGCCGGTCACCCAACGGGACTGGGACGACGCCGCGTTGATCAACGCCGCCCTGGACGTGCACCGGGACGACCCGGAGTTCGGGTACCGCCTGATCACCGACGAACTCCGCGACCTCGGACACTCGGCGAGTGAGAACCGCGTCGGCCGGCTGTGCAGCCAGCAACGGATCTACTCGGCGTTCGCGAAGATGAAGGGCCTGCGGCGCAAGCCGGGACCAGCGGTGCACGACGACAAAGTCAAGCGGAAATTCACCGCGAAGACGCCGAACACGTTGTGGCTCACCGATATCGAGCGCCACGAGGCGCTTTCGAACCGGGTGGTGATGAAAGGGCACCGCCTCCGGCCTGCCGTAGCAGGCCGGCGAAGCTGAGGGCAGCCTGATCCGGGGGACGCCGGTGAGGGTGGTGAGCAGCCCTGACAACGACGAGGCGAACCAGCACTGCCAGATGGTTCGGGTTCGGCTAGCAAGACGGAGAGGCATACGTGAGGAACCAGCGGCTGAAAGCCCCTCAAGGGAGCCACCGACTCGAACCTGGCGGATCTGGGCTGGGTAGCAGCGCACACCCGATCGGCGGTATCGGTTGGGGAACTCTCGGGCTGGGTGATTTCGCCTGCCCGGAGGCCGCGGTGAATGTCTGCGGCGTAGCCGCGGCGATGCTGCAGGGGCATAGCTGGGTGCCGATCCCGTCGACCGGTTCGAAGGTGAACGTAGGAACCATCCCGACGGTCCCTGATCCGGGTTGCGGCCTGCAATCCGGTGGGAAGGTCCGTCGTCGGCTGATGCCGCCGGGATGGGGCGGAGGATCCGTAGTAGTCCGAGGCCGGGAAAGCCGGTCACATGGCGAAGGGATCCAGTGTGTTCGCAGCGGTGCTGCGCGATCAGGAGGTCGGTGGTGAATACCGCCGCTTCGTGGCCGGACCTGTCACAGGCCCAGTCCCGGGTACTGAAGATGCAGACGAACGAAGCTGCACCGATGGGCGGTGGCCGATGGTGGCCGCCGGTTCGATGATGTGGCAAACCTTGTCTATGACCCGGCCTTCTTGGTGGTGGCCTGGGGCCGGGTTCGGGGCAACAAGGGTGCACGCACCGCTGGTGTCGACCGTATCGCTCCGCGATCGATGGACCCGGCGGGAACAGAACTGCTAACAGGTCTTCGGAACGAATTGAAGGCCGGTAGGTTCGTTCCGCAGCGGGTGCGGGAGAAGACCATCCCGAAGTCGTCGGGCAAGTTGCGGCGGCTGGGAATTCCGACCACCCGGGACCGGGTCGTGCAGGCTGCGGTGAAGATCGTGCTCGAGCCGATCTTCAGATCCGCGACCAACTCATCCAGTAGCCGGGACACCCCGTACTCCTGGACATCGGTGATGGTGGTGCGGTCGATACCAGCCGCGCCGCCATTGCGGCGCACATCGGCCCACGCCCGCTCCAGGACGTCTCTGCGATGGACCTTGTCCGAAAGCGTGTGGAACCTTCGCCCGGGATCAGCCTTGGCCGCCCGGTAAAGCGCATGCTGCAAGGCACGAACCGGGTCCGTCACAGACCCCGAAGCGGCGGAGCTAGCCGAAACGGCACTCACCGGGCACCTCCAAGACGAGCACGACACATCGACGAAGCAGCGGCCCTTCCCTCACCGGCGGTTGTGTTGTCCGCTCGGCTCCAGCAGTGCTACGGCCGCCTCCGACGCCCACCCGACACGACACCCACTTCCCGGCGAAGACCGGTTATAGGGCACGACTCTCCGGCGACAACATCGCAGGTCACCGGGCCGGGGAGGGCCTCCCCAGTTCCCGCCGTCACTATCTGAACGTTCCACACCCCATACGCCGGAGGGTTCTTGGCGGCTGCGATTTCAGATTCTTTACCGCGTCCATGGCCTTCGCCGTGCTAACAGCGGCTCGGCTCCCTCTGCTCCCACCCTCACGGGCAGGACCTCTAACGACGCTGCAGGTTTCGCGTAATGCTGCGGACCGCGCAGTTGCTCCCCCCAAAGGGGCTTTTGACACTGGGCTTCGACCACGGCCGTTTCCAACCGAAGCCGCCAGTCTGCTACCGGGCCTCCTGACAGCTACCCGGACCGGACTCACACCGGCAAGCGACGACGAGCACGAACCATCAGATCACCCCGACACGAGGTCACCTCCAGTTCCGCCGGGCGCACGAAAGATTGAGGCTAAAGGCTGTTGAGGAACGCTTCCATATTCCATTGGAACTGTTGTGTAATCTGCGAAAATCGAAGGATCGCTTGTTGAGATCTCGTTTCTAGATCGGACCCGTCGATCGACATTACTAGGTCTACCGCAGAGGAAAGGGATCGTCGATCGACGCGATACCCGTTAACCATACCCCAGCGACTATCTGGTTTACCGCCCACGGCGATCCCTCCGCAGTGGATTAGCTCCGTGCGGTAGGGATCCCAATCACCGTATAGTAGAATTTTGCCGGCTCCCAAAGCTTCGAACGTGTTGTGCCCCCACCCTTCTGTTTTTGACAAACAAAGATGATAATCGAAACCCGCCGCCAGCTGTCGGATTGACCTTGTTCCGCCCAGATAGCTCGGTCTATGGAGGCGAATATTTGGTCGGCTTTGCGAACTGGCTATACGAACATTTCCGACGACTTCCAAGCGTGGCCACTCGGGGTGTTCAACCCATATTTCGACGATTTGAGAGGCGTTCTTGAGTGGACTGGCCCCAGCCATGCAGAAGAGGCCTGCGTGACGAGTAGGTGAGTGGGGAAGCGGTACGCTGGTGAAGCCAACTTGAACGACGTTGGCATGGACGATCCGAAACACCTCTGTGGCTAATGGTAGCTTCGTTAGTATGACGTTGAATTCCGACCTCAGAGACTCGCACTGCTCCGGCCGAAACCATTCCGGATTGGGAACAAACGCCCGAACCGCCACGCGGGCGACAACATGGCAGAAAACCTCCAACCAGATGCCTAAATCAAATTCATATGGAGGAGGCTCCTGGAGCTCAGCGCTGTAGACTGCCCGACCGCTCGGGTCTTTTCCAGAAACCACCGCCACCGCAACTGCGACACGGTGCCCTAAAGCCTCAAGGACCGTTCTTATGATCCTGACGTCCTGGCTAAGGCCCTTGCCATTATCTGGAGAGACAAGCAGTACCCGTTTCACCGATGGCTAGCTGCGCTTAGACCGTGTTGTGGACTGCTTCCGTCATCCCGCTTTTGTCTATACAACACTTCACCGGAATACATGCGATCAACCCTAATCGTTGGGTGTAGTGGTGATCCAAGTGTAAATTAGCACATGGGTACGCTCAGGGCGCTGAGGCCCCTTCGTGACGGAATCGACGCACGCATGGACGAATAAACAGCGTCGCCGTTGAGGTGCGGCGATGCCGGGACGTGGGTGCCCCATGCGGGCGGCTTACCGACCTGCATGCGCGGTCACCAGTGGGCCAGACCTACCCGGGACAGGTGCTGGGACCGGCAGCGCGCCCCTGCGGCGAGGGCGCCCATCTGGCCCAGAGCAGCGGCGCGATCGTCCCACGGCGGGCCGACCGGCAGCCCCGCCCCGTCGACGATCCCCATTAGGCGTCCAGCCGGCGGACGGTCGTCGTGTCGTCATCGCGGCTCAACACCTTCGCTATTCATCCCAGAAGTGTGCGCCTGCAGGAGCCGGCCCTCACCTTGGCTCGCCGAAGACCTATCCCTGCGCCGGATCGACCCTCTGCTTGGACAGGACGGTCCAGTCCCGACGGGCCAGCACCGCCGAGACCACGAAGACCGCAGCGAGGACGGCGACGGCGATCCACTCGGCGGATCCGCTGCCGTGGTCCGGGTCCACCCCGAAGATGGCCTCGATCCATTCGCGCCAGACCACCGTGATCAGGCCCAGAGCAAGGGAACCGACTGCCGCAGCAGTGTCTACCCACATCCGTATCCCCAGCGACCGCTTCATCTGTTCCTCCCGCGATGTTGTCTCTGTTGTGCTTTCGTCACGCCTGCTCGTCGTACCAGGTCGAGGGTGGTGGCTCCTCGTCCATCCCGAACCGGTCGAACAGCCACTCGTCCGTGTGCACCCGGTTGGCCTCGATCTCCAGACGCCGCACGGCGGCGTCGCCGGTGAGCACCCGTCGTGCCGCCACCGCGAAGGCCGGGTCCGAGCGATGACGCCGGATCACCTCGGTCAACCGCTTGCTGCCGAAGTGCACGGTCCCCAGCCGCAGGATGTTGTGCAGCCCGGTCTCCCACTCTAGCTGGTAGTCCGGGATCGGGCGACGGTAGAGGTGCGCGACGTCCACACTCGGCACCAGCACGCACTCGTAGCCGCGGGACCACAGGTGCAGGCAGATCTCCGGGTCCTCCATGCCGTAGATCAGCATCCCGGGGTCGAAGCCGCCCAGCTCCTCGAAGACCTCTCGGCGCATCGCGAGGAAGAATCCGGCCAGCGCTGGTACGGGGTAGGGATTCGGCCCGGCTCTGGGCAGCCACGCGAGGCTCGAGCCCGCGTCGCAGAATCGCAGGCCGTGGCCCTTGGCCTCCCGTACGAACATGTCTGACAGAACGGGGCCGGTGGCGCCCACGTCGGGCGAGCTCAGCGGCTCCAGCAACGGCTCGACCCAGCCTGCTGGCGCCTCGATGTGGGCGTCACTGAAGAGGAGCACCGAGCCCTGGGCGATCTCGGCCCCTGCGTTGCGCGCCCTTGCTGGGCCGAGGGACTGGGTGCGCATCGTCGTGACCCGCGGGTGGTGCGGCAGCACGTCGACGCTGCCGTCCGTGGAGCCGTCGTCGACCACCACGATCTCGCTGTCCGACGGCATCGTCGCCAGCAGGTTGTCGACCGTCAGCCCGACATAGACCCCTTCGTTGTGTGACGGGACGACAACGGAGACCAAGACAGTCAACGGGCCAGCTCAGCGCCGGTCGATGTTGGGGAACGACCAGTCAAAGGCGTTCGGGAACCGGAAGTTGGTGAACGAGACGCTGATCGAGACCTCGAGGCTGCGCACATGGTGCCACCAGCCGACCGGGATGAACAACGCCTCGCCGGCGGCCAGGTCCACGGTCAGGCAGGTCGCCTCACCGAAGAGCGGGTACTGCCCGAGGTCGGGGTCCTCGACGTCAACCGGGCTGTAGACGGCGACCTCGTTGTAGACCCTGTGCGCCTCCAACGCCGGCACAAGACGTACCCGCTTGGACCCGCGCACCTGCGTCAGCAGCACGTTGGACGTGTCGTGGTGCAGGGGCGTCACCGTCCCGGAAGGCCCGTACCAGAAAAACATCTGAGTGACGGCGGCGTTGGCGTTGAGTATGCGTTCGTCCTGCGGGATGTCGGACAGCAGGGCTCCGGCACCGGGACGCTCGAAGAAGTGGTTGTTGGCGACGAGATAGATGTCATTGGTGGGACCGGTCGCCTCGACCCGCCGGACGTAGTCCCGGAAGACCATCTGGGTCCGGTGGGCGTCGAGGTTCTGCTCGTACCGCTCGTCGTTCTCCCTGCCGGTCATCACCTCGACGACCTCGACGCCGACGTGGTCGACGAGGTAATCACCGGTCCATCTCTCCCGGGCCGGCCACCTGTCCGCTAGGTCGGTGATCACGACCGGGCGGTTGGCCGCGTAGTGCTCGGTCAAGAACTGCTCGCTGGTCAGGCCGGCACGTCGCGGCACCGTTGCATAGGCCGGGTCGAGACTGCGCATCCGCTGCTGCGACTCGAGCATCGACTCCAGCTTGCGCAGCCGCTGCACCATCCAGCCGGCCGGCACGAGGTTGTCGTCGAGGCGCACGACCTCGAGCTCAGCGCGGGCAAGCGGCTCCGGCAGGCCCCGGGAGACGAGGACCTCCACGATCGTGGCCTCGTTGATCCCGAGCAGGTAGTTCTCGGCGACCCACCTGCGCCAGCTGTCGGTCAGCTCGAAGGTTCCGGTTGACACGGTCACCCCTCCCCCGCCGTGGCCAGCTCTGCGGGCGCCGACGTCCACGAGACGTCCGTCCCCAGCTCGTCGGCCGCCACCCCGGAGACGAACGGCACCATGGCCTCGAGCATCCGTACGAGGATGTCCTCGGAGAGCAGCCGGGGGTGGACGCCGAGCCTGAACAGGCCACTGTGCTTGGCATTGTAGTAGTGGTCCTCGGACTCGACCCGAGGATTGGGTACGTGGGACAACTGCGCGTCGTAGCCCAGTCGCGCTGCCGCGGCGATCACCCGCTCGGCGAGGTCGATCACCCGGAACTGCTCGGAGAACTGGTTGAAGACGCGATACTCCCCTGGCGCCGCCGGATGGGAGATGACCGTGCTGATCGACTGCAGGGTGTCCAGGATGTTGAGGAAGCCGCGGGTCTGTCCGCCGAGACCGTGCACAGTCAACGGATGTCCGGCAAGGGCCTGTACGCAGAAACGGTTGAGCACGGTGCCGAACACCGGGTCGTAGTGGAAGCTCGTCCGCAGGTCCGGCGCCAGCTCCGTCTCGCCGGTCTGGATGCCGTAGACGACGCCCTGGTTCAGGTCTGAGGCGCGCAGACCCCATACCCTGCAGGCGAAGGCGATGTTGTGGCTGTCGTGGACCTTGGACAGGTGATAGATCGAGCCGGGTTGTTTGGGAAACGGCAGCCGGTCGGTCCGCCCGTTGTGCTCGACCTCGAGAAAGCCCTCCTCAATGTCGATGTTCGGCGTCCCGTACTCCCCCATAGTGCCGAGCTTCACAAGGTGGCACGTCGGCGCGTGCCGCCGGATCGCGTAAAGGATCCGTAGGGTGCCGACGACGTTGTTGACCTGGGTGTGCACACCGTGCGCCTCGTCCATCATCGACAACGGCGCGGAGGGTTGCTGGGCGAAGTCGACCAGGACCTCCGGCCGGAACCGGGCGATGACCTCGTCGAGAAAACCGTCCTCGCAGACATCTCCAACCTCGACGGCGATGTGGCGTCCGCTGGTCTTCTCCCACCGATCGGCCCGGTCCGTGAGAGCGGGCACCGGGACCAGCGGCTTCACCCCGAGCTCATGCTCCCAGGCGCGCTTGATCAGGCTGTCGACGCCTAGGACTTCATGGCCCTCCTGGGACAGCCGCATGCACATCGGCCAGCCGAGGTAGCCGTCGGCTCCTGCAACAAGAATTCTCATCAGCCCTGGCTCGGCTCTGGCCAGTTGATGTCGAAATACTCGAAGTACCAATCGTCGTCACGCGCCCGAAGTGAACGGATCTCGTCGCGCCGGCGCCAGGCATCACTGAGCAGCAACCGGGCGAAGGCGCCTGGGAAAGCCTTGCGCTCGCTCATCGCCGCGACCACCTGGGTCAGCCGCTCTTGGTTGAGATGGACCGTTGCCGTACGCAGCATGTTGTGCAGCAGCAGGTCCCACTTCAGCTCGAAGTTGTGCGCCTTCTTGAACTGGTGGCCGACGTCGATGGCCGGCACCATCAGACACCGGTAGCCGAGCAGCCACAACCGCAGCGACAGCTCGGCGTCGCCCGTACCCCAAACCAGCAGGCCACTGTCGAACCCGCCGGTCTTTTCGAACACATCGCGGTCGAGCCCGTAAAAGGCGCCCGGAAGCATGGGCACCTCGTACGGGTCATTGCTCTTCTTGTCCAGCCAGCGCCAGCTCAGCGCCGGGTCCTTCCAAACATGGCCGTACGCCGTGGAGTTCGCCCGGCCGATCACACTGATGCCGGGGCCGACGGCGGCCACGTACGGCTCAGCGAGCGCCTCAACGAACGCCGGTCCCCAGCCGGGCGGAGGGACGACGTGGGCGTCCGCGAAGACGATGAACGGGCGGGTCGCCCTTGCCCCACCGAAGTTGCGTCCCTTGAGCGCCCCCAGCCTCTCGGTGGGTCGGACCAGCTGGACGCCGTGATAGCCGTCCACCAGGAAGTCCGCGCTGCCGTCGGTCGAGCTGTCGTCGACGACGATCACCTCGCTGCCGGGCGGCGACGTGTCGAGGAAGGCGTCCACCGTCGCGTGAAGGACGTCGCCTTCGTTGTGCGTGATGACAACTACGGAAGCCGGAGTCGCGAATGTCGACGACATGATTCCTCCCTTGCCAGCAGCTCGTCCCCTGTCATCTGGCGCCTCTCCTTCTTGCTTTCCGGACGATCCGCTGGAGTGTCTTTTCCGGCGGCGGCGACGTCGGTCCGCGACCCCCTCCGCCACCGCCCGTGGGCGGGCTCGGTGTACCGCCGGGGGCCGGCTCGGGGCTGGTGGGGGTGGGCGCCGGCGTCGGGCTGGGGGTGGGCGCCGGCGTCGGGCTGGGGGTGGG
>JBBRDH010000112.1:0-17841 GCA_038204125.1 Mycobacteriales bacterium
CGACAGGCCCCCACTAATCAATGCCGCGCGGGATTGCAGGCTGGCTCCCTACCGCCTCCGGTTACGGTGCTCGGATGACAACTCTCGACGTCAATGAGGTCGCCTTGGGCGTCGAGTTCTTCGGCGACGGCGACGCGCCTCTTGTCCTGCTGGTGGGCGGGACGACGATGCTTTCCTGGCCCGACTCGCTCTGCGAGCGCCTCGCCGCCGGCGGCCGCCGGGTGGTGCGCTACGACCTGCGCGACAGCGGGGAGTCGACGACGGTGAACCCAGAGGCGCCTGCCTACAACCTGCGCGACCTCGCCGCCGATGCGGCGGCCCTTGCCGACGCACTCGGCGGTGGGCCCACGCACCTGGCCGGGATCGGTGTCGGCGGGATGGTCGCCCAAGTCGCTGCGCTCGACCACCCCGGCGCGTTTTCGGCGCTCACCCTGGCCGGCACCCGTGCGGTCGCGCCCGGCCCGCCCGACGATGACCTCCCCGACCATGACGAGGCGACGATGAAACGCCTGTTCAACCGCCCGGGGCCCGACTGGAGTGACCGCGAGGCGGTGTCGGACTTCGCCGCGGCCGGCGCGGAGATCGTCGGCGACGACCCTGTCGCCGCTCGGGCGCTCGCCGGGCGCATCTGGGACCGCACGCCCGGCGCCACCCCCCAGGTCCAGATGGCCAACCAGTTGGGCCTGGTGTTCGGCAAGCTGGACTGCGAACCCCGCTGGCGTGAACGCCTCCCCGAGATCACCGTCCCCACGCTCGTCGTCCACGGCCGCCGCAACCGGTTCTTCCCGATCGGCAACGGCGAGGCGATCGCGCGCGAGATCCACGGTGCGCGGCTGCTCGTCCTCGAGGAGGCCGCCACGGCCATTCCTGACGCGGCGGCCGGCGAGGTCGCCGAGGTCGCCGAGGCGATGCTCGCACTCGGGTAGCGGCGGGGCGGTCTCGTAGTTGCTGAGCACGCCCCCGGGAACCGCACAGGGACCAAACTTGGACCGACGCGTGTTCCTACGCTGCGCCAAGTCGCCACGCATCACCAGTGACCAATTCTCATTCGGTTCGCTCAACGGACTCGAGAACGGCAAGGTCGCGCAACGAATAGCGGTGGTGCTCGGCCTCTTCTTTCAGAATCACTCGGAGGCAGCGGCGCACGGTGTACTCCTGGTCGGGATAGGGGTCCGCTGGCTTGCGACGGCAGGTCCGATCGAGCTCGGCCTCGGTGAGCCCGTCGACGAAAAGCCGCATCGTGGCCATGCGAAGGAGCCGCTGCGCGAGAACCTCGCCGAGCGTCGTGGTGGCTTCGAGGGTGAGTCCGAGCTTTGCCGACTCGCCAGCCGGCATCCCGCCGGCAGGGAATCCCAACGGGTGGTAGGGCGCTTCGTCTTCGAGCACGGCGTTGCCGAGCCAGGCATCGCTGGCGAACAGCAGGTGTCTTTGCGTCTCGACAAACGACCATTCGCCGTCGACCCGTTCGTGCAGGAGGGTTTCGGGTAACAGCCTTACGCGGTCGAGCGTCGCTTCCCACTGCGCCTGGATGACATTCCAAGCCGCCCGGTAGTCGTCGGGAGACGTGGCGTCCCGCGCCTGTACCCGCGCGGGGTGCCGGCGGTCGAGCTCGGCTTGGACGTACGCGGTCACGTCGACGTCATTGACGACGAGACGCTTGAAGTCCCCTCCGAGATAAACGTCGCTCCCATAGCAGTCGACGATCTTCAGACCGCTGACCTCGCAATCGCGGATCTCAAGGCCGGTGATGTCGCACAGAAAGATTCGGGCGCCGCGGAACCGGTCGGTCTGGGCGTAGTCGACAGTCATCAAGCCAGTCTGGCGCACCGTTTCCAACGACGCTGACGAGTCGACTCGCCCTATCGCCGAACCAGGCAATGCAGTCCAAACACCACATCGCTCGGGTCTTGAGCGACGAGCAGGGCGTGCTCAGACGGCCAATCTCCGGTTGGAGACCGACGCTCAGCGACTTCAAGCCCTGGAGGTAACGCGAGAGGCACGCCCGGCGGCCGATCCGCGTGCGAACCGTCACGGTCACCGCGTGTCGGGATCGGGTCGATGAGTTCGCTGTTGGTGGCTTGTTCTGCAACAGTAGGCTTTGTTGATGGCCATATTGCGAGGAAAAGCCTGACGATGTGTGGGGAGACTCGATGCCCAAATTCATCACGATCGGCTACGGCGACCAGGCGGGTTATGAGCGGACCGATCCTTTGGTCCGGAACGCCGCGCACGCGAACGACGCGCGCCTCAGGTCCGAGGGTGTGCTGATGGGCGTTGCGGGCGCCCCGGTGCAGGTACGCAATCACGGCGACTCAGGTGTGGAAACATCCCAGGGTCCCTTCCTGAGCGCCGACCTGCCTATCGCCGGGTTCGCCGTTATCGAGGCTGCGGACCTGCAAGAGGCCATCCGTGTCGTCTCGGCGACGCCATGTGCGGTGGCCAACGGTGTGGTCGAGGTCTGGCCGCTCGAGTCGACCCCGTAGCCCGCGGCCGCGCCGGTGCCCCAGGGCGCTTACTCGCGGCGCGCTCAAACGCCATCAGGGCAGGGACATCGTGACCACCGGCTGCATCACGCTGGTCCGCGCGTTGATCACGCTAAGACTCGTGGATCAGTACCGTCCGTTTCACCTACCCGGTTGAGCTCGGGCATGGCCGACGGCTTTCACGACGCCGCCAACGTCCTGCGGCTCGTCCTGCCCGACTTTCAACGTTTCGGCGTGATGATCGTCCTCACGGTCTACCGCATCCTTAAATAGCGCCAAACCAGGAAACGTCAACGCATCGCATCAGCGTCATCCCACAGGAATCCGTGATTCCACCCAGGCTGCACCCGTCCCCGGCAGGCGATCCTCAGCTGGCACCGAAAACTCCGGCGGTACCCGGGTTCCGGCTGTCGAGCCACAGCGACCAAGGTTCGAGTGATCCGACGGTCAGGTGGCCGTCCTGGGCCCAGGGATCATCCGCAAGCCGGGCGCGCACGGAAGTTTCGGTAGCGCTCTCGATGAGGTGGGCGGTGCGGTCGCCGACGCCGACCGGGCCCCCCACAACGATTATGCCGTCATCGACGAGCCGATCCATGAACGCGGCATGCTCGTTCCACCCGTCTTGATCTCGGATTCCTCGCTGGTCGTCCCAGCCCGGCCCATGGACAAGCGTGCAGAGGAAGTAAGCCATGCAGTGCGACGGTAGGCGGGTCGCCCAACGACGGTGTCCGCAACCCCAACATCAGCTGGCGCCATTCACCGACGATCTGATCGTCATGCGTGACAACGTCATCTGTGCGGCGCGCATGGCAGCGTTCGGCGGCCATCCATCTCAGCGTTGGTCCAGCAGGCGTAGCACGGCGCGGTCCGCGACGCCGCTCCCCACGGCGAAATTCAGGATCAGTAGGCCGTCGATGGTCGCGAGCAAACCAGCGGCAGCGTCCTGGCGCTCCGCGACGGGCACGTCGACCCGATCCTGCGCCCAGTCCAGCCAGCGGTGCGCCACCCGAGCTGCCACGGCGGCGAACGGAGCGACCTGTGCGGCGGCTTGACCCATGATCTCCAGGTACAGCCGGAGCACCGGCTCGACGTCGGTCTCGCGCGCCACCGACCACACCGCGCGCAACAGCACCTCAGGATGGGACCTGCCGGCCGGGACCGCCTCGGACAGCGCCGCGACGAGCCCGTCACCCACACGGTCAAGCACTGTCCCCAGCAGGAGCTCGCGACTCCCGAAGTAGTACAGCAACATTCGGTCGCTGGTGCCCAACGCTGCAGCCAACGGACGCAATGACAGCCCGCTGGCCCCGTGCCGCAAAACATGCTCGACTGCCCCAGCCAAAAAAGCCTGGCGCTGCTCCGGCCTGCCGCGCTCCCTCATTCCCCGGTCCCTCTTTCAAAACGTTGCCAGCTTGTTGTAGCAGTCGCTACACTTCGGTTCTACGTAGCAGGTGCTACACGATACGGAGCAGCTCATGAATACTCTCCCCGATGTGGGCGTTCGACGGCTGAACGTGGCGACCCGGCTCGGTCCCATCCCGGTCCGTCTGGTCGGCCAAGGCCCGCCAGTGTTGTGCGTGCACGGTGCCTTCGTCGACAGCCGCATCTTCGACGCCACCGCGAAGCTCTTGTCCGAGGCCGCCACCGTCGTGCTGCCCGACCTTCCGCAGGGCGCCCACCGGCGCGCCGTCCCCGCGGCATCTATCTACTCGTCCTGCTGCTGCTCTTCCGCCTGCCCAAGGTCAACCCACGCCAACTCGCCGAGACCGAAAGCGACCCTGCCGTCGGCGCGGCGGGCTGAACCTGTGGGAACCCGGGCCGGCGACCGTTTCGCCGAAGTGGAGATCACCCACATCGACCAGCTCCAGCAGTGGCTCGAAAGCCACCACGGGCAGCGGGACGGAATCTGGCTGATCACCTACAAAAAGGCAGCTGCGGACAGGTACGTCCAGCACGATGCCGTCCTGGACCTCCTGGTTATGTTCGGCTGGTGCGACGGCGGCATGCGCCGCATCGACGACCTTCGAGTGATGCAGCAGATCAGCCCCCGACGCACCCAACCGTGGGCCAAGACCTACAAGGACCGTGCGGAACGACTCATCGCCGTCGGTCTGATGAACCCAGCGGGACAGGCCCAGATCGACCGCGCCACATCCGACGGGATGTGGGACGCGATGAACGACGTCGACGCCCTGATCGTCCCGGACGACCTCGCCGCCGCGTTGGCCTGCCGCGGCCACGCCACACGCCACTACGCGGACTTCCCGCCCTCGACCCGGCGTAACATCCTGCGCTGGATCGCCTCCGCCCGGACACCGGCCACCCGCACCCGACGCATCACGCAGATCGCCGACGACTCAGAAAAAAATATCCGCACCAGGACCAATGGCTAGTGGTTACCTGCTCAGGTATCGCTGACCGGTGAAGGATCCCTGGCCGGGCGCTCATCCGCCTCGCCGAACAGGGGCAGGCGGCTCGGATGGTTCGCACTGGCGTGTCCCGTCAGGGATCAGCTCACCACGATGCCGTCCACACCCGGAAGATCATCGAAGCGGGCGTTGCGGTCCGTGGTGAGTACAGTCCGGCCGGTGGTGACCGCAGTCGCTGCGATTATCAGGTCGTGCGCTCCGCGTTACGTCCCGCTGCGGTGCACGTGTGCCAGTAGGCGTCCATACGCTTCGGCGGTGGCAAGCTCGTACGGCTCGACAGGCAAAGTCTCCAAGACCTTGATGAGGAATTCGCGCTCGCAGGCCGATCGCCATAGGGTGACCGTTGCCCGACGGCGTCCAGGTGTCTGCGCAACCCGACCGGAGGTGTTGGCTACCAGGCGTTTCTGCCGGATGACATCATGATCACCCGAAACCCCGACGGCGCAAGACAGCTGCTGATGCCCGACGGCAGCACCCAGAACTTCGATACCAACGGGCACGCCCTCGACCCCAAAGGCATGAGCACGGAGGTCGAACCTCCTGACGACGTCCCCACGGCGCGCAGGCATCGGGCCCCAACCCCGACCACGAGGTCCGCGTTCCGACGACCAACGGCGGCTATCGGATCGACCACCACGCCGGCAATGCGGTTGACGGCGCTTCTGGGGCGTCGAGGACAGCGACGACGGCGCGGCAGCGGGGCCCCGTCCCAATGGGAACGACGGTTGAGTCCTGATCTAGGGTCGGTAGATCCGGCCGGTAACGAACCCAATCTGTTTCGTCGTTGGAGTCATCTGATTGAAGGAGCCTGACGAGGTGATGGGTGCAGCCGACCGCCGTCGCCCTGCTGCCACGTGCCGTGGTCGGCGTGCTCCGGTCAGTGCAGGTCTTGAGGAGTCGGGGCGGGTACAACACGATCGGTCAACAACTTTTCGGCGGGATTGACCGCCGTGCCTCGGTTGCTGGCAACAGCCCGTGACACGGTGCGGACCCAGCTCTGGCCGTTGCCGGTGGTCGGCGTGCTGGTCGCCGCGGTGTGTGGGGTGCTGCTTCCGCGGTTCGACGCCTACGCGGACGACTCGATTCCAGCGTGGCTGGATGGTGTGTTGTTCGGCGGCGACGCCGACGCCGCCAGAACGGTGCTGGCTGCGGTTTCGAGTTCGCTGATCACCGTCACGTCGCTGACGTTCTCCTTGACGGTGGTGACGCTCCAGCTGGCCAGCAGCCAATTCTCCCCCCGCCTACTGCGCACGTTCACCAGCGATGTCTTCGTCCAGGCGACGCTCGGGTTGTTCCTGGCCACCTTCACGTACTCGTTGACGGTCCTGCGGGCGGTGCGCAGTAGTCGCAACAGCGCCGGGGCGGCGTTCGTACCGAAAATGTCGGTCACCCTGTCGTTCATTTTGGCCATTGCCAGCGTGATCGGGCTGGTGGTATTCCTGGCGCACCTGGCGCGGCAGATTCGGGTCGAAACGATGCTCAGGGATGTGCACCAAGACGCCATGGCCACTGTCCGGGCAGTTCTGAAGCACCGCGACGACGCCGGGCCGCAGCAGACCTTGCCCCCGGTCGGCGAGGATGCGGTGGACCTGCTGTGTCCAGCATCGGGATTCCTGGTGCGGATCGATGAGCGCGACCTGTTTGCCGCGGCCTCGACGGCGTCGGTGATCATCGTTGTCACCGCCCGCCCGGGGATGTTTCTGGTCGAGCGCACGCCGTTGGGACAGATGTGGTCCCCGGACGGCCCGATCGCCGCTGCTGTCGCAGACAAGCTGCAGAGACGCGTGGCCGCTGCCGTGCACATTGGCTCTGAACGCACAGCCGCCCAGGATGTCGGTTACGGCCTGCGGCAACTGACCGACGTCACCAACAAGGCGCTCTCGCCCGGGATCAATGACCCCACCACCGCCGTGCACGCTCTGGGACACATCTCCTCGCTGCTGTGCGAACTACTGGACCGTGACCTGTCTCCGGTCGTCCTGTTCGACGACGGGAAGCAGGTCAGAGTGGTGGTGCACCAACCCGGCGTGGCCGAGATGGTGGACATCGCGATCACTCAGCCTCGCCGTTACGGGGCCGCCGACCCGCAGGTCATGGCCGCGATGTTCACCCTGCTCGCCGACCTGGCCCGGCGCGCTCACCCCGAGCAGACGCACATCGTTGTCAGGCAACTCGCCCGGCTGCGAAAAACCGTGTCCGCGCAGGACTTCGACGCCACCGAATCGGCCCAACTTGCCAGCGCGGCCCGCGAGGTGGACAACATCCTGAGCCGCCACGCCACCGCACCCGACTGATCGGCAACCTGGGCGGGGTCGCTGGGTCGGCGGCTCAGTCGCGATCAGCTTCCGTGGTCTGCGGGTCGTCCGGGATACCGATTTTGGCGCCGGCTCCGGACTGGACAGCGATTTTGGATCGACGGGCGGGTGGGCTTGGGCGTTGAGTTGTTCGACCATGTAGAGCTGGGGCAGTTGGAAGGGGCGCTCTGGTCGGATGCGTGGCAGTGACGGGAAGTGAGCCGCGCCGTTCCCTCCGGTGTCCGACGCCGAAGTCGCCGCAACCCGCACGCTGCTATTGGACCCACTGGGCCCTGGCGCAAGCCGGCGCGTTTGCGACAAACAGTTAGGTCCAAATAGACCACCAAGCCGCTGACCCTCCCTCGTCAGGCCCGGGCCGAGCTGACCAGCAACGCCGGAAAGCTGCCCAGCGGAATCCCACCTGTTACCGAGCTGGCGAGGAAGTGCATTGGCCGGACTTAGCAGGTGCATTGGCCTGACGTCGCGGGCAGTTCGGGTTGCGCCGCATCGTCGGGGCGGGTGTCCGCCAGGTATCGGGCTAAGTGCGGCACATCGGAATCGAAGCCCTGTTCAGCGGCGGAGAGCTGGTCGGCGGCGGTGACGACGACTTTGCCCAGGATCCCGCGGGCCGCGGTGACGTGCGAGACAGCGGGTCGAAATACGACCCACGGCGCCGGCGTTTCTCCCGGCCCCGGGTGATTGGCGGCGCGTAATGTTCGCAGGACGAACGCCGATCGGTACGGCCGCTGTCCGGCAGCGGCCGAGCCATCGCCGGAGTGATGGTCGAAGGTCAGCGATCCAGGACCTCCCTTACGGCGTCCCTCGCCTCGCGTCCGCCTTGCTCGGCGTCCACCGGAGCCTGATCGCCGTGTCCTTCCGCTTCATATGCTGATTGTCAGTTGCTTCCCGGCCGCACTTTCGCGTTGCCGCCTGCCTCTTCGGCTGCGTGCCTGACTTCGTCATCCATCGCCAACCGAACGTCCTTGGCGGTCTGGTGGAACGTCCGTCGAGCGGGTCGTGACCAATCGAGTGGCTGAGAGTGCGGACCAGTCCTACACTTTGCCGTAAGGCTGTGGACCCAATGGCAATCGTGCCGCCGCTCGTGGAGCGCGAAGACTGCCTTTGCACATCAGGAGAGGAATTCGATGACCTCAACCAGCGAACCAGCCAGAGGATCTCTCGGATCCGGCATTGCCGATCCCGGACCGCTCGGTCTCGCGGCTTTCGCGATGACCACCTTCTTCCTCTCGGCCGTCAACGCGAAATTACTGCCCGCCACCGTAGAGGGGGTGGTTTTCGGGCTCGCCTTCTTCTACGGCGGGATCACCCAGCTTCTCGCCGGCATGTGGGAGTTCGCCAAGGGCAATACCTTTGGAGCGACGGCATTTGCTTCCTATGGTGCGTTCTGGCTGTCCTTCTGGTACTTGCTCAACCATATTCCAGAACACGCCTCGGCCGACGACCTGCACAAAGGAATTGGAACCTACCTACTCGGGTGGACGATCTTCACCGCATACATGTTCATCGCGTCCACGAAGACCAGCGTCGCTCTGATGGCCGTCTTCGCACTCCTGGCCCTGACCTTCCTCTTCCTGGCCATCGGGGCCTACGCGGCATCAGCTTCGATGACCCAAATCGGCGGATGGCTCGGTCTGATCACGGCCGTGGTGGCCTGGTACACCTCTCTGGCCGGCGTTATGAACGCCACGTCGAAGCGGGTCGTCTTCCCGGTCATGCCGCGCTCCTGAGGGGGTCGACCCGAATGAAGAGCTTGCCGAAACATCGCCACTGTCGGTCGGGCTGAGTAGAAACCACTCCGGCCCTGGGTAAGGATCAGCCGGCGCGCGATGTGCAGTCAGTACCGTGCCCAGCAGCGAGGAGCAGGCGGGCCGTCACTTGGGGCAAGGGAGGACGCCGCGTCACCCGGGGTGCCGACAACGCGTCACCGACCTCAATGAGACCCGCTACTTGCCAACAATTGACTGAGGATGGCGGGGAATATTAAGACCCCCTTTGCAGCACAAAAAGACCATCTCCACACTTAAACTTATGCAAATTGATTTACCCTTTGCCGCCCCGATGGCGTGGATGCAGCCGTCGAGCGATCCCCTGCCGGCCACCGACGGGCTGCTGCCGGCCATCGCGGAGCTGTCCGCCGGCGTCGTCGCGGCGCGGCTGGGGTGGCGCCGGCCACTGTGCGCAGCTGGGGTCATCGGTACGGGCTCTAGACCGGGCAAACTTGTGCAAGTTGCGGACTGATGAACTTCGGTATACACCGTCGTTATTGCCTGCAGAACCCCTCCACGAGTCAACGCCCGCCCATGCCGAAATGAAAGGCCCCAACATGCCTCTTCTTGCCGAGGTACATATCCCGTCATTGACAGCGAGCAACTTCTCCACCGTGTACAACCTGCTTTCGCTGGTCATCGCCAGTATGACCTTCACCGCCCTGTACCTTTTCGCCTCGCAGCGCCGGGTATCGCCGCGCTACCGGAACGCCAACCGTGGTGTTCATCTTCATCGTCTTTATCCTCTACACCGAATTGTCCCGGTCGGTGGCCGGCCAGCCGGTGGAGGTACGCGGCTGGATCAAGACCCTCCGGCTCTCACTTGTAATCCTGTGGTGCGTGTATCCGATCGCCTTTCTCTTCCCGGTGCTGGGCGGCTCTTTCTTCGGCGGTGAGGGCGGCTTTGTGCTGCGGCAGGCCGGGTACTCCGTGGCCGACATTCTCGCCAAGGCAGCCTTCGGACTTGTGATCTTCAGAATCGCAATGATCCGCAGCCGACTGGAGGATCCCACCTACGAGCTCGATCGCGCGATGATCACCACACCCATACGCGACAGAAGTCGAGTCACCTGAGTTCCATCCCCAGGACGGATTCGTTGGGTTGCCCGTTCTACCGACCGACAACATGTTCCACCCTCGCCAGACAGGTACTGCGTCGTGACCAGCCCGTTCCTGCTCGGTGCCTTTGCACCTGTATTCAAGGAGACGACCGCACGGAACCTGGTGGTGGACGGGCACATTCCAGCAGAACTCGACGGCCTCTTCACCCAGATCGGGCCCAACCCGCTCCGGCCCCCCCGCCATACCGACGTCGACCGCTATCAATGGTTCGCCCAGGACGGCATGGTCAGCGGCGTTCGCATACGGGGCGGCCGCGCGGAGTGGTTCCGGAATCGGTGGATACGGTCAACCAGGGTGACAACGGCCCTGCACGAGAGGCGTACCCCGGGCCGACGGCACTTCCCGATCGGCACCGTGCACACCAACGTCATCAGCCACGCCGGGATGCTGTTGGCGTTGGTCGAAACCGGCTGTGCAGCAGTCCAGTTGACGCCCGATCTTGACACCGTGCGCTACACCGACCTAGCCGGGGCGTTACCACACGGCGCCAGCGCCCATCCGAAGTTCGACCCGGCGACCGACGAATTGCATGCCGTCGTCTATTCACCGCTGCGTACCTGGGCGGAGTACAGAGTCCTCAGTCGCGGCGGGGCACTGCTGTCTGCGCGCCGCTTCTCGCTGAACGGCCGACCGATGCTTCACGACATCGCCTTGACATCCCACCATGCGGTGCTGTTCGACCTGCCCGTTCGGTTCCACGTGGCAGACGCGATCCGAGGCCGGTTCCCCTACGGTTGGGACCAGCGGCACCACAGCAGAATCGGAATCGTCCCGCGTCGCGGGCCCGCGCCGGTGCGGTGGTTCCCGATCGAACCGTGCTTCCTCTTCCACACCGTCGACGCTGTAGAAACCGATGACCACATCAGCATCCGCGCCATCCGATATGGCCGCCTCTTCGACTCCGGAGCCGCAGATCCACTGACCCAAGGCGGCCAACTGTGGAAATGGACGATCGACCTGAAGTCTGGGCGGACCATCGAGTGCCAACTTGACGACCACCTGCAGGAGCTTCCACGGATCAACCCGCATCACGTGGCGGGCGTAGCCCGCTACCACTACGGCGTCACTGCCGGTTCGGAGCGCATCGCCTCCCACACCCCGGAATCACTGCTGAAATTCGATGCCGACACCGGACTCACCCAGATCCGGCGGCCCACCCCGCGAACGACGCCCACCGAGGCGGTCTTCATCCCGGGCCCTACGCCGGCTTCACAGCCCGGCGAGGAGGACGAGGGGTGGCTCCTGCACTTCTCGTTCGACCAGGACAGCGGAACCAGCGACCTGGTTATCCTGGACGCACAAAACTTCACCGACGACCCCGTCGCCATTGTGCATCTCCCGGTCAAGGTTCCCTTCGGGTTCCACTCCAGTTGGATTCCCGGATCCGATCTGGACTGACAGGTCCGCCCCTTTCCCAGGGGGTCACCGTCGCTGAGGGTACCGGATCCTGATGCTGACCAGCTGTTGAGCTCCGGCCGTTGACGGCTGCGTAATTGTCGACGGCTGGCGGCAACCGGGACGTCAACCCCGTTGGCGTTCGCTCTGCTTCTCAAGTTCTTTCAGTGCACGGACAGATGCGCGGGGCAGTCAGAGTTCCCTGACGACGTGGTCGGCTGCGTCTCCAGGCCGCTCGGGGCTGCTACCGCTGAACTCGGCTTCATGAGTGGTCTGGGCGGGCCATTGAGCGTTACCGAGCACAGATCCGTGAGCCGCTGGGGTTCCGGGAGTGCGGCGTCGCTGACTCGAAACGGCTCCGGATCGTCGATTTGGTCGGGGGTTCCGCCGAATTGGATACCGTTTGGGGGTTGCTCCGTTCCTCGGGGTAGGTGAGGCTTTGGCCGTGGATAGTGACTACCGCTTTCTGACGATCTGGCGGGTCGCGGGCACCGTGGAAGAAGTCAAGGCAGTTCTTGGCGACGCGGATTCGCTACCCAGATGGTGGCCTTCGGTATACCTGAGCGTCACACACGTGAAAGATGCAGGACCCGACGGCACCGGCAAGGTCGTCGATCTGTTCACCAAGGGCTGGCTCCCGTATACCCTGAGGTGGGCACTGACGGTCACCGAACCGATGACCGACTCTGGCTTCGCGCTGAGCGCCGCGGGCGACCTGAACGGGACCGGTCGGTGGACATTCACCCAGGACGGACCCGAAGTTGTCATCGGGTATGACTGGCAGGTCAGCGCGACCAAACCGCTGCTGCGAAATTTGAGTTGGCTGTTGAAGCCAGCCTTTTCGGCGAACCACCGGTGGGCGATGGCTCGCGGCGAGGAAAGCCTGGGACTGGAGCTGCGTAGACGTCGGACCGCCGCTTCGGAACTGAGGCGTGAACCAGTACCACCGCCGCCGCCGCCGACGTTCGCCTGGTTGAAGCGCCACCGGAGGGCGTGAGCATGACGGGAGCCAAGGTCGAGTCCGACCGCGTTCTGCCGGCCACCAAGATTCTGTCGGTGGTTCGTATTTCTTCGTCCGAGTCATCACCGAGATTTCTTGGCACAGGGTTGCCGGTGGTTTCATTCCGGTTGGGCTGTTCGCCTCATTGATGGGCGTGGCAACGATTGTGCACTGGAACAAATTCGTCCATGGCAATGTCGCGTTCTGGTTGTGGGCCGGCCTGTACTTCACCCCCCCATTTCTGGTCTTCACCGTCTGGGCCCTCGAACGCCGAAATGGATCGCCGAAAGCAACAGACGATGTCCGAATCGGCAAGCTGACGGCGATGGTCATCGGAGTGTCGGGTATTGCCGCCGCGGCGACCAGCTTGTTTCTCTTTGTGTTCCCGCGGACCGCGATCGGGTATTTGGGGGTCATGGCGACAACAACATGTCTATCGGCCATGACGTGCAGGCACGGTAAAGTTCGCCGGTGCGGGTGAGCGCGGTCACACAAGCAGGGTGCGCGATCCGTGCGCGCTGCGGACCTGAAACAACGAGGTGGACGTGACGAACCCAGAACGCAGCGGCGCCGAGGCCGTCGGCGCCGCCGCTCCGATGGACACCATGCTGGCCGACGCCGGTTCGTCGATCGGCCGCTGGCTGCCGGGTAGGGCCGGTCTGCGTTTCGCGGCCGCCGTTGCCCGCACCCCGCTTCCGGCCGCCCGTCTCGCCGGTGGCACTGTCGTCGAACTCGCACGCGTCGCCGCCGGCCGCTCGCAGATCGCGCCGGACCGCAAGGACAAGCGTTTCTCCGATCCGGCGTGGACCGGCAACCCGGTGCTGCGCCGCGTGGCCCAGGCCTACCTGGCCGCAAGCGCCGCGGCCCTCACCCTTGTGGACGAGATCGACCTCGATTGGCGCAGCGAGCAACGGATGCGCTTCCTCGCCGACAACCTCGTCGAGGCGCTGGCACCGACGAACACGCCGTTACTGAACCCGGCCGTGTGGAAGGCCACGATCGACAGCGGTGGAGCGAACCTCACCAAGGGAGCCGCCGCGATGGTGCGCGACCTTTCGACCCGGCCTCGGGTGCCCAGGATGGTCGAACCGGACGCCTACGTCGTCGGGCGCGACCTCGCGGTGAGCCCCGGCCACGTAGTCTTCCGCAACCCGCTCCTCGAGCTCATCGAGTACTCGCCCCAGACGGCCACTGTCCGAGAGACACCGTTGCTCATCGTCCCGCCCACGATCAACAAGTTCTACGTCGTAGACCTGGCCCCAGGCCGCAGCCTCGTCGAGTACCTGGTGGCCTCGGGGCAGCAGGTCTTCATGATCTCGTGGCGCAATCCCGGCGGGGACGGCGCGGCATGGGGTGTGGATGCCTTCGCCGAGGCCGTGCTCGAAGCGCTCCAGGCGGTCGAGAAGATCAGTGCCTCGCCCCGCACGGTGCTGCTGGCGCTGTGCTCCGGCGGCATGCTCACCTCGATGCTGCTCGCGCACCTGGCCGTCACCGGGCAGCTGGACCGCATCGCGGCGCTCTCGCTGTTGGTCACCGTGCTCGACCAGCACCACGCCGGCACACCGGCAGCGCTGTCCGACCGCCGCGTGACGGGCGCAGCGGTTGCCCGGTCGGCCCGGCAGGGATACCTCGACGGGGCCGCCCTCGCCGAAGTGTTCGCCTGGCTGCGCCCGCGCGATCTGGTGTGGAATTACTGGGTGAACAACTACCTGTTGGGCAAGGCGCCGCCGGCCTTCGACATCCTGTCGTGGAACGCCGACACCACCCGCATGCCCGCGCGCCTGCACCGTGATTTCATCGAGCTCGCGCAGGACAACAAGCTGACGGTGCCCGGTGCGGCGACACTGTGCGGCTCGCCGGTCGACCTGTCGGCAGTCGACGTCGACGCCTACGTCGTCGCCGGGGTCGCGGACCATCTGTGCCCGTGGCAGAACTGCTACCGGAGCACCCAGCTGCTCGGTGGGAAGACCCGCTTCGTGCTGTCGACCAGCGGGCACATCGCCGCGATCGTCAACCCGCCTGGCAATGAGAAGGCGTCCTTCCGGGCGAGCGAGGACACCCCGGCCGACGCGGAGCAGTGGCTCGCCAACACCGAGAAGCAGTCGGGCAGTTGGTGGGCGGACTACGTCGCGTGGCTCGCCGCGCACAGCGGCGCGGAACGCGACGCACCCCACGAACCCGGCGGCTCCGGGTACGAATCGCTCGAGGACGCGCCGGGGAGCTATGTCCGCGAACGCTGATCGCCTGCCCCTGAGCAGCGACGTGGGTGAGGCCCTCGGCACCGACTACTTCTCGCTGCGCGACCCGTTCACGCCCCAGCAGCAGGACGTCCTGCGTCGAGTGCGCCGCTTCGTGGAAGGCGAGGTTCTGCCCGTGATCAACGGCTACTGGGAGCGGGCCGAGTTCCCGTGGCCGCTGGTCGAGAAGCTGGCCAAGCTCGGCGTCGTCGGGGCCGGGATCGACGGCTACGGCTGCCCGAGCCTCGACCCGGTCTCGGCCGGCTTGGTGCAAATGGAGTTCTCCCGCGGAGACGGTAACCTCGCAACATTTCTCGGGGTGCAGGCCGGTCTGGCAATGACCGCGATCTATCACCGGAACAGGGGCGTTCACATGACCAACCTCGCGCAGAATCTGCTCGATTCCGCCGGGCGGGACGGGGATCGACCCGCGCTGCGCCTCGACGACTCGGTGTTGACCTATACGGAGCTTCTCGACGCGTCCCAACGGATGGCAACCCTGCTGCGGTCGAAGGGCGTCGAGCCGGGTGACCGGGTCGCGCTGCAGATGGCGAACGTGCCCGCGTACCCGATCGTTTTCTTCGGCGCGCTGATCCTCGGCGCGACGGTCGTGCCGATGAACCCACTGCTCAGGGCCCGGGAGGTGCAGTACTACCTGACCGACTCCGGTGCGAAGATCATCGTGGCCGGCGAACAGATGGCCGAGGCTGCGCAGGAGGCGGCGAAGTCCACCGGGATCGAGGCGATGGTGGTGGGGGCGATGGGTCCCGACCAACTGCCCGAGGAAAAGACCCAGCTGGTCGAACGGGAAGCCGACGACACCGCGGTCGTCCTGTACACCTCCGGGACGACGGGCCAGCCCAAGGGCGCCGAACTCACGCACCACAACATTGGAACGAACACGCGCACCACGGCGGAGACGATCGTCCAGGTCGGACCGGACGACGTGATCATGGGCTGTCTGCCACTGTTCCACGTCTTCGGGCTCACCTGCGGGCTGAACGCCTCGGTCCTGGCGGGGTCGTGCCTGACCCTCATCCCGCGCTTCGACGGCGGCAAGGCGCTCGAGGTCATCGGCCGGGACCGCGTCACGATCTTCGAGGGCGTTCCCACCATGTACTCAGCGATGCTGCACCACGAACGACGCGCAGAAGCGGACCTGTCCACCCTGCGGTTGTGCATCTCCGGGGGTTCGGCGATGCCGGTCGAGGTGATGAGGGCCTTCGAAAGCGAGTTCGAGTGCATCATCCTGGAGGGCTACGGGCTGTCCGAGACCTCGCCGGTGGCCTCGTTCAACCACCCGGACGCCGACCGCCGACCAGGCACGATCGGCACCCCGGTGCGGGGCATGGAGCTGCGCCTCGTCGACGACAACGGAGACGACGTCGCGGACGGGGCGGTCGGGGAGATCACAATCCGCGGTGAGGGCGTGATGAAGGGCTACTGGCAGCGCCCGAAGGATACGGCCGAGGCCGTCCCGGACGGCTGGTTCCACAGCGGCGACCTGGCCACCCGCGACAAGGACGGCTATTACACGATCGTCGACCGCAAGAAGGATCTGATCATCCGCGGTGGCTACAACGTGTACCCCCGCGAGGTCGAGGAGGCGCTCTACGAGCACCCGGCCGTCGCTGAAGCGGCTGTCATTGGCATGAAGCACAGCGACCTCGGTGAAGAAGTCGGCGCGGCGGTCGCGCTCAAGCCGGGCAAGAGCGTGGAGCCCGATGAACTGCGAGAGCACGTCAAGCAGCGCCTCGCGGCGTACAAGTACCCCCGCAAGGTGTGGATCGTCGACGAGCTGCCGAAGGGGCCGACTGGCAAGGTCCTCCGCCGCGAGGTGCGGCCCCCGGACGAGAGCGACGGGTGAGCATCGATCGGCTGGTGACGGTGGGGCGACGCTCATTGCGGATGCAGGTGCGGCCAGGTACGGGCCACGGGCCCCCGCTCGTGCTGGCCAACGGCATCGGCGTGCCGCTGCAGGTGCTCGATCCGTTCGTCGACGCGCTCGACCCGTCGATCGAGGTGGTGCGCTTCGACGCCCCCGGCGTCGGGGGTTCGCCGACGCCACCGGTCCCTTACCCCTACCCGGCGCTGGCCCGCCTGCTCGAGTCGGCCTTGGACCAGCTGGGGTATCGCACGGTCGACTTCCTCGGCCTCTCGTGGGGCGGAGGGCTGGCCCAGCAGTTCGCGTTCCAGAACCCACTGCGCTGCCGTCGCCTGGTGCTGGTCGCGACGGCGACGGGATCGCTGATGGTGCCCACCACCCCCGCCGTGCTGCGACTAATGCTCACCCCCCGCCGGCACCAGGATCCGGTTCACGCCCGCAGGATCGCCGGCCAGCTGTACGGCGGGAGCATGCGCTCTGCCGGCGCCGGGTCACCGTTGCAGCCACTGATCGACGGCGGGACCAGCCGCGGCTACCTCTACCAGATGCTCGGCGTGTCCGGCTGGACGAGCCTGCCCTTCCTGCCGCTCATCCGTCAGCCCACGCTCGTGCTGGCCGGCGACGACGATCCGATCATCCCGCTGGCCAACGCCCGGATCATGGCCCGCCTCCTGCCGCATGCCAGGCTCGTCGTCTACCCCGACGGCCACCTGGGACTGATCACCCGGGCACGGGAACTGGCCGGCACCGTAGCGGAATTCCTCGCCGAGAGAGCCGCTTGATCAACCGTTCAGGCAACTCCGGGTTCGACCCTGACGCAGCACACCCGCGGCGAGAACAGATCTGTCACCAGCGCTCCTGGTGCAGGACCTGGTCCAGGGAGCGGCGAGGCCGGGTGAGAGCCGAACCCATCGGTCGGTCGTCGGCCGCCCGATAGCCGATGCCGATCGCGCCGACGAAGCGAAGCCCGGCCGGGATATCCAAGCTCTCCCGAAGCTGCCGTTCGCCCCCGGCAATACCGAAGAACCACCCGCCCAGGCCGCGGTCGACGGCAGCTTGCAGCACCAGCAGCACCGACATCCCGGCGTCGACGTACCAGTACGGCACCGGCCACCGCTCGGGGTCGTCCAACCCGAACCCGATCTTGTCCGGTTCGGCGTAGCGGTCGGTGTAGGCAGTCGAATCAACGAACACCAACACCACCGTCGG